>NZ_JADEXD010000015.1 GCF_015207285.1 Tychonema sp. LEGE 07203 | reverse complement strand
ACGTATTCAAAATCGCTTGCAAGTGCTACTTCACTGAGTTCATTATTGTTGGAGTTGTAGAGGTGCCAATTGGTGTTGGGGGAGTTTTCTTGGCTGTCGAAGTAAACGCGATCGCCTTTGGCTCCTGCAAATTGATAGAACTGTATCGCGCTCCCAGGATCTAGCGTGCCGGAGGTCGGGCTTGGGGCATCTTTTTGCAAGACTGGCGCGGCGTTGATATCTATCAGTCGGAAGCTGTAGCTGTCGGTCGATTCTCCCGAACCGTCAACGGTCAGCGAGTAGGTCCCGTTCTCCGGCAAAATGACAGGACTCCGCCAATATCCGTCCGCATACAACAGAGAGTTGTAGCCGTCGATGACTTTAGTGCCGCTGGGGCTAACTAAAGTAGCCTTGTTGTTTGGCGTCTCCATCAGCGTATCGAGGAACACCCGCTGTCCTTTAGTACCAGTAAAGGTATAAACGTCCTGCTCGCCTTTTTCGCCGATGGAACTTGAAACTGGGACATTAAATGCCAGAGTCCCGGATTGCACGTCGGGAGTAATTACTTTGAACGAGTAATTAACCGGGTTTGTGCCGTTGTTGCCCTTAATTGCCAGGGTGTAAGTGCCTGTATTTGGCAGCACCACTTCCATGTCGGTGTTCTGGTAATTGTTACCGCCGGGAACTATGTTATTCCCAGCATCGTAGAGAGTCCAGTTTGTATTTGCAGTTCCCCCCGGTGTATCTAAAAAGAGGCGCTGGTTTTTGAGGCCTGCAAACTGATACAAATGCGTTTCCTGGCCGGAGTTGAGGGTGCCGCTGATGTCGGTATCTGGCTCCAGGGGCGTTGCAGCATTCAAGTCGAGAACGCTAAAGCTGTAAGTGCCCGTGTTTTCTGTTATGGCGTCAATTTCTATGCGGTAAGTGCCGCTTTCCTTTAAAGTAATCGGTTCTCCATCGTCAGCGTACTGGAGATTGCGAATCCCCTGGGAGGTACCGCTGGGGGCGATCAGTTTCGCTGTGTTCTCTCCCAACCACCATTCGGGGTTCGGGATATTGTAGAACAGCCGATCGAAGTAAATGCGCTGTCCGACTTCTCCCGTAAAGGTGTAGAAATCAGTTTCGCCTTTTTCCTTGAGTTCCCCGTAAACGCTGTTGGGCGAGGCGTTGCTGCCGGGGACGATGGGTGCGGTGATGTCGTCGGGCGTGACAATCTCGAACGAGTAATCGACGGTGCTGGTAAAGCTGGAGTTGCCCCTGATGGCGAGCACGTACTCGCCGTCCGATGGCAAGTACCGTTCCATATCTGCTCCCGAACCGCGAGACAGGATGTCTTTGTTGTCGGCCGAGTAGAGTACCCAGTCGAAGCCGCCGGTGTTGGTTTTGTTGTCGAAGAACAGCTTTTGACCTTTGCTGCCGGTAAAGCGATATATGTCGTCTTCCGAACCGGGGCTGAGGGTACCTTTGATGGTGGTATCGAAGCGAACGGCGGGTACTAAACCGAGGTCGATAACGCTGAAACCGTAGCTGCCGGTGGTGTCGCCGATGGCTGATGTTACGATGCGGTAATTGCCGGTTTCTGTCAGGTTGAGGATTTTGTTGCTGTTTAAGTCCCCAGTCGATACATTCTGACCGCTGGGGCTTTGGATGTCGAATTTCCAATTTCCAGCAGCACCGCTGTATTGCAGCGGATCTATGTAAATGCGCTCTCCGGCCGTGCCGCTGAAGGTAAATTCGTCGCTTTCCCCTGGCAAGCTAATTTTACCCAGTACCGTATCTCCCAGCACGAGAACGGCCGGCGGCGTCCATTCCACCAGTCCCGTATTGGGGTTAACTTTCATCCCTTCAGGGCCGAGAATCAGTTTGTAGCCGATTGTATCGCTGTCGGGGTCTACTCCGTGAGAGTCATAAGTATAAGGTACATTGACGGCTGCATCGACAACAGGCGTTGAAGTAAAAATCGGCGGTCGATTTGGCGGCGGATTAATAGCTGAAAGCACATATTTTTGTTTGGCCACTCCACCTTTTCCATCCTCCACCTGCACCGTCACCGCGTGATTTCCAATATCTCCAGCAACCGTCGGCCAACTAATAATTCCGGTTTGAGCATCTATCTCCATCCCCAACGGTTTTTCCAACAAGGAATAAGTCAGCGCATCCCCATCGGCATCAACAGCAATTGCAGAATAAACGTAACTTTTACCCACCAAAGCGGACGTATTTGGTGTCGCCTTAAATTGTGGAACTTGATTTAACTGACTTAAAAATACTAAATCGTAACTAAACTGAACTCCTTGAGGATTGTAAAACTTTAACGTATCGGTTGATGTCAGTTCCCCCGGCTTTAAAATGCCGTCACCAACCAGTTTGCTAATGTCGTAATAAGGAATTCCTTCCGGCGTGATTCCGTCCGCATCCAACAGCCGCACCGTTGGGTCGCTAATATTGTTTATCCCTACCAACAACGTATCCCGCACCGGATACTGCCCCGCATTTTTTACGGCTAAATCGGCGTAAAGAATTTTGCTGTTTGAATTGAAGGAAGTCTGTTTGTATTCTGCTTCCAGCAGGCTCCCCACGTCCTGCAAGCGATTGAAATTGACTGGTACGTTAGGGGATACATCCTCGAAGGGCGATGCTGTTACAGGAGCTGTTGGAACCGCTAAAGGTTGAATGGCAATTGAGGTGATGCCGACTTGCGTTGCTGTATCGCTGTCGTTGTTGACCAACCGTATTTGCAGTGTAGCAGCCGTACCATCCGCTATTTGCGATAAATTTACACTGATATTAGAGCCGTTGAAAGTAACGCCCGGTGCCCGTTGGGGAGGCTGTCCCTCGGTGAAATTGAAGAAGCTGTTGAGTCCCGTTCCTACAGTGTGAACTAAAGAGCGACCGCTGGCATCGACTAAGGCTATTTCAAAAGCATCCTTGATGGAGTCGGAGTCAGAAGCGTCGAAGTTGAGACCGGCGATATTCACAGTCAGGGTTGACGGCACTGCTGGAATTGTAATGGGCCGTTCTAACTTTTCTGTGAAGGATGTCCCTTCAGCCAGCCATATAACGCCTGAGTCAGTAGCTTCGGTGCGGGTAAAAGTTCTGCTGGCGGTACTGGAATTGCCGGCCTTGTCTGTGGCAGTGGCGGTGAAACTGTTGCTGCCAAGAGCTAATGTTACTCCTGCAAACTCAAAGCGTCCTGTAGAGTCAGCAGTAGTTATAGCTCCTGTTTCAGCTAGAATAACGGTACTTCCGGGGTCGGTTTGCCCGGTTAAGGTGACGGTGGAGTCTAGGGTTTGCCCGTCTGCAACGGGAGGAGTGTCGAAAGCTGGGTTTAAGCCAAATGTTAGTTCTGGCGGTGTCGTGTCGAGGGTGAAGGGGAGTTCAAAGGTGCTGGTGTTGCCGTAGGAGTCGCTTGCAAGCAGGTATAGGGTGTATGTGCCGTCTGTTAAGGTGTTGCCGTTTACTGTGGATAGTGTGTTGGGGGTAAGTGCAAAGCTGCCGTCGGAGGTTAGCAAGTCTTTGAGTTCAATGCCGGTAGACTCCCTCGAAAAGCTGGCGCGGAAGCTAGCAATGTCGCTGGCATCAGTAATTGTTCCGCTGATGGCGGGGTTGTTGGTGATGCCGTCGGTACTGTTAGAACCGGTGTCGTTAACTAGCGCTGCTGCAATTGCGGGGGGCGCTGTGTCTGATGGCACTTGGCTGTTGGCGTATTCTATTAGCTGCTGTCCCAGCGGGGTGCTCCGCCATTCTCTGTCAGGGTTGATAACGGAATCCAGCAGCGGTGCGTTTCCTGTTGCCCCAAGCACTGTGAAGATTAGGTCATTGTAGTCGCCGTCAGAGTTAGCGGCTGACATATCTTCGAGGGCAAAAGTGTTCCCCGTACCTGTTACATCGGCGACCTGCAACACGTAAGATGTATCGTTGGGATTGGCTGTAGCGATACTGAATAAGGGGCGGTTTTCGGGGAACCAATTTCCCGAATATGAGGATTCGAGCGATGACTGCACTGTACCGTTGGGGACTAACATCACGGCAAAGGTGTCACCCGGAGTCATGTTGAAAGTTTTGATACCCTGATATTCGCCGCTGTCCCAGTCTCCGTCGAACGGCATCGCACCGGTGAATTTGGCTCCTTCTATGCTGTCGCTAATTACAATGTGTCCGTCGGTGGAATTGCTTAAAACTCTACGGGATGCTTCGGCAATGAATTCTGGAGTTCCGGGTATAAATGCGGACATTCCTGCCAGGCTGAAAATGCCGAGTTCGCCTTCGTAGCCGCCGCCGTCAAATACATAGTCGAATCTGACTTTTCCTTGGTTATCTACAAGGAAAGTACCGGGACTTGGTGAGTTGGCTGCTGATGTTATTGATAGATTTATCTGGGGATTGGTATTGGTTTGGAAGTTGCCGGTACTCTGTGTGGAATTGGGTTGAGTGTCTGCAATATTGTCTGAAAGTTGAGCAGATTTTTCTGCCTCTAACGGCAGCAAACCGCTGGTTATATCTGCTCTTTGGGGCGCAATTTCGGTATCGGAATACGCGGGTTGAGCGGTGGCAGTTTCTATTGGATTTGAATTGCTATTATAATTGTTTGAAGTCGGTTCGGGTGGGGATTTAAGAGTTGAGGGTGCAACGGTTGTTTCGACTTCGGCTATCAGTGCCGTACCTGCTGTTGTCTCTGATGGATTTGAGAATAGTGCTGGTATTGAATTATCGGTTTGTATGTGTTGATTCGAGTTGGAAATTAGCGAGTCTGATTCGAGAGAATTAACAGTAATAGCTGGGGTTTGATCGGTTTCAAGTTTTGCTATGAAGGCAACAGTAATATCCAGTTTTATTGTACCAGCAGTGAATTCTGCGGGAGCTAGCGAATCTGTTTTTGTTGGGAATTGTTCGGTTTCTAATTCTGCTGTTATTTCAGCGACAGGGATATTATGTTCAACCGTATCATCCGCTTCGGGTACGGCAATAATTGACTCGTTTTTTGTGGGCAGTTGTTCGGTTTCAAGTTCTCCTGTTATTTGAGCGACAGGGATGTCCAGAACCACCGTACCAGAATTGATTTCTGCGGTAATAATCGACTCGTCTTTTGTTGGCAATTGTTCGGATGCGCTAGAAACATTGGAGTGGGTTTCTTTTGGTGATTGTTCGCCAACATTAGAGACAAGCGAGTCTGTTTTGGCAGGAGATTGTGACGCAATGGGAGCGATAACTGACTCTGTTTCTGCGGGGGGTTGAGAAATGCTTGCAGTTGCAGTTTGGTCGGTTTTTATTGATTCAGCATCTGCTGATTGATTGACAATAGATTCTGTTTGAAGTGGCTGTTTAAGTTCCGAAACTGAGTCAGTATTGTTCGGAGATTTTTCTGGGGTTTGAACTGCTGTCGCTGTCGTCACCGCTGCATTTTCACTGGCTGCTGTTTTTGGTATTGCAGCAGGTTCGGTTTTTAATGGGTCAACTTTTTCTGAATCATTCTGTTTGTCAGCTAAAGCTTGACTGGCAGTTTGTACTGGGTTTGTGGAATCGGTTGAGTTGACTTCTGGGTTGATATTAGTGTCAGGTAAAACAGGGTTAGATGCGGGTGGAATTAATGGGGCTGTTGGGGGCTGTGTTGTCGGCGGTTCTTGAGAATCTGAAGTGGGTTTTTCGGTCGGTATTGCATCGACTGTTGGGGATTGTTTGTCTGAGTCTATCAGGGTGCTAGCTTCGGCAAGTGGAAGCTGTTTGTCTGAGTTTTTTGTTTCTGAAGTTGAAGGAATTGGAGCTTTTTTATCGGAGTCTATTTTGTCGGAAACTTCGGCAGTACGAGATGGTTCGCCTGAGTTGGTTTTCTCCACAATTGTGGAGTTTTGAGATTGCTTGTCTGAGTCTATCTTGTCCTCAGCTTTGGCAACTGGGGACTGTTTGTCTGTAGAGGTTTTATCGGTTGAGGGTATGTTTGGGCTAGCCGCAATAGTTTCGGTTAAATTTGTTACTGCAATAGTTTCGGATTTTTCTGATGAAGTTGTACTGCGATCTGGTATTATGGTTGATGCAGTTGCAGGTGATGTTTTGTTGGGTTCTGATTCGCTTTTGAATGTAGCTTCTGACGATAAGGGTGTTTTTATATCTTCGGGTTTTGAACTTGTTTCAGGGGTTGCGGGTAATGGTGTTTTGGGAGAAGCTTTTTCGCTCGTTGTGGATGTAGTTATAACGGGTGAGGTTATTGGATTCGGGTTGGTCAGGGAATCTCCTGAGTCTGAGTCGAATTTGCCAATTAGGGGGTCAATTTCAGAATTTGCTGCATCTCTGGGGTTGCTGTTAGTTCTGAGCTCGCTGATGGTAGCAGAAGGTATGCTGTGAATATCGGAGGCTTTGTTAGTAATAAAAGCATCGGTTTCGGCTCGACTGAATTCGGATTGTGGCGGCTTTGCGGTTTCTATTAAGTTAGGTTGTTCGGAGTTTTCAGAAGAGCCGGGAGTTTGATATAATAAGGTTTTGTGAGTCGGAATTCCCGGCAGTTGTGGGGCGAAAGTTGGGGCAAGTCCGGGAATTGAGGATTCCACTTCTATTAAAGGTTCTCCAATCGGGTCTGTTAAAGGCACTCGCTTGCACTCCTGATTTGAGGGTTAAATAATAGTTTTGGTAAGCTTGGATGCGTCACTTATCTTTTTGAGGAGATGCGAGTTGCAATTTTCCCGCTTTGGTCGAGTCGCCTGTTTGAATGGAGTTATAAGGCGAATACGTACTCCTTAAACGACTGTAGCCCGCCTTCGCTATTGTTACTCGCTTTCGCTATTTATTGAGTCCTAGACTCAATTTATTCAGGACTCTGCTCAATTTATTCGGGACTCGACTGAATAAATTGAGTCCTAGGCTCAATTTATTCAGTCCGAGATTCAACGGGTCAATTTTGACACTATTTGTAGTGGTAAGGCGGGGAGCGGCGCATCATACAATTCGGGTCTGTGCGTCCAGGACTATTATTATTGATTGTTTGCTTGATGTTCGAGTTCTCAAACTGCCTGTTGTAGGGTTGACAGTCAAGGTAGGGGTTGCAAAACTTGTATTTTTGCTACTTTTTTGGGGAAAAGGCAATCGGAACGGCTTTGTTAAAGTCATGGCTGCACCCTTGATTTTTAAGTGATTTGGCGCGAGCGCCAATTCGAGCGAGGAATTTTTACTTGCACTTACTCGAATAACGGCAAGCGAATTGTTGCTAGCCCTTATTATCACTTAGGCTCGCTTATAAATATATAGTGTAAATACAGAATTTTCTAGTTGTTGCTGCTGCTGCGAGTCAGGAGATATTTCCGTATATTTACTGATAATTGTTAAACTTATGTCAAGTTTTGATGAAAATAACTGTTTTCATGGGAGAAAATGGTTGGTTCAGGCAGGAAATACTTAAATTACGCAGGAAAATACTTAAATTAACTTTTCCACCGCCGCGTCGCGAGAGGAAGCGCCCGTTTCCTCTCGCGACGCGGGCACCGCTTGGTTCGTCATGCACCGCTTGGTTCGTCATGCACCGCTCGGACACCCGACTCGACGCAGGGCAAATCTGGCAGTGGCGGCGGTGTCAGCAACCTGACTCTCAACTAGAGCCAATTTTCTACCCGGGAGCTCGCTTGTTCAAAGAGAAACATCCTCGGTTCGTGGAGAGCGGGTGTCGGAAGAATGCAGCGTACCAAACGGCGCTCTACGATCTCTAGCTACAAACACTTTCCTCAGAGAGCGGTATTTGGGAAATTTGGCGATCGCTATTTTTGAGGAGCGATATCAGCGTACTCTCCTGGCAACTGATGGGGCGTTAACAGATGTTGAAGAGCAATGCAGTAATGCAGTTTGAACCGGGCAAATTCTGCCGCGCCGACAACCGCCACCACATCGGCTGTTGTGACAGTTGTCGGCGTCGATCGCCTCCACAAAAGTCGCCACAACAACTGCCTGAGCAATGTGAGCAATCGGCACAGTCGAAGAGCGGGTAAAAATCAAGCGCCTTGATACCTAAGATTCCCCATTCATAAGGGTGCATTATTTCTATTTCTGCACGTAAAAGTTAGGTTTGCGATCGCAAAAACATTGCTTGCTACCGTCCATCTCTGCTTTTTGTGCAAGCTTTCTACCTTGCATAAATTTGCATAAATTTGCATAAATTTGAGTTTTTATGAGTTTTTTGTTGCTAATTAAGCCAAAAACAGCGAACACTTCAATTTGCAGCTTGCACAAATTTATTCAAAAAAACTCAAATTTATGCAGAAAAACTCAAAAAAACTCACTTGAGAAAAGTGAATTTTGAGGGTTTTTTCCGTCCTGGTACGCTTAAGAATTATTTAAGATTTTTACAACAAACTCTGCAATTATGAATTGAAGCAATGGAAATTGCAATTGATTCAAAACAGGCTCAAGATTGATAATTTAATCTCAATCTCTCGCTGAGCCGAACTAATTGAATAGGTTGTTTCTCGCTGAGCCGAATTAATCGAATAGACTGTCTTGAGTAAGCCGAATTAATCGAATAGACTGTCTTGAGTAAGCCGAACTAATTGAATAGACTGTTAAGATTGCCTAAAATATTGCCCCCCAGTTATTCGCTATGCAGCTATTCGTATCAATCTTCGGAACAAGGGCGGTAGCCATTTTATAGCAAGAGTTGTAGTTCAGTTGGCTTGTGCGTGACCGTTGCTCTTGCAGCCATCCACCAAGCCTGTTGGTGTTCTATTACATTGGGTACGACTGTTTCCAGCATAGATATCTGCGGGTTCATACAGTGCAATACTTCGGACACTTTTTAATGGGCAACGGTAGAATGCGGGTTTTGGACTCCAAGTTCGCCGCGCTCGCCAACGGTATAATGAGGGTTTGGGCCGTTTCTCTAAAAACTGTCCAGGGTATTGACAGTGAGGAGCCTGTTTTAAGTTCGCCTTCTGCCAAACGTTGCTCCCGCACTCGACCTACTCTCAGTGCGTCAATCAAGCTAAGCAATGTGTAGAGTTCTGGATCGTTTTTAGCAGCTTGGGGGACTGAACGGTACAGAGGCGCGATCGCCTGCCCTCTGACGACACCAGCCAGGGTCAGGCCAGACATAAACCTCAGACGGTGAGGCAATTAGCTTGCTTTTCAACGGTTCAGCAGAATGCGCTGTTGGCAGTCCCCGACTTTAATTTAATGTTCGGCGCTCGTTGAAGGGCGTGAGCTATTTCGGGAGTACAGCGATCGCTTGTGTCTGAATTGCGGTTGTAGGAGCGATCGCACCATAAGTTTCATCCATTCGGCGGTTAATTTCTTTAGCAGTATAAATATATCGCTGAACATTGCTGTTGCTACTGCCCATACCCGCTTTTCGTATGTGCGCCTGTAGAAGTTTATGCTAATCCGCTTACAAGGACAAGCGCGATCGTATTGCATGGGAGTCAGTACCGATTGATGCAGTTGTTTTGCAGCCTGCATTAGTTTGAGCGCCAGAACGCACAAGCCTTGCTGTTTTAAAGCCAATTTGTGATCACAAAAACATTGCTTGCTATCGCTCATCTCTGCTTTTTTCCTTGGTTTCCCAGCTTGCATAAATTTGAGTTTTTGTGAGTTTTTGTGAGTTTTTTGCTGCAAATACTGCTTCGACTTCAGCTAATAGTTCAAGCTGAGCTTGCATAGTTTTACTCATGAAAACTCACAAAAACTCAAATTTATGCAAAAAAAATCATGAAAAGCCAGTCTCAAAAAGTTAATTTTCAGGTTTTTTACCGTTCCGGTACGCTTAAGATTTATTTAACAATTTAACAGCAAACTCTGCACTCCCAAAATTAAGTGATTGTAGCAGAGGCAAGCTACCAACTGTAGCAGTTATAGCAAGCTGTACTTTCATAATTGAGCAAGCCGAACTAAACGAATAGACTGTTAAAGTTGCCTAAAAGATAGCGGCCTCGTTATTAGCCATTCAGCTATTGCATATTAATGTATCGGAACAATAGCGGTAGCGTTTT
The DNA here is from genome assembly GCF_015207285.1 of Tychonema sp. LEGE 07203. Lineage (GTDB taxonomy): Bacteria > Cyanobacteriota > Cyanobacteriia > Cyanobacteriales > Microcoleaceae > Microcoleus. The sequence continues at coordinate 47,371 of NZ_JADEXD010000015.1, read as the reverse complement.
TCTCTTCTTGAGTTGCAGTACAGGGAGGCGAGTTTGATTGAATGCAGTGCTAACGCACTTTTGTATAAGAGAAGTGAAGTGGAAGAGTATTTTTTTCGGGCTGCCACAATGCTCATGCAGAGTGTTCGCTATCTTCATCTGCTCTGTTGCCTCGCTGATTCAGGTACTAATGCCAGTGATGTTACGACTACTACAAAGGTCAGGTTCTTCTAAGAAGTAATGCCTGCCAGCAATAAGCGCGAGTTGCATTCTCCACACAGAGGGTGCAACTTTTTGTAAGAAGAAATAACACCACAATTGTTACTGAAGGCAATAAAAAGCTTTATATTTTAACCCTTATATTTCCTCTTTTTTCCTCTTTTTTCCTAAGATATCCTACTTGTCCCTAATATTTCCTAATATTTCCTCCAAAATTCACAAAATTTAATTAAGTTAAATTAAGTTTCGCTGCTTTTTAATTGATTTTTTGTACTCCGACACCTCTTGAATCCTCCTAGTTAGTGCGCTAGTCGCATAGCAAGCCATGTCAAATAGACGTAAGAGGGGGGTAAAAATGATCAATTTATGGTTTTCATGGTTTTTGCAAAGTGCCATAGGAATTGTTGCAATTTGGAGTTTAGCTCACGCTCACTCTGGGAAGCCTTGAAGAGAAAGTTTGACTCGCTCGCTGTTTGGATTTTGACGCCCGCTGTACACTCGCTCTTGGCTTCAATATCGACTCACGCGAGCGAGTGTACAGGACAGCCGCCTTTACGATGGAGCGTCGCCGGGCACGACACAAGCTAATTGGTGCAGTTCGGCATTAGCGATGGATGCCCGACGCGATCGCGCCTTGCCCTCCTGTTTGCAAGCGAAGCAACCGGCTGATGTCGATGATGGCGAGAGAATCGTTCGTCCGATAGCCAGCAAGAGCGCGATCGCCTTGACACCTAGGATGCCCCATTCATCAGGGTGCATCGTTTTTATTTAAAAGTAATAAATAAGGTTTTGTACGGACAAAACCATTGCTTGCTACCGATAGAGAACAGCCCTAACTAACCTCAACAGGTAAAGACACGAACAGCACAAAAAGGCAGTAATTTGACCGAAAAAGTCAGGCATTTGCAGGATATTTTCAGGTAAATGCAGGTAAAGTGCACCCCCTGCACTTTACCTGCACTTGCCTGACTTTATACTGCAAACGCCTGACTTTATACTGCAAATCCCTGATTTTAGCTGACGCAACAATTAGCTAATTTTTTAGCCTTTTTAACAAAATCCGAATTGATTTAATAGTCAAGTTACAGTATTTAAGTTGAATTAAGAATCAAGTTGAGCAAGTGCGAGAAAAGTGGAAGCGCAGCAGCCGTTATCTAAATTGAATAAAAAATCAAATTTAAGGAGTATGAGAAAATTGGCACCACAGCAGCCGTTATGTCAGCCTTGACAGTCGCGTAAATTGCTGTTGTCGGACTCGCGCTTTGCAATGGGCTAAACTGTTGTTGTCTAACAAAACTTGACAGTCGGATAAAAATTTACCGCCTGACTCGGTTTACAGCAGTCGGTCGGTTTACAGCAGTCGCTCAACTTCCACCTATTAATGGCGGTTATAATTCTCCACGTTATGAGTACAAGCAGTAATCTCTTGCCGTAAGGAGCGATCGCTAATATATTCCAACAAAAACATAATTCGCAGTGCCTGTCCCATACCTTACCGCTCTTATTGAGGCATGGACGCTTCAGTCGCGACTCGCGAGTCGTTCCTTATTCCATATCAATAAGGTTTGAACTGTGGGTAAGCAGTATGCTCAATATTGATGGGGCGGATTATTTTTATGTCTGCACACATTAGTCATGGTTTGTGATCACAAAAACATTGCTTGCTACCGAGAAAGAACAGCCATAAACAGTCTCAACAGGTCAAGACACGAACAGCACAAAAAAGCAGCAATTTGACCTACAAAGTCAGGCGGAAAGCAGGATATTTACAGGCATTTGCAGGTAAAGTGCATCCCCTGCAAATGCCTGCATTCTCACTAACTTTGTACAGCACTTGCCCGACTTTATACGGCACTTGCCTGACTTTTGGGCACACAAAAATTAGCTATTTTTTTGGTAGCGGCTTCGATCGGCTTCGGCTATTGCCGATCGGATGAACTCGACACATTCGGCGTGGGCATCTTGGGCGATCGAGGACGGGGAGGGCGATCGGGACTGCTGCTTAGTTTCTAGCATGGTGTGCCTTCCTCGGCCTTCAATTGCATCAAGACGGGCGCGTGTGAGATTTTTGGAACCGCAACTGTAATCACTTCCAGATTGTGCGATGCTTTGTCGAGCTTGATTCGATAATCCGTCTCTCTACTGCCGTAGCTAACGCAAATCACCTCTCCCTTCTGCCCGTGGTGTAGGTGGCCGACCTCGGTTATAACTACGCGGTCGCCCTCTTTAAATTCCTTATGCTTTGAACCGACTGCACCACTTGAGGGGGTATCCTGCACCACTTCTGCACCAGTTGCTGCACCAGTTGAAATGTTTGCAGGCAGGGAGTTTGCACCACTTGCACCACTTGGGGGGGGATTTTCTTTTGCTTGTACAGGAATTTCTGTAATTGCCTCTTGATTACAAGCTGTTTCCGGTGATGAAAATTGATTGTTTGAGTTTTCTTGGTAAGGTTTATCTTCTAAGTGGTGCAAGTGGTGCAAACCCTTGCTGGGTATATTCTCAAGTGGTGCATCAAGTGGTGTAGAAGTGGTGCAAAGTGGTGTAGCAAGTGGTGCAAGGCTTTCTAGGGATTGTGAGTAAGTGGGATGCTCATCATGTTCCGATCGCAGTCGCAATCCTTCAAACGTTGATGTTCGAGCCTTGCACCACTTGGCGGGTAGTCTCTGATCGGTCAGCAGTTCGCTTAGGTGGCGGGGGAACTTGGTCAGACTAAAAGGCTTCAGCCCGCTATTCTCACACCAAGTTTTGTAGGCCTCATATAGCTTTGAGGTCGGAGTCGTTGTTGAGTCGGCAAGCACCAGCTCTGTATCGAAAAATGCTGCGATAGAATCTGTCTCGATTTTCATTTCCCATTCTTTCAGCTTGAATTCCATAATCTGGTTTGCTCCAGTGCCGCGTATTGCTTGGGTAACAGCAGAATCGAGCAATGAGAGGGCGATGGTGATTAGTGCAGGTATTTCGGCATCAAGCTCTGCTTCGAGGCTGTGATCGCGCTTATCCTCATGTACGGGATTATCGAAGTCAACTAGGCATAATCGGCGCTCTAATCCAGTGGTATCGCCAATAAAGATGGGTTTATTGGAGCAAATCAGCAGGCTCCCGTAGAAGTAAGCACTAGCTGCCGGAGTGTGCAGTTCCCGGTAGCTAATTACGTCGCCCCCGGTCAAGCTTAGGATGCTATTAATTCCTACTGGTTTGCGTTCGTCGGGAAAAACTACCAATTGCTTATCAATTAAGGAAGCTTTAGTCGAGCCGTCGATTAGGCGCTCAAGCTGGCATCCGATAGAATTATCCTTGCCTACCAACTTCTGGCAGAGCCGAGCAAATTTACCCTTACCGCTACCAGGCTTTCCTATTAGGTGAACGAACATTTGCAAGTCAAAAAAACGGCGCTTGAGTAGGGCATTGATGATAGCCAAAAGCTTTAGCATTTTGCGCTTGTCGGCATTCATTGCCTCGTGAAAAAATTTATAAATTTTTGGACAATTTACCGATAGAGCCTCAAGACCATCTCCCAAGTCGCCTTGTAATGGCTTATAATCATACGGCAAGTATGAAATAAATCCCATGCCCGGAGAGTGTTCTAGGGCTTTATTCTTATTGCCTTCGAGTACGCAATTGCTGAAATTGATGTATTGCGTATTGTCCCATGCCAGCCAGCGAACTTGGCGCAAATCATGCTCCAATAGTTTCTTAACATCCTCAATGTATGCGCTCCCACGGTAGTTTATATTTCTTGCATCTAGCGTGGTTTTGACCAAACTGGTAAACGCCCCTATTTCAATCTTCTCCCAGCACTTACCGTTCCATACACGCCACGTTTTTTGCTCGTTATCGTATTTCCATTGATGCCCGTAATCCTCTTTTATTTGGGCTGCTACCTTGCGAGGTGTAGGAGGTTTTTTGTCGGGGCGTTCTCCCGCCTCATCATTCTCTTTCTCGCCGAATAGCTTGGCTTTGGTGAGGATTGCTCGGAATTCTTCAATCCCTTTATGCTGAATAAAATCATCCATACCTTTTGTATTTTTCACCTCGCCTCCCTCAATCACTGAGGCGGGGGCCCAATCTCCGGTAATAGTCCGCACTGGCACACCGAATTTACCCAATTGCTTAGCCAATTTTCGCTCGGCCTCGCAGATATTGGAATTTGTGAGGGCATCGGCATCGAAGGCAATGATAAAGCCGAAGCCAGCCTCTGCATATTTTCGCAAAGTCGGTATCAGGAATCGCTGTTTTTCGGGGTCGCTTTTTTTGCCCGTCAAACCCATCTCGACACCTAGCAATCCAATCGTGGGAATGCCATTTGAGCAACCAGAAATCGCTTTGTAGCCCCCTTCAGTAACGAGAAGGTAGGGCACATCGTTAATGTGGTAGCACTCCTTTCTCAGATTTGCTTCATCCCAGTAATCTGGGGTGTAGGGGCTTGTGGGGAGAATAGCATCGAAAGCCTCCCCCGATTTGGTTTCGTACTTTATGATGTCGCCGTTGCTCTTTTTCCTTGGCTTGTCGGGCCGGAGTTGCTCTTGCCCATTCGCTCCTTTGAACAAGATTCCTGCCGATTTCACCGAGAACCCTGCCAAAGAAGCTTGAGCCTTACTTATAGAGCAGCAAGTCGCACGAGCCCAGTCGTTGAGTAAGCCTCTATCTGCGATTTTTTGCTCGTGTTCGGGGGTGAGGGAAAATTTTTCGTTAAGGCTGCACAATACCCCGAAGCCGCTTAAATCCGGCGTGGCTTGTGCCACCACTACATCACCCCGATCGATGTCGGCTTCGATGTGGGCTTGATGTTCCGGTGTAGGTTGCGCGGTATCAAGCTCGTGGCTTTCTTGCGTAGATTGTGGGGTATTCATGCTGCACCCCCGATCGCTTCAAAGGTAGGTGCAGAGAATCCCCGGTTTGCTTGCGTATTTACAAGGGATTGTGGTAGAATTGAGCGATATCCAGGGTTTCCAGATTTAAAGAAGTTTTTTTGACTAGACGCATTTTTGAAGAATCTCGCAAAGCAAGCAATAGCACCGCGTCTAGCGTTTTGGGGAAAAGAATTCCACCTTTTGATTATACGCACTGCATAATCAAAGCCGTTATAGTTCATAATTAGACTATTAGCCACATCTCTGATGTGGAAGAGTCCAACTTTGTTGCTAGTCTTGCCCGATAATCAACAAAGTTGGGAGTGTATTTCAAACAATTTCAAACAATTTAAATCCCTAGAAGCCCTTAGACTACTAGGGATTCTTCGTTTGATGTGTTGATTTTGTGAGCTTGTGCGTGAAAGTATTTGAGATAGGTTGTTAGGGCTTCCCGAACAAATTCCGATCTATTTACCCGATGTTCGTAGCAAATCTTGTCTATGTCGTGCAGTAATTCATTGCTGAGGCTGCACGTCATTCGGGGGAATACTTTTTGAGTTTCTTGCGACATACGAACTTAAAAAAGAGCGTTGTTTCCTCATATCTTACACTACAAAAGTTTATTGCGATCGAACACTCAAACTAATTTTCCAAACGTCTGGAGTGATTGGCTCAAAACTAGGGAGTAGGTGTCATGCCAAGGTTGGCAAAATCTAAACCCGAAAATCCTCCAGACCGCGCAGATTCGATCGGACAGCCATCGCGCCTTTGTCTAAAAAATTAGCTACCCGCGTAGATAGACGACTATATATCAGTCGAGCGTTTATTGATTTTTTTAGAGATATGGTGTATTTTGACAGCCTTATAATCCACCAAAAAATACCAGAGAATTGGATCGAGAAACCAGTAGGCATCGGTGATTTAGCGTATTTACCACTTTACATAAAGTGGTATTCTCACCCCTAATAAAACCGTAAACGATCTATTTAATAGGTAGCTGATCACTCCCACAGTCGCGATGCCCACGGGCGATCAGCTGGGAGAACCTTGATAGTAACTCAACCAGACTCATCGTTTGTCCCCGGAATGCCCAAGGGTCACTCCTCATCGCCCTCTGGGTAATACAAGTCATCGCCCGGTAGCCGCAACTGTTCTAGCTCAGCCCGATTTTCAGCTAATGCCTCAAGAAACTCCTCAAAAGTCAGGCCAAAGAACCGCCGCTTTTCATCCGGTGTCCGCTGCTGTACTCCAAAAGCATCTCGGAACCGAGAGTCCAGTCCTTCTAGGGTGAAGGCTGCTTGAAGGGCGATCGCTCGTTTGTTGCCAGCAAGCGCTTCAACCGTTATTAGCGTGGTGAGGTCTTTGAGGCTGATAGTTCGAGCTTTGTTACTTCCGCCTCTACCAGCCCTTTGAACTGGTATCAGACTCGTGCCTCTATAACCTTTGTCTGATAACGCTTTTAGCTTATCTGGGGACTTATCCTCGATCTCCAAAAGCCAGTTACGTTTGTAACCCATTACTGCGGATACGCTGACTGCACCCGCTCGGAATTCGCCGTTTGGCATCATGTACCCGTCAATTGACAAGGTATCGCTTAATTCGATGGTGGCGTTTATGGCTTTGATTGGTTCGGTCACTAAGTTTTTTCTCCTTGGCTAGACATTTACTAAATAGTTGCTAGACATTAACTAGCACCCTTACTTGCCTTGCCCCGCTTAGCTTTCGCTGCTGTTGCTGGCTTTGCTTGTGTTGGCTGCGGTTCAGGGGGGCGATCGGATGGGCGATCGGGAGTAGAGCGTTCTTGATAAGCTTGTCGAACAATCATCTCTATCAAATTTGAGAGAGTGCGACTTTCTGATTGTGCCCATACCTCTAAACCGTCCTTAAGACTTGGCTCACAAGTAAATGTAATTTTCGCTTTTTTAGTAACTCCCATAAGCTCCGAAGATCTCAAATATTTTCAGTAAACCGCAGAAGCTGTCCTCAATGGTGATTCTGGGATAGCTTCATAAGATGTTTAACGGCTTCCGAAGCTATCTGCTATATTAACACACATCGATAGAAATCGTTTTTATCGATAAATGTCGTTTTTAAAACAGACTAAACGATGGAATCCGAAAACCTTGCTGTAATTGACGTTGAAGCCGAATTATCGATTGACTCTGAGCCAGAGGATGCTGAAGAATGGTACTCCGCCCAACAAATCCAAGGGCTGCTGAAACTGAGCAAAGCGGGATTGCAGCAATCGATTTCCAAACTCCAGAGCATCTACGGCCTCGATATCGCAACCTTACGCCGTGGCGCTGCACGGGCCACTCAATACTCTGAGCTTGCCCTGAAAGCTTGCAAATTGCTGAATGCAGGGAAGCTTAGCGAATTGCGGAAATTAGTAGAAGCATCCCCCGCCGCATCTTCTCCCTCGATCGGCGGAATAGCTGAGACGGGATAGTCAGTTTTGCTGTTGCTGCCGCTCAGCCAGACTCATCGCCTGTCCCCGGAATTTTCCAAGGGTCGATGCCGTTTTCTCTAAGCAACCGTTCGTAGTGGTCGCGTTCGATTCTGGCTCGATCGTCAACAAGCGAATGCCTCTCGGATATCGCGCTCAAGCTGTTGAACTCGCTGACTGAGCAATTCGTCTCGCTCCTGCTCGGTGCGAGTGATGCTAAAAGCAGTGTCAAAGCGACGTTCTAGGGTTTCAGTCAGCAGCGCCCAAACTAAGCTCAATGCTTGTTTCTTTCCTTCGCCGGCCTGAGTAAGCCAGTAAGCAGTAGCCACTTCTAAGGGAAGGGCATTGAATCGACTTTGACCGCGAAGTTGATCGGAGCTTTCAATCTCAATAGTGTCGGGCGTATAACCTTGACCCAGTAAAGCTTTGATAGCTTTTGAATCCAAAAGTGTCGTTCGTTCGAGTGCGGTTATAGTTCCCATGTCAAAACAATGTTTTGTCTTTGGCAGTGTTGCTTAACGGTATCTAGGAATGACTCGTGACAGGTTCCAAAGAGATGAATTCGTTTTTCGTGCGATGGGTAATATGCACTGTAAACCAGGACTTGCCCAATCGCAGTCTTCCAGTTCTTGATATGCTTGACTTCGATTAGTTGAGAAGTCGTTAACAGGTCAATTGAACCAGCAGGAGTCAGGACTTCAGTTTCACCTCCAATCTCTACTTGAAGTTGGTTAACATACCACTTCTCGTAGTCTTGTTCGCGTTTAACTCGTTGTTTGGCAACTGAAACGACACGCATTCCTTTGAATTGTTCTAGTCCAGGTGTGACGTTGCGTGAAAGCTGGGTTAGGAGAGCCACAGCTTTTTGATTGCCCAACCTAACCTGATGTTGCCAATACTCGACAACTTGGTCGAATGAGACTGCCCGAATTCTCGTTGCGCCTCTTATCACACAAGGCGTTTCCACGTCAATCAACGCAAACGGTTTACCTTCAAGAAACCGCGAACTCAAAAACCGTCGGGCGTTAATTTCAGGTTTTCCAACACATTCCGCCGCCTGTGTCTGGCTCATGCGGTAATTGCCGTCTGGCAGCATGAACCCATCGACTGTGAGAGAGCCTATCTGTACTATGGCGCGGGTGGCTCTAACTGATTCGGTCACTAAGTTTTTTCTCCAATGCTTGACATTTGTTAGAGAAGCGCTAGACATTAACTAGCACCTCTAGTTGCCTTTCCGCTTAGCTTTCGCTGTTGCAGTCGGTCTTACTGTTGTAGACGCGACGGTTACTGTCTGCGAGTCTTGGCCGTTGCGTTCTCTTCGTTCCTCCAGCGCCCTTTTGACAAAAACCAGAACTAATTGAGGGATGGTGCGATATTCAGAATCCGCCCATTCTTTTAATTCTGCATATTCATCATCGTCAAAGCTGATGGTAGTTCGTGGCCTTTTAGTGGTCATTGCTTTGTGGTGTCTACATATTCACCATTATCCGCAAAAGTCTCCTAATACAAAAATTTAGCATCACTTACATCACTATTGACAAATGATGTAAGCTGAGACTAAAATAGCACACATAGCGAATCGATTCCAAATCGATTCTGAATTGATTCTCCTAAAGCCGGCGAAACTATGGAACTTGAAAACCAGGCTGTGATTGACGTAGAGGTTACAGAAATCGATACTCCAAAGGAAGAATCGATTGAACGTTGGTACTCAGCGGCGCAAGTGCAGCGGATTCTTAATTTGAACAAGTCGGGACTGCAAAAGGCGATCGCTAAATTGCAGGGCATCTACGGCATTGACATCAAAGCCCTGCGACGCGGTGGTGCGAGAGCGACCAAGTATTCTCAAATTGCCTTGGACGCGATCGAACTCCTGAACGATGGAAAATTTACCGAACTCCGCAACTTAGTGGAAAAGACACCGGCCGCGCCATCTGTCTCAGCATCGTCAGCAATTGTTTATTTGGGGCAACATAACCAAATCGCTACCACTGCTGCAACTGTGGCTGACAGCAACCTGACCCAAATTGCTTCCTTTAAATCTGGGTTACTGAACAATTACCGAGAACTGGGGCGCGCATTAGGAAAACAGGCAGCGGCAGAGGTGCGGATGGGCTTTACCGAAGAAGTCAAAGCCGGCCTTGCAGACTTACAGGAGTCGTAATTATGGCTTTTTACAAAGTTCAAGTGCAACGCGAAAGCAACACCCCGCGAGTGTTTAATGTCAGTGCCAAGAAATCTCAGGATGCTGTTCTAGTGGCAGCCCAAAGCCTGAGAGAAGAAGGAATTACCGACGCGAAGGGGATTGAAATAATCGGACAAATTCAAAGCTTGAGGGATTAAAAAGATGAAAAATTCTAGCTACATAGATGCTCAGATCGCTCTTATCCCTGATTGCGGGGATGATGCCCTTTATCGGCTGGCCTCTTATCTCGAAATCTTTGATAATCTGGCCCCTGATACCCGCTTCTCTCCCGAACAGCGACAAACAATCGAAAATTTCATCATCGGCTGGCAAGCTATGCCAGAGGATGAATCCGAAGAGATGGACTTTCCTGAGTGCCAGTATGTCGCAGTTGGGCTCGACTTAGAACGTGCGATCGAACTTTCGGAAAGTTGGCGACGCGGGGAGTTTTTATCCCATGTCGGACACGAGGCAGCCGATCGAGTATCCGACAAGCTCAACCAAATGACAAATCAAAGCCAGCCGATCGCCCTGAGAAAGTAACCGACTGGCTCGTAATTCTTCCCCTAGCTTGCGCTGGGGGACTCATCTAAGGACATTTTATATGGATTTTGGACGTAACAACAGCAGTTTGGCGATCGCCAATCCAGCCGCCGGACACAGCCCACACATTGATGAGAAAGCTTCAGAATGGGGCGGTGTAGAATCTGACATCATCTCCTATCTATCGGATGTTAGCCAGCTCGAAGCCTTTGCCGACAAAGCAAATAATGCTGAACAGCTTGCCTTAGTTCTGGAACCATTCTTAAACAACGCCCGCACCTACTTTGAAGCAATGGCGAAAGTTGCTGAAGGGCAAGTGACATGGACAGAATTACGGAAAACATTTGGATCTAAAGTTGCAAATGCCATCGCTAAAATACGCAAACTCAATGCGGAGTTTGGTTCCGAGATGGAATTGCTGGATGCCAAAGACCGGGCAACCATGCTCAAGATTGAGGACAAAAGGCAGAAGGGATTGACCGAAATTGCCCACGAACTCCAGCAAGATTTACAAGCTCAGATGTGGGCGCATGAGAACAAGATGGGGGCGATAGCCAACAGGGGGGGCGGTTGCAGCAACACGTCAATCAATCCAAGAAGGGCTTAGGGCAAAGCGCCAAGAATTGCTAAATAGAGCAACAAATGGAACAAGCCAAGGTATTCAAGACAAAGTGCCAGTGATGGTTGGCGGGCAATCAAACCCAACTAACGGCGTGTCAGCAACTGGTACGGCTAGAGGATTTGGTGGCTGGTTCGCAAATTTAATCAACTTCAACCGTTAAACAAAAGGGGACTGACTAATGCACGAATTCATCGGGTCAAGTCCCCTTTCCTTTACGGGAGGGGGCATTCAGCAACAACAACAGCCACAACAGCCACAACAACAGCAATATCGGCAAGCTACAGCACCGACTATTGACCCATTGCCAGAGACTAACGCCGAACGCAACTACCGAGATGCCGCCAATTTCTGCGAAGTCGCAGCACCCGCAGCACTAGGTTCGGCAGTGGTTTTCGCCTTTCATTCAATGCAAGTCGCGGGCGGGTCAGTATTCGCGATCGGACTCTATCAGATTTATTTAGCAGCCAAGATTACCGGGCAATCAGGCAACCGCTGGACTTCTGCAATTGTCGGACTGGGAGTAACTGGGAGCATGATTGCCAGTCTTGCCGAACCTATCTCCGAATCGCAGCAAGCATCAGGGGCAAAAGCACGTATCACCACAGGTATTGAACAAATTAGGGCAGCGGGTAAGCCAACGAATCCGATGCTGTACCTGAACTACTTTCCCCCTCTAGCGCTTTCCATCATCGTTTTTTGTCTAGTTCTCAAACTCAAAGGAGGGCGCAAGTAATGGCACTAACCGCAAAACACGCTCAGTTACTTAAATCGAATCGCGCACTGCTGTTGACTTTTGAGGGATTTTCGGTAACGACCAAACTGTCGGCAGTGGCGATCGCGCTAACGCTAGGGGTACTTGGCGGCGCACAAGCTCTCAAGGGGACGGCAAGCGATACGGTACAAGTCTGCATCCGCAACAAACAGACACTGCAATGTGCCGACAAATCTGGCAAGTCCTACCTGATGACCGAGTACCACGCCCAACAGTGGAAAGCGGACGGCATCCCCGGTGAGGTAGTTTTTCGTAAGTCCATCCCCGCAACTAATCCCCATAAAGCGCTGTGGATGTTGCTTTCTGCCTGTAGTTTTGGTGCTGCGGGAGTGGGGTTGCGGAGCTTGCAAAACTCCGAGCGCCAACTTGCCGGCTATGAAGCCATCGCCCAAAAACGCGACTTAGCGAAAGGCGAAATCACGGCTCGCGGGGAGTTGTTGGAGGATTATCGCGGTGTTGCAATCTCTGAAGTTCACCTGCAAGCTGACTTAGAAGCTGCTGCGAACGATCGGGCCGTGGTACTCAAACAGTGCGAAGTATTAGGTGAGGCTGACATCAAAATCGCTCAACTAGATGCTGAGGAAGCCATCTTTGAGGCGGAAACGGCAGGACTGTCGGATGACAAAAAGCAAGAATATATGGAGTTCTTGCGGAATCAAAAGACTCCGTTCCTGTTGTCCCTGACACAAACTCTGGCAGGCATCAATAACCCCGGCGACAAAGTGGATCAGTCAGTCGCAGCACCAGCCATTGAGCCAAATCCCAACCTTGAGATATCCCGACAAATAGCCGCTAAAGTCTTGAATTCTTTAGCGGGCATCAATACATCAATTTTCCTAGCAGCTCCTACCCGGTGCGGAAAAACACACACTCTGCACAAGTGGTTAGGGGACTTGATAACGAGATTTCCACGGTCTGACATTTACGTTATCTCGCAGAAGTATGAGGACTTCCCAGGGGTTCGTAGCAATCGTCTGACGGTGTTTGACCCCCTACAAATTGAACAGTCGATGAGATTTCTGGATGAAGTTTACGAAAAGTTGCTAGTCAGAAAGTCCAAGCCAGCAACAGAGGAAACGTACCGGAATCGACCTATCAAGCTAATTCTTGAGGATTGGTTTGCGACTCATCAATGTTTGTCCCAAAAAAGGAATTCTGCTATCTGGGAGTCAGTCGCAGCTAAGTTGGGAATGATAGCGACTGTTGGCGGTCAGTACAATGTCGGATACTTCATTTGTACTCAATCCTTCAACATCGCCTCTAGTGGGGTTGCTGACTCCAATATCCGGCTTAACCTAGCTTTATTAGCTCAAGGTTTGGTGAGGACTACGAGCAACGATGAAGAGCAAGGGTCTTACGGCGTAATCGAGCAAATGCTCAACAACCCGAACGTCATCGCAAGCAAGGAAACCAGGGACAGATTAGCATCGGATTTGAAGTTACTGATTGAACCTTCAATGACTGAGCAAACCCCAATCATTCTCTCTACTATTGGGAATCCAGTATTAGGCTTGATGCCCAAAATTGACGTGCATAAGTCCGCAGTTGCCGATGTTCCTAAAGCCCAAATCAACCCTTCCACCGGAACAACCGGAAGCCCCCGGAACGTTCCGCACTCCGAGCCAGCAAACCCCGAAAGCCCTGATGGAACAAGGGTGGAACGCTTGGAAGCTCTTTTGACTGAAGTGCTAGCGGAAGCTTCCCAGCCTGTATTCTCTGCTGAATTTCCGCTCTCGGAACACTCCGAGCGGGTGCAACTGGCGCGGTTAATAATTGCCCAAGATTTAGGCAAGGAAAAAACAATCTGGCTGCTTTGGGGTGTGCGTCCAGGGGGAAGGAATCATGCGGTATATTCCGAAGCCAGAGAGATGCTTGAAAGGTTAATCAAGGGGGAAGAGCCATGAGCGCATTCAGTCAGCTAATCTCGAAATTCATCCCCGATGGATTCTCACCGGAAGCACAGGAAATCATCACAGCAATGGTGCTTGAGAGCTACACAGAGAGCAAAGACTTAGGCAAGCAAGTAGAGGCTACTATCAAGCAGTTTGAGGCTGAATATCCGGCACTTGCTATATGCCCTCGGTGTGAAGGATGCGGGTGCAATTACTGTGATTTTGATGGTCTTTACAATCCCGATGATAAAGAGCCGGATGGTACAAACTAATGATTAAATCTTCCCACACTTTCCTGATATCCGTACATCCGCGCTGGGCAAGAGGCTTCTTCCTTACCTACAACCCAAAGACGATCGAACTCAGAAAAGGAAGTTTTGGCGCTTGCCTGAAACCGGGCGATAGCATTGTAATTTATTCGACTTTGCCAGTAGGCGAAGCAATCGGCACAGTCAAGGTGGTGAGACGTGAGTTGCTAGCTCTCGATCGACTGTGGCAGACATCGGAGCAAGGAAGGCTGGCAAAAGTATCGCGGCAACAATTTAATGCTTACTATGCCCAACAGGAATCAGGAATTGGGGTTTGGGTTAGCTCTGCCGAACTCTTCCCCAGTCCGATCGCACTTTGCCGACTTCGACAGAACTGGGGGAACCGCTGGCAACCGCCCCAACAATTACAACAATTGAGCGACGATCGACTGGCAGCGCTGAACATCGCGAACCTAACCGATCGCTACTTTGTCACGGATGAACCGAGCCGGACTATGTTATCGGTGATTTGACAACAACAAACGAACACTAGCTCGACTAAAAAAGAAGCCTCCGGGAATGCCGGGGGCTTCTTTTTTGGAATGTGTCGCCGCTGCTGAAACGACTTATCAATTGTACCGATCGCCCAAGCTCCAAAGCGGCTACACTGTGCTTAATTGGGGTAGCACCCGTTGCCAATTACCAATTACTAATTACCCTTCATTTAGAAACCCCCGCCCGTGTGCCGGGTTTTTTTAGGGACGATCGGGCAAACCAAAAAAAACCTGGCATTAACCGGGTATCAATTCCTAACTTCCCTGGGATGTGTCGTCACAGGACTCCTCAATTATGGCTGGGTCAAGTCCCAGTAACTATCATCAAAAGAGCCACCTTCATTTGAAGCCCGCTCCCCCAAGTTATCGCCCCACTGGGATTCATCCTCATCCTCATCCTCATCCTCATCCTCATCCTCATCCTCATCCGTCATTGAGATAGAAATCTCAAAAAGTCTCAAGCAATCCTTGCACTGATGCGTTTCGCACTCGGTTTCACCCTTTCGCTCGCTTGCTATCCAACTGTTGTAATGTGAGTGGCAGTGCGGGCATTCAAAAGTAGATGGCATTAGCTTTCCTCCAAGATTTCTAAGATTTTCTCAACATCGGCGAGCGATGCGGTGGACTTTTTACCCAAAGCTTTTCTTAAATCTTTGAGCACGTTGGCCGCTTCTGGTAATTCTTTGTTGGCAGTGGCTGGGTTTTGCTCCTGTGCTGCCAGTTGCGGCGCTTCCTCTCGATCGGCTGTCACTGCCGCGAGTTCTGCATCTCGCTCTGCTAGTTGATTGTTGGTCACTTCCAGCTCCTTCTCTATCCTGCCAATCTTTGCCCCTGCCTCATTCATCACGCCAGCATAGTAGCGCGTGTTTTCCGTTGCTGCCAGCTCCTGTGCTTCTTTCTCTGCCTGCATTGTCGCAAGTTGCGGCGCTTCCTCTCGATCGGCAGTCACTGTTGCAAGTTCTGCGTCGCGTTCTGCCAGTTCGTTTTGGGCTTTGCCTAATTTGTGCCTGAGCGATTCGTCTGGGGTACGATCGGCGCTCAGGCTACAGACTCCCCCAGAATTTCAGCCTTTAATTCTGCTTTGAGTTCTGCCATACGCTGTTCCAAGCTGTCTAACAGCTCTTGTCTTACGTCAGACGGCTGTTGTCTAACTTCTGTGGCTGCGGGTGCGGGTAAGACGATCGAGCCATCATTTAGCGCCGCGATGCCCGCCCGCCCGTGTGCCGGGTTTTTTTGTTGGGCCTAATATCCCCGGTAGCACTTTCGTCGCCAATTGAGTCGCGGGACTGTTTTCGATTAAGTCGATCGGACTGGCCTTGCGAAAAAGACTGGGGTAGCAGTGCCGCTCAACCAATTCGAGGGCCGCTTCGATTGTCGAGAGTGCTGTACTTATTCCGGCCGCCGAGGCAGTAAGTGCGGAGTATGGGATTTAGGGCTTGCTCGATCGAGATATCCATATTCTCAGCTTGCCGGATAATCGCCGCTTCCCAAGTCTGGCGGGCTCGTAATTTACCTATTGGCTTCGCTCCGAGTTGGTGGGCGATCGTTTTGAGGTCAGCTAGAGTTTTTTCCTCAAGTTGGTTGTTACTCATCACTCCCTCCCCATCTCATAGGCTTCGCGCTTATCTTGGGCTTTCTTGCGCTGCATCCACTGTGTCCAAACTTCATCTGCAAAAGCCTTTAGCTCTTTCTCTACTGCTTGCCAGTCGATGCCATCCTTGGGAAAGCCGGCAACCCACACATTTATAGGTTGTCCGATCGAATCGTAGAATTGTTCACACAAGCTGTCTGGGTCGCTTATCCCCGGCATATCGGGTATCTCTTCATCTAGCCGCCCGCTACCCCGCAGGCACTCAGCAAGCTTTGCCTTCTCTGCATCCATCCATTGCTCAAACTGTTTATTCGTCATCGTTACCCTCAAGGATTTCTAAGATTTTCTCAACATCTGCTAACTCTGCCTTAGATTTCTTACGTCGCCCCTTCAACTGATTGAGCAAGTCGGCTGGCTCTGGTAGTTCGCTGGCAGTGGCTGGCTGCTGTTTTTTGTAAGCGTCTAGCTCATCTTGCAAGTCGCCTATTTCCAGCCTCAAGGCGGACTCTGCGGGGTTAGGCTTGAAATTGTATCCCCGCTCCAATTCCCGCATCTTGTCCCCTTGCTTGAGAATGGTTGCTTTAGCGTCGGCTAGCTCAGACTTGGCATCAGAAAGTTCACGTTGCCAGCGGAGTTTCTGAGTCTCGATCGACCGTTCCTCCAGGTGAATCTCTGTCGCAGCTTCCTTAACTTCTTTCTTGAGTTGGGCTAGTTCATCCCGATCGGCCTGCACAGTTGCCAATTGCGATCGCGCTTCCTCTAATTCCTTCTTGAGATTGCCAATAGTAGCGGCTGAATTTTCGAGCAATTCCATATACTGCCGCTTGGTTTGGGCTAATTCCAGCCTGAGCGATTCCTCTTGGTTGCGATCGCGAGCGGCTGCGGACTCCCCCAATTCCGCCCTCAGCTCTGACTTGATGTTGGCTAGTTTGCCGCCTAGTACCTTGTCTAGTACAGAGGTGATTGCTGATTCTAAATCATCGGTTGGTGCAGGTCTAGCAGGCTTCATCCCTGCTTTTTCGGCCAGTGCCGCCACAACCCAAGCATTGAGGCTCAATCCTTCCTTTTTAGCCATGATTTTGATGGTGTCTAGCAAATCCTGCCGTCCGTCTAGTCGCAGGTTCAGTTGAAGGCGTTCTTTGTCTGCCATAGTTTTTACTCAATGTCTAGTTGGTGTACTAGCTCTAATCTAGCAGTATATTGGTATATTTGTCTAAATACAAAATAGACAAATGTACTAGCGCTAATCCTCACAAATACTAGACATTAGCTAATAATTGCTAGACAAATTGCTAGTATATAAATATAGCGAAACGGGAACCGACACAACCCGCGCTACATACACACTTCACACCACACGTAGAAACCATGATTAACTTACTCGCCGCCAAGTTCGCTCAAATTGCAGAGCGCGCTCGACACCACAAACGCTCAAATCACCGCGCCGACTGGCAAAATTGAGCGAACTGCAAGAACACCAGGAGCAACTACTATCAGTCGAACAAGCTTGCCAGTCGGCGCTCAAGCAGGTAGACACGGCGCTGATGATGTTGCATCACGTCGATCCGTCTCAGGTGGAAGTTTTCCAAGCGGCTAACGAGAGCAAATTCAACTCCTCGGCGATCGGCATTCTCTCCCCGGCCTTCGCAAAAGCGACTGAGCCGATCGAGCCGGAACCTACCGCACCGAATTGCGCCGGAAACTTGGGCAGAGCCTGAGATTGACCCGGCAATTGACGTTGAGGTTGCTGCTACCACGGAAGCGCCTTTTCGCAAGCCGACAGTCGCGACACCAATACCAGGGGCGGACATCGAGGGACTGCTTAATAAACTTTCGATCCCGTCGATTCGCTCGCCTGGCATCGGCTCCCGGAGCCGACACAAAAGGAACGCGGGCAAGCATAGCAGCGAGGTTAAAGGCGATCGTCACAGAGTCTGATATCCGGGCCGCTGGCTAACAGTTGCCCAACCGCTAGCGCACCATCCCATCGCTAGCGGTATCTAGTATACAAACTAGACAAATATACTCATACAAACTAGACAAATATACTCATACAAACTAGACTAATATACTAGATATTAGTTGGTAAAACGCTAGACATGGCTGGCAAAACGCTAGACATTGGTCAGGGCAAAACGCTAGTATATGTCTAGTACAGACAAAACCACCGCCCAAAGTTTCTGACGCCTAAAGCGGTGGCTAAATCCCAAAGGATCTAATCATGAACGTAACACAATCTGCCACACCGACGATCGACCGCCCCACAGCCTCCACGCTGACTTGCGAGCGTCTGTCCCTTTGCCCGCCTGATTGAGGATAACCGCTACGTCTGCCAAGTGTCGGAGACAGCCGCCGATGTTGTCAGGTGTCACTGGGAAGCGCGGACATCCTGCTACGAAGCTGTCAAAGCAGAAGCCACGAAAACTCTTGAACCTGTTGCCGCCGAAACAGCAGCGCCTTTTCCCAAGCCGACGCAATCGACACAACCGAAAAAACATTACGCCGCACCAACGACACCCGCAACCGCACCAACGACACCCGCACCAGCAGCAGCCATCCCCGTTACTGCTCCCGTAGTAACGGCAACACCAACTACAGCCACCGGAACCAACAACGGCGATGAACCGCCGAACCGGGGAGATAACGGACGCTCTTCCAGGTTCCGCCAGCCAAAAAACTAATGCTCTTGCTGGTTTCGGTCAAGCGCATCACGTCCGATATCCCGGCCTGCAACTTTGACGCGAACGAATTAGAAATCGCAGGGGAGTTGAGTTTGGCTCTTGGTGGCTTCGTAATTCCCCCGGTGTTACGGCGAGATGGCGATGGGTACAAAGTCATCTCTGGCCACTTTCAAGCCTCACGCCGCAGTTCTGGCACGAAAATTCAACCCTGCACGCCGGCGAGACGATACCGGCTCTAGTGCTTGAAAGTGAAAATCAGTCGGCGGTGCTGGCTCAACTTGGAATGCTGAAATTTGCCAGATACTTGACCCCATCTGCAAAGGATGGGGTTGCTTTTGACCTTAGTGTTCGCGTAAACTATCAATATATACTAGACGTTATGCTAGTACACAAATAGCTTTTTATCTAGCATCTTAATCGAGCTTTTTGTCTAGTGTCTCTGCCCTCACGTATACTAGACATTATGCTAGTATTTGTTAGAGCGAAACGGAAACGACACAAACCGCTCGCTACATACGCTTCACAATCAGCACACACAACCAAAGGACGAAGAACAATGACTCTGTTAGCCAACAAGTTCGTTCAAATCGCCTCAAAAATCGACGCCGCGAATGCCCAAATCGCAGCCCTACAAGCCAAGCGAGCGCGAGATCCAAGACTATCAGCAACAGTTGCCCGACCGCTAGCGAACCCTCCCATCGCTAGCGGTATCTAGTAGATTAACTAGACAAAATACTAGCGTTGGTTCATGAGAAATACTAGATACAAAAACTAGCTTAATTACTAAATGTCTACTAGGTATAGTGCTAGTATTTATTTAGTACAAACAAAACCAGTGCCCGAAAAAACTCCGACCGCCCCAGAACCGATCGCCACACCGACGCTACCGCGCCAACTACCCTAGCACGGCGCCGGCCGATCGCGCCAACAACGCCGGACATCGAGGGACGGCTTAATAAACTTTCGATCCAATCAATCCGCAAGCTGGCATCGGCTCCGGGAACCGACACAAAAGGGACGATCGCAGCAATCGCAGCGAGGTTAAAGGCAATCGTCACAGAGTCCGATCTCCGGGACGCTAGCTAACAGTTGCCCGACCGCTAGCGATGGGAGGGTTCGCTAGCGGTATCTAGTACATAAGCTAGACAAAAATACTAGCACTGACTCGGGAGAATTACTAGACACAAAAACTAGCTTTATTACTAAAAACTTACTAGATATAATGCTAGTATTCATCTAGTACAAACAAAACCACCGCCCCAGAACCGATCGCCACACCGACGCTACCGCACCAACTACTAAGCCGATCTCCACCTTGAAACTAATGCTGTCGCTAGTCTCGGTAAAGCGCATCACTTCTGATGTGCCAGTCTGCAACGTGCGTCCGGGCGAACTAGAAATTGCTGGCGATCGAGCGTCTGGCGATCGGCAGCTTCATCATTCCCCCAGTGGTAGTGCGGGAGAGTAGTGGCGATAAGGTTGTCAGCAGTCATTTTCAATTCCATGCGGCGGTTCTGGCACCGCGACTCAATCCGAGCTTAGCAAAGCGAAACAATTCCGGCGATCGTGCTTGAGGCCGAAAATCAAGTTGTAGTTTTGGCGCAACTTGACATACTAAAAAACAGAGCCGCTTAGACACCACAGCCCCGTCCACCTTGGGCGGGCGCATTTTTACCCCTCTGCCATCGTAAATTACGATTTTTAGAGCCTGCTGATATTTTAGGCGATGGATGGGATTGGAGTACAGGCATTTTATTGTTCTCTGTTGGGCTGGAAACCTGACGGGTTTCCGAAATTCGTTAATGCGCGCTGTGGGACTTGATGCAAAGTAGTACGGATCAACCCTAGAGTTGAGCATTATACCCAAGTGGATAAAACCTAGGCGGGATAAAGGTTTGACGCCTTGACTGAAAGAATCAGGGAGCTAATGGATAATCAACGCCTGAAACTCTTGCTCCGTGACGGCTTGAGGAGTGAAATATTTTGTCGGCTTCTAGGGTTCGGCAGAATACTTTATAGGTGAAGTGGAGACGATGAACAACTACCCGTCAATAACGCAGTGATATTCAGCCTCAGCAGCCTTGTACATCGCTCTCATTAGCTCCGTCTCCCAGCTTCATCTATAAGCCTAGAAGTCAATTCGCACTCCCAGACTACGGTCGCTTGTTGGCAGTTCAACGCTTGTTCCGAATCGACAACAGCTCCACAGCGAGCCGCTTCCTTTCCTCTCCCCGGCGGTCATATTTAGCCACAATTGCAGGCGAAGAATGCCCCGCCAGCTCCGCCACAGTCACGATATCAACTCCAGCATCTAGCAAATCCGAGCAAAAAGTCCGGCGGAAATCGTGAGGAGAAAACGACTCCACCCCCGCCTCTATTGCCCGCTTTTGCAAAATCACTAATACCGCCTGCGGTGTTAGCGGTCTGATATGTATCCGACCCATCTTCCAGGCCGGACACAACAACGCTCCCGCTTCCCGACCCCGAACCACGAGCCAATCTTCCACCACCTTCACAGCATCGCCAGGAAGGTACACCGTGCGGTCTTTGTTCCCCTTACCGCCTCGTACCTTCATAGCACCCGTGCGAGCACTAAAGTCCCTCAATTCCAGCTTCACTACTTCAGCCCGGCGCAAACCCACCCGCAGAATCGCCAGCAGAGCCGCATCGCGAGCGCCTGCCGGAGTCGAGTCATTGTGGCACACCTCAAACAGAGTGGCAATTTCATCAGCGCTCAAGGCCCGCCCCCTGAGTTTGTCAGATGTCCTAATTTTAGGCAAATCGATCGCCTTGGCATAGTCAGTCGCGCTCATCAAATCCAGCCGCAGTGATTCTTTCAACACCCGCTTCAGAGCACACATCATCTTTTTAGCAGTAGCCGGAGAGTGCTGTGCTATCAATGCCCCTTGCACCGCAGCCGTGTGCTGGTAGCGCAGCGTCGCCCAATTCAGCGTCATCGCGTCGCACTGCCCCTCCGTCAGCAAAGACGCGATCGCATCAAGAGACTGCCGCATCGTCGGCTGTGAGCCGGGTGCCAACAGAGAAAGGTACACCGCCACCGGGTGACAAGTCAGCGGCAGAGGCTGTGGCAACAAGAGCGTTAAATCTGAGGTAACAGCGTTCAAAGGACGACCTATGAAATTGTCAGAACAGCAATTCTAGGAATTCCTCTTAATTGTCGGACAATTAGTGCAATCACAACAAAAAAAGTTTGACTGGCCCCTAGAAATTGCTGCAAGTGCGGGAGCATCAACAGATGCTGCCGTTTCTCCTTCAATTTTTGTTGAAGAGTGGAGCTTTTAAAGGAATTAATTAAGAGGGAGTTTAAGTAGGTAGGCGGAATTAAACTCAACTATGTAACTGTATGTAAACAGGGCTGACTTAGCCATGCTTAGGGAATTGGGATACTTTACAATCGTTTACATAATTGCGTTTTACAGCGCCTACTTAACTTAACGCGCCCGAAAAAGAAGTCGAATTTGCTTTCTCTGACCGTGAAACCTTCACCCTGAATAACATTATCCGCCATTCAACCTTGACCCTATACGATTGAGTTATCTAGGGAGAGCAGGCAGCCGTGCGATCGCGGATATCCTAACTGAGGGTGGTGCGATCGCCTCAAGAAAGCCAAGGCATTTGTTGAGCTATCAGCAGGTAGCACGGAGATCGCAGTTAACGGAACGCTATGCCCCAGCGCGACATCGCTTCAGTTGCCTGAAAAGCCAGTTATAGGATATTCATCTAAACAGCTAAAGGTATAATACGTTTAACTGTTTAACCAATTACGGCAAGCTAGCGATTGATCGTTTGATCGTTACCCAAAAGAGCAATCGCCCCAGTTGACTTTGGGTCTAACCAGTCAGACAAAAAACCCCAGACTATACAGCCAGCAGCAAATTGCAGGTTTATCCCTTTTTTGTAACTTTCGGGAAAGAATAATCTGGAATCCTTAGAGCATAAGGCTTTTATCAAAAATTTTGATTTCGCCATTCTGTTAGGAAATAAACGCTCAAATCCCCGCTTTATCTACAGTTAAAGTTTGGCTCTCACTTTGATTTTCCCAGAGTGACAGAAGAGGGTTATGAAGTACACCCTAGAAACCCGGTTTCATCAAGAAATGGGTTCCGCCTACCTACTTACCTCACTCGTGCTGTAACTGCCAATCTGCGGCTGACCTCAGACTTGTCATTAAACTGTTAAACCTATTAGACGTTTAACAGTTTATGAGTTTAACACTTAAGCATATAAAAGTGTTAAGCTAAAGGATGATTAGACCTTAATAGGATTTTATGTTAAAGGTCGCTATTTTCAATTTCAAAGGCGGTACGGGGAAAAGTACCACAGTTTTAAACTTAGGAGCTTGCCTCGCTGCAAGTAAGTGTCGCGTCCTGCTGCTCGACTTGGATGGGCAGCGCACCCTTAGTTTTGGGTTAGGTCAAGACGGTCAGCAGCCGACAGCTTTAGATTGGCTTCAGGGAGATAACGTAGAGCCATTAAATACAGAGGTAAAAAATCTGTGGCTGATTCCGGGGGATTTGGGACTGTTCCAGTTGCAGTCACCTCATGATTTATTCACCCCAGCCCTCTCTAAGCTTAAGGGGTTTGATGTGTGCCTGATGGACTGTTCGCCAGGGCTTTCCTCTGTTTCGGTACAAGCTTTGTTGGCGTGCGATCGCGTGTTGATTCCGACTCTGTGCGAACCGGCTGCTCTTAAAGGGTTGTCGGAAGCGGTGGAATTAATTCGAGGGGAGCAAACAGGAGTGCCAATTGAGGTGTTACGGACTCGCTATAAGTCGCGCCTGCTGTTAACCCAGGAAGCTGACAGTTTGCTGGTTGAGGCTTCTGTGGAACTGGACTATCGGCTGCTGCATACGGTGATTCCTGACAACATTGCTGTGGCAGAATCTATTGCTCAGCAAAAGCCTGTCACCGCCTATGCTGCCAAGTCCTCCGGTGCTTCATCTTATCGGTTTTTGGCCTCAGAGTGCAAAAAATTGTGGAGGTTGTCGTGAACAAACCCAAGAGTAAGATGGGGGGGATGGGAAAGCTGAGCCAGTTTTCGGGAATTAAGCAGTCACCGGCACCAGTAGATATTGAAGCTGATAGGGTACCCGCTCTTGACCCTCCGGTTGAAGCTGCGACTCTGGCTAATTCCAAGGAGAAACTGGTAGCGGTCAATTTCAAAATTACTCGCAACCAGCACGAATGGTTAGCAGATACAGCCAGACTTGTTAGGGACAACAACGCCCAAGCTGTGCCACCAGCAGAACGAGTGTATCCTCAGCATTTGATGGGGGTGGCGATTTCTCTGTTACAACAGGCTGATGTGGACTGGAGCCAAATCAAGAATGTTGAGCAGTTGCGTAAACAGTTAAACCTATTAGACCTTTAGATTTTTTTAGGGAATCGCAATGGCAGAATGGTTTATCTTTCCTATGAAGGATGAGAAATTAAAAACTGAAGGAACAGGCGCGAACAAATATTATGATTAAATTTTCAGCCAGTCCCAGAAAAGTTTGGGCAGTTGCAGAAGCAGAGCGTCTGGCCTACGGTTATTTATTTAATCCGACCTTCGCCACAGAAACCTCACTTATTGAACCCTTACCCCACCAGCGTATTGCAGTTTACAAACATTTACTGCAACATCAGCGACTGCGGTTTCTCCTTGCTGACGATGCCGGTGCTGGTAAAACCATTATGACAGGTCTCTACATTCGCGAAATGCTATCGCGTCGCTTAATTCACCGGGTTCTCATTGTATCATCGGCTGGGTTATTGGGAAACTGGCAACGGGAAATGAACAAATTATTTAGTCTGCCGTTTCGCATTGCCACTGGCAACGAAGCAAAATCTACTAATCCCTTTATTGGTGAAAATAGCAACCTTCTTATTGTTAGCGTTGATACTTTAGTAGGAGAGCGAATGTTTTCGCGTCTGCAAGAGTCGCCAGTAATTCCCTATGATTTAGTAATATTTGACGAAGCTCACAAACTCTCGGCCGATCGCGAACCAGACTTTTATATTCGCAAAACTAAACGCTACCAACTGGCAGAAGCTTTGGTCGGAATTAACGATGATGAAAACTGCCAATTAGAATGGACTTGTCAGCATTTATTGTTACTGACAGCAACCCCTCATCAGGGGAAGGATTTTCCCTACTATTATTTGTGGCGGTTATTAGAGCCAGAAGTCTTGTCAACTTATGACGCTTTTAACACTTACCCTCCTGCTTCTCGTCAGCAACATTTTATGCGACGCACCAAAGAGGAAATGGTGCGTTTTGATGGCACTCTCATCTATCCGATGCGAATTTCAGACACTCTGAGTTACGAACTCACTCAAGGTGAAATTAGCGAACAAACTCTCTATGAAAAAACTACTCACTCTATTGAAAATTACTATAACCGCGCTCAAATTTTAAATCGGTCTGCGGCTAAATTAGCAATGAGTGTATTTCAGCGAAGGAGCCTAGCCTGATGAGCAAGTTGCAAGCACCCGACAAAGAAGCGACGGTCAGGTTTACTGTGGATATGTCTGAATCTTTGCACCGCAAGCTGTCGATGTTGGCGGCTAGGACTGGGCGCAAGAAAGTGGATATCGTGCGAATGCTGCTGGAGGATGGGTTGAAAGAAGTGT
This sequence comes from Tychonema sp. LEGE 07203, assembly GCF_015207285.1. GTDB lineage: Bacteria > Cyanobacteriota > Cyanobacteriia > Cyanobacteriales > Microcoleaceae > Microcoleus. The sequence goes on along the minus strand of NZ_JADEXD010000015.1, from coordinate 22,150 downwards.
CCGGGTAGGGACTCACGCCTTGGAAATCAGAGCGAACTGCGATGAAGATGGAGCGGTTGAAAGAAGTTGATTGAGGCTCCAATAGCTCACGCCCCTACCTTCTTATCTTTTACGCGGCAGACGGCAACTTTTCAACTTCTTTCACCCCCAAAAACCGCACGTTGACGATTTCCCTGTAAGCCTCTAAATCAGGCTGCCAATTTTCCAAAAGCTTGTACAAGTGTTGCAGTTTCTCGCCTTCTAATTCGCCTGCTATTTCGTACTGGAAACTACCGGAGAACAATACTGCGGGAGTTGGGTCAGCTTCTTGCAGTTGCAGCATAGCTTCGGCAACGCTCAAATTGAGTTCTCCTTGTTCCAGAGAATAAACTAAATTGACAGCAGCTTTTACGGGAGCTTTCCCCACATCAGACCAAGTGCCTTTCGAGAGTAAAGTGGAGGTGATGAACTCGCGCGCCGCATTTTCATCTCCCCCTTCAAAGGTAATGAAGCTTCTCGGATTGATGCTCAAATTTTGATAGTCGGTGCGGGGTAGTGCTTCAACGTACTTGCGGATAATGGCAGGAATTTTTACGTCTTCTTGTGATTTTGTAGAGAGAGATTCGATGAAGGTGATGGCGTTCGATTGGGCGACGATATTGATGCCGTTGGTGAAGGCAACTTGAGAGATTTGGGGGCTGAAAACGGGAGGGCGGGCGAGTTCCCAATCGGCGGGGACGATGCCGCTGTATTTGAGGAAATCCGAGTTGAGGAGGGTGGGAGAGTGGTTTTTGGCTGTTAGGGATAGGGCTAGTTCTTGGATGGTTATTTTCGGTGTCATGGTTGCTGGTAGAGCGATGTTTTGTTGTATTTTATACAGGGTTGGCTGCTTTTGTACAGGGGGAAGTTCATTTCCACTCAGCATCGAGGTTGTGCGAGCGTTCAATTTTTCCTTTTACGGTAAATTTTCCCAAATAGAAACCCAAGCCTGAAGAACTTGGTTTGGAGCTATTCGATTATTTTCTAATAAGGTTTTTATGATTCCTAAACGCAACTTTAATTTTTTTAAACTCCTGAGTTCCTCCATATCTGATTCAAGTTTTTGAGATATCGCTTCGGGGATATTATCTCTAAAAAGTTTTTTCCAAACAGAAGCTTTAGCTAGAGTATCTTCGTAAGAAAATTCTAAATTTTCAAAAAAACAACTTATAATTAGTGCCGGATCTAGAACAGGATCGTCAACCCTCGCTCCGAGTTGCAATATCATGTATAAACGCAAGTTCATTAACGATTCTATAAGGGATTCTCGAATAGCTCCATTAGAGCGGTTCCGAGCTAAAAAGTTATAGACTAAAACTGCTATCTGCGCCCAAATTAAACTTGACTGACGGTATTCCTCAGATTTAGATGCCAGATCGCTGGCTTTAAAGGCAGCAGTTTCGGCTAGCCCAAGCCAGTTAAAATTTATGGGCACTTGTTGTCGATCTTCCCAAACGCTGTTCAGCCAAGATTGCACTCTACTGGGTTCTTGTTGTAACAGATTGTTCAAAAAAATTACTGCTTCATCATTCATAGAACTCAAACCTATTTGCTAACTTAATTTTGTGAAAACAAATATTTGTCCGATTTGGGGATTTTTACTACTCTCAAATTCGATCAATTATTGTTCGGGGTGACAGATGCAATCCATTTAGTTCAAAAGCAGCTCTACCAATGTCTAAACTTATACCGTTAGGTAAGTAGTGACCGCTATGATTTGTTATTTCTAGGACAAAGTATTGATTTCTACTTCCCGCAATCATTGCCTCCCCAGCAGCCAAAACTGGTTCGCCGTTATTGATAACAGAATGTGCAATTTCTCGCCCATTTACTATTGCAGGGATAAAAAATAGTTCTCCCGTTTCTGTAACAGCCCATTTTACTTTTTCTCCTGTATCAATCATTCTATCAAAAGCAGGATTTCCTGCTTTTAAAGGTTTAACATTAAGCCGTCGTGCTAAAGCAAGCTCTTGAGGCAAATTATCAGGTAGAGTATTAGGAAAAGAAAGCTTTTTCGCACCCACACCTTTCCGTAGGAAAGATAGGGCAACTGGACCAGTGACTAAGCCAAAGCCTATCGCCATTGAAATAACTAAATCTGCCGTACTATAATCACCTTTGTTAATAGTAGCTCCGATTAGATGGCTACCACTCTCCCACTGTATGCCCGCTAAAGTGTTAGCAATATCCGCTGCCGCTTGAGCCTCACCCGCGCTAAACAAACCAGTCGGATCGGTATATGTAACCGGATTTGCATGAGCGTAAAGATACTTATGCAGCGACATCGGATCTTCAAAGCTGCCCTCATAAGTATCCCGCCGAGTAAACCGCCCCACGCTTTGGTTGTAATACCGCTCTCTCAAATAGTATTGACCTAAGTCTTCATCAAGCTGCTCTCCTGCAAACAAGTAGTCATTCTCTACATTACCAGCAGAAGCAATTAAATTGCCAAACGCATCGTAACTGTAAGTATCAGTCACCACACCCGACGCATTCGTCAGCCCCCTCGTACTCCCCAAGCCATCAACTAAATAATACGAATCATTAACTCCCCGTTCCTGACTAATCAAATCCAACCCATAAACGTAACTAGCAATCAAAGCATCATTAACAGATTCCTCTAACACCTGAGCGTAAGGAAGATTCTTATCAACCAAATACTCAGTAGTCACCCCATTAACAGTCTTGCTAACCCTCACCCCATCCGCATCGTAAGCATAACTAATATTCTCGCCCGTCGGAGTTTGAACGCCAATCAAACGATTCTCTTGATTCCAAGTATAAACCGTCTCTTGAGTACCGTTCTCAATCTTGCGAGTAGTATTCCCATTCGCATCGTAACGATACTCAGTCGTCTTAACCAGCACCCCATTCGGCCTCAATTCCTCCTTCAACAACCTATCATTATCATCATAACTATAAGTCGTCACCCCACCAACAGAATCAGTCTTACTCAACCGATTCCCCACAGCATCGTAACCGTAACTAACCGTCCTCTCAACCGTTCCCCCAGGTGCAAAGATTGTCTCTGACCTCAAGCGGTACAAATCGTCGTATTCGTACTCAACCTTGCGCCCGTTCTGTTCGGTAACAACTCGCCGATGCCCGACAGGATCTAAGCTATAATCAAAACTTTGAAGCGTCGCACCATTCCTTTGATAAGTCAACAACTTCAACCGATTCAACTCATCATAAGTCCGACTTTCCACCACCCCATTCGGTAACTGTGTTCGTTCTAAATTCCCCTCAGCATCGTAGAAATACTTCGTTTGGGCCAAATCCGGGTCAATCACTTTCTCCAAACGATTTTGCTCGTCATATTCGTACTGAGTCAACCCAGCAGGAGTTCTCACAGAGGTGCGATTGCCCGCAGCATCGTACCCGTACTCAATCGTCGCCCCGCTTGCCAAATACGGGCCATCTGGGTCAATTCTCGATACCAACCTTCCCAATTCATCGTAATTAAAAGTAGTCGTTTCCTGCCCTTTGACAACAGTCTTAATCTGCCCGCCACTCGTGTAAGTAAACGTAACGGGAGATTCCCCACTAACAGAAAACTGTTTGTTCGTCAAGCGATTTTCAGCATCGTAACCGTAGGTAATAGTATTACCATTAAAATCAGTAACACTTTGAACATTACCCGCAGCATCATAAATCGTACTCGACCTTTGATTTAACGGCAACTCAACAACAACCCGACGACCGTTTTTATCGTACTCAAACTCAGTCCTATTATCTTCAGCATCCTCCTGCCAAATCAACCGCCCAGCTTCATCGTAACCGTACTCGGTTCTAAGATTAATTGGGTTAGTTCCAGCTTGGTTTAAAGTCTGCACTACCGCAGTTAACCGTCCCAACGCATCGTACTCGTACTTGACAGTTTTACCCGCAGCATCAGTAGCAGAAATGCGCCGTCCCAAACTATCGTATTCGGTGCGATTTGTCGGATTATCTAATAGATTGTTGGGACTAGAATCGGGATAAACAGTCTTCACCAACCGACCTAAACTATCGTACTCGTAACGAGTCACCCTTCCCAACGCATCAATACTAGCAACAGTCCGTCCCAACTTATCGTATTCAGTACGACTTCTCGGATTATCAGAATTATCAGGCGTAGCATCAGCATAAATAACCTCTTCAAGCTGACCGTTAATATTATACCGATACTCAGTTCGATTTCCCCTTTCGTCGATTTCAGCTTTGACATCACCATTCTTGTAATACTCAGTCTTGCTTCTGGGATTGTTTGACAAGAAAACAGGTGCGATGTCGGGATAAATTACCTGAGTCCAATCAATTGTAGCAGGAGTTTGATTTGGCGCGACTGCTTGAATTAATTGCGCTAGTGTATCGATTTTATCCTGGTAAATCGTTTCAACTAACCGCCCAGCATCGTCATAATTGTAGTGAGTTACCGAATTATCCCGGTCAACAGTAGCCCCTGACGGGGTGACAACCCCGTTAAAACATAGACTCAATCAAGGACATAGCTCTCATACCCTTCTGAAAAAATGGCAATTTATTAGGTCTTATTTTCATTAATTCAACAACTATTTCCTGACAATATTCTATGCCTAATACCCAGGATTGACCCGATAATCCAATCCAAAAGCTACTATGCCGAGCTACAGTTCGCCCACTTTCTGTGAGGCGACCCACATATTTTTGAATGCCCATTCTTTTAATTTTGTCTCCTTGAAAAATAGCGCAAGTATAGGCAAAAGCTATTAATAAAATCAAGGTTTTTAAGCGCTCGTCACAAGCGTGACTTTTTTCGAGGTTATAGCCTCCTGTCTTGCAATCTTTGAACATAGCTTCGATCCCACTTCGACATCTAAATGTAGCCACAGCTTTTTTTAAAGTTCCTACATTTGTGAGGAGATACCAACCTTCATCTTCAACATGACCTTGATATCGACGCTTCCAATAACCTGCGATATCAAACTTGCCAAATCCTGTTTGCTTCGTCACTTTAACATCCCTAAAATAAAAGCTAGTACCTGGCATCAAACCCAACTCACTCAATCGCTTATATTCTTTACCTGCTTGTTCAATATATCGCCCCTTTTGTATTCTTAAAACAAACCTTACATTCTGATCGCACAGCCATTTTCCCAGTTTGACACTCCCAAATTCGCGGTCTCCTATTATCACAAATTTATATTTCTTTAACAAAGTCAGGATGGGACCAATCAATCTTTTTTGATCTTGGATATTACTACATCCTTTTTTCGGTAAGATTTGCCAGTATAATGGTAATGCTCTCCGCTGAAATATCAGGCTGATGACAAAGATATTTTTGTCCCGCCACTGCGTTCTATCAATGGCAACTTTCAACTCTTTTTGCTGGTTAACTTTAGTTCTTAAAATGTATTTAATCAGGGGAAACCACAGATTCTTAACATTGAGAATAGGTAGCTTCAAAAATCTTTGAATCCCTCGTCGCCTGCTCTCAAACAAAATTGGATAAGGCATTAATGTTGCCAGGGATTCAATGCTAACTTGTTTCTTGATTTGAAGCAGAAAGATTAAAATACTCAGGGTTAAGTATTCTGCTTGTTTCAGTTGTTTCTGGAAACAAATTTGGTAAAATGGAGGTAACATTTTCTATAGATGGGGTTGTTTAACGATATTGACCCCATCTTTTTTTACCATAAATCGGTCAAACCTTTGTTAGCTATGGGTTTTAACGGGGTTGTCACCCCGTCAGCAGTAGCCCGCAAACGACCGCCCTTATCGTAAATGTTAATCGTTCTCGGATTGTCAGCCGGATAGCTGAGAGTATTGTCGGGATAAATCGTCTCAATTAACTGACCTTTGCTATCGTAACGATACTCAGTCCGACGATTCAAAGCATCAATTACAGCAACTTGATTCCCATTAGCATCGTACTCGTATTTGGTAACTCCATTTAATCCATCAGTTGTTGACTTGACTTTACCGTTACTGTCGTAAGTTGATTTAGTAACCAGTTGTTGAATACCCGAAGGAGTAGTTACAGTGCGAGTTTCAGTTAAACGATTCCCACTGTTGTCGTAGGTAAAAGTTGTTTTATTTCCTAAAGCATCCTCAACCGAAAGTACATTTCCCGAAGCATCGTAGGTAAACTTAGTAACTTTGTTAGCATCGGAAAAAGTGAGAAGATTTCCCCTCATATCGTAGCTGAACTTACTAACATTCCCCTTTGCATCCTTAGTAGACAGCAAATTTCCACTCGGAGAATAGGTATAATTCGCACTATTCCCCAAAGCATCAATCTCAGTTAAAACCTGTCCCCGACTGTTATAAGTCCACTGACTGACATTCCCCAAAGCATCCTTCTGGGTTAACTTATTCCCCGATTCATCGTAAGTCCACTCAGTCTTTTGCCGCACCTCAACCGAAACTCCAGCAGCATTTAACTCAGTGGTAATTACAGTCTCAGTCAGAACGTTATTATCCCCATCAAAAGTCCTATCAACCCTCTTACCTAACGGGTCAATCTCAGTTAAAACGTTCCCGCGACTGTCGTAAACATAAGTAGTTTCCTTGCCAAAAACATCCTTAACCTTCTGAATCGAATTATTCGGGTCATAAACCAACTCAACCGCCGAACCGTTGGCATCAACCATCTGCTTGAGGCGACCTTGTTCGTCGTATTCAGTCTTAACTCCACTGCGTCCCAACGAGTCAATAACCTCAGTCAAAAAGTGCGGTCTGTCCTCATCTTCATAAACAAACCGAGTTGCATTATTCTCCCTGTCTTTAACAGCAACCAAATCCCCTTTCGCATCGTATTCATACTTAACCTTCTTCCCATCCGGGTCAACAACGCTAACAATCCTCCCAGCAACATCCCTCTCAAAAGTCACCGACTTCCCAGTCGAACTAGCAATCCCCGCATCGCTAAAAGTCAGCTTATTCCCATTCGCATCAGTAGCTGTCAGCAAATCCCCAGACTTCGCATCAATCTCGTAAACCAACCCTTCCTTGGTAGTCAACACATAAACACTACCAAACGCAGGATTTTCGGGATTGAAGGGCTGCCCGTTCACCCCGTAATACTCGCCGTACTCATTCCGTATCAAATTCGCATCCTTAACAGTCAGAGTCATCGTCGAACCCTTCTGAGACTCAAAAGCCGGCTTGTACATCGCAGCGCCCGGCCCAGCAGCCCCTAAATACTGATTCAAATGACTCGGAGTCGGCTTAAAAGTAAAGGTTTCCCGCTTGCCACCGGGTAACGTAATGAATACCTTAGTCTTGCTATCAAAAGCTACGGTATTGATGCCCAATTCTTCGTAAATCGGGTCAGCTTTCAGCGAAGTCTTCAAATCAGTATCCCGGAATTCCATCCGCCAGCCGTAGCCAAAATCATCGCTATTGTTGGCATTCAAAGAATCGTAAGTCCGAGTCACGTTAATCGGAATTCCCGCAACTGGAACGGTTAAATCAGTAAAGGATAAGCGGAAATTGCCCAACTTCAAATCGCCCGCAACATTCACCGTCCTTTCAGTAGTCGAACCGTTGCCGTTAGCGTCGAATGCAGTGAACTTGAGAACGTAAGCGCCGTTGGCCAAAACAGTCGGGTCAAAAGTCGCAACCGTTCCGTTGCTGACAGCAGCAGTTCCCCGATAAACTTCCTGGAACTTGTTGCTGCCGACGGGGGCGATTTCTAATGTATAGTATGCCAAATTGCTGTCGGCGATCGTGCCAACAATATTGACAGGCGCGGTAATGTCTGCATCATCTTGCAAGTTGATGGTGAGGGTTGGGGCGTTAATGTCAGTGGGGTCGATCGCACTTACAGTTTGAGACGCTTGATCGCACCTTTAATAAAAAATATTTCGATTCAGCAGCCAGCGAGCGAGCGCACTTTTGACGAGCTAGCAATTTAAGCAGAGCAATCGTGCGCTGCTCGATCGCCCATAATCAGAATGGGCGATCGAGCAGCGATTTTCGAGAGTGCAGCGGTCACCGAACCAAGGATTTTTTATCTGCTGGTGGCTGCACCAAAATCAATAATTGACTAATCAATTAAATTCAATTTTTCCTCGTAACCTTGCATGATTTTCTGCAAAACATTTTTTAGCAGCTTAAAGTCAGAATCTTCTAAGGAAAAAGTAATTGAAATTTCGTTATACCCTCTCAAGAAAGTTGAAGAATCAAAACGAATATTGAAGCTGTTACGACTAAGACTAATTGAATCGATCGATCCATTCATTCCAGAACACTGATCGTCGAGTTCAATGTAAATACTTTCTGTGTCAGGGAGAGTTTCTTTTATGTAATCTTCATCTCGTTCTATGATAAAATAATGTTCGCCCTCTTCTCCATCCGAAAAACCAATCCGAAGACTAGAATCACTAGCTTCAAAATCGCAACCAAAAAACTCAAGCATCATAAGTTTACTCTGGAACTTCATTTAGGTGGTAATTATATGATTGTACAATGATTTTCAGTCTTTGTTAACTTGACAATTAAAATTATACATTTTTTTACTTGTTTACCCATTTATTCTATTTTTTGACCACGGACGAGCCTCCTATTGACATCAGCAAGTATGCCGAACATATCCAGCACACTCGTGCACTATTGAACCCACAAATATAATATCTTTGTAGATTAAAAATCTTAACTCTCTTGTTTAAGTGAGTCAATAGACGATTAATCAATTTTTTTTCTACAAAACTTGACATTCTACAAAACTTGACATAGATTGTTTGCTGTCTAGTTTTAGATTGTCCCCAAAGTGACAAAAGCGTCTGAAGAAGGCGAACACTTCTCAATGGATGTAAAGAAATATTAATGTTTTTAAAAGAGTGATTATTCTATTCTTCTCCCACCTTGAATTATCATAGATTTGGTAGAGTCCTCAGCAGTAACTATAATCCTCAGTTGGGGATACGTTTCGCTTAACTGCTTTAGCACACCTGCTTCTTTATCTGACGCTAATCCTGATTTGCATGTACTACATGGCATTGTCTCAATGTGCATATATATAGTTTTTCCAACTAAATCATCATCAGTTAGATTGGAGGAGCGAATAGTGTTAACAATTTCATTACCAAGTTCTTCTTCAGCATGGTTTCGACCTTTAGCCACTTTTGCTGGGGATGTTATTTCACCTCTTGTAACTTCTCCAAGATTTATATGTGCATCAGGTGATGCTCCTCCAAAAACTTTAGTTTCAAGACCTGGTATATCGGTCACAGCTACACCTACTGTTCCGCCTACCACTTGTGGCTTACCTTTTTTATTTATAATAGTAAGTCTCTCAACTCCTGTTCGAGTTCGCAAATCTTGAACTTCTGCACTTAATCTCCTACTAATTTCAAGATTACCAAAATTACTCCCCAACCCCTTGACGTTGACCTTATACTTAATATTAAACCAAGTAAGGGCTGGTAAAAAAGGAAGAATATCCCACCAAGTAGCTTGACCTTTGGCAACATTAATTACACTTTGAGCCATGCCAAGCCCAGCACCAAATAAATCGTAACCCAACGCAGCTCTTGGCAACCAACTCGCCGTACTGAATTCAGCAAATGTAGTACCACCAGCACCAATCCACATACTAGCAATCGCCCCACCAAGCCGACCCAAGTTAAAGAAAATTCCCTTGTGATTATTTGTAGCTGTTTCTCCATATACTGATTGCCGAAGATGCGAACTAATTCCAAAGGTCAAAGCATCTGTTAAACCAGCAAAAAACTGATCGTACTTAGCAACAGCATCCCAAACGCTTCCTCCCCCAGCCACCGTTCCCACAGCACTCCCAGTCGTATAACTCAACCCAGCCAACACAGAATACCCTGCCATAGTTCCCAACAACTCTCCAATTGAGAAATACCCGCTAGGGTCAGTATTAACAACCGGATTAGCATGAGCGTACTGATAATCGTGCAAACTCATCGGGTCATCCAGCGTCCCCTCATAAGCATCAGCCGAAACAAACCTCCCCACCAACGGGTCGTAATACCGCGCCCGCAAATAATCCAAACCCGTCTCCTTATCCCGCTGTTCCCCAGCAAACAAATAAGCATTATTAGCACCGCCAGTCGATGCAATTAAATTGCCATAAGCATCATATGTATAGATATTGCTAACCTGTCCTGAACCATTAGTCAGCAACCGAGTAGAACCCAACCCATCCGAGTGATAAAACTCCGGCTGCATTCCTGAAACGCGACCCAACAAATCAAGTCCGTAGACATAAGAACCCTTAGCATTCCCAAGAGCATCGTACTCCTCCAAAACTTGATCGTAAGGCTGCAATTCATCAATCAAATACCGAGTCTCCACCCCATCAACAACCTTACCAACCCTAATTCCCTGCGCGTTATATTGATACCCAACATTCCGAGTAACCCCACCCTCAGTAACCGTCACCCCCACCAACCGATTCTCGCCATCATTCTCCCACCGATAAACAGTAGAATTGCTTCCAGTCACCTCCGAAATCAAATTCCCATTACTATCGTAAGAATAAATAGTGGCAACACCATTAGTTGTAGACGTAGATAGCTGATTCAAACCGTTGTAAGTATAAGTAGTTACCCCACTCACAGAATCAGTCTTACTCAACCGATTCCCCACAGCATCGTAAGTGTAACTAACAACCCGATTGTTCCCACTAGGGTCATTAGTAATCTTCTCCTCCAACAACCGATTCAAATCATCATACTTGTACTCAACCTTACGACCGCTATTTTCTAATACCTCCCTGCGGTTGCCAACAGCATCTACTGCATAATCGTAACTAGAAACAACCTGCAACTCCAGCTTCGTCACCGGGTCAACCTTAACAGTCTTCACCAAATCCAAACGACCCAAACTATCGTAGATACGAGTCTCAACTAAATTGTTCGGATACAAAGTTTTCCAGAGATTCCCCAGAGAATCGTAATCATACATCACCGTCCCCATATCCGGCGTACTAACCGTCTTCAAACGCCCCTCAGAATCATAGGTATAGCCAGTCGTGCGAGTCGGAGTCTTAACCTCACTAACTTGCCCGGATTCATACTTATATTCAATCGAATTCCCGCTAGCAAGATAAGGACCCACCGGGTCTTTTCGAGAAATTACCTGCCCCAAACTGTCATACTTGTAAACAGTCGCGCCCCGACTGTCAGTAATTGTTTCTTCCAACCCATTTGTAGCGTAAGTAACGCTAACAGTTGCACCGCTAACATTCTGATACTGCTTAGCAACAACTTGATTTTGGTCGTTGTAAGTATACTTAACCGTCTTGTTATTAAAATCCGTAATCGTGACAGTGTTAGCCACATCATCGTAAACAAAAGTAGAACGCTTATTGTCCGGTCGAATTACAGCCTTGCGGCGACCTTTCTCATCGTATTCGTAAGCCGTTACCTGACCCAAAGCATCTTTAACACTTGTCAAATTGCCCGCACTATCGTAACCGTATTCAGTACGCTTTTTCAAAGCATCAACAACAGCCTTGAGTTGTCCGTTAGCATCGTATTCAAACTTAGTAGTTTTGCCATTCGGGTCAGTCGTTGCTGTAACCTGACCTTTACTATCATAAGTAGTAGTAGTCGAAGTTCCCCCAGCAAAAACAGTTTCAGTCTTGCGATTTCCAACTGTATCGTAAGTATAGGTGATGTAATTGGTAGCATCAAAACGAGTGAGACTGACGCGACCTGCTGCATCGTATTCGTACTCGGTACGGTTCCCCGAAACATCGATTTCTGCTTTGACTTCTCCAGTTTTGTAGTATTCAGTTTTGGTTCGAGAATTGCTGGCTAAATAAGCAGGCGTAGTGTCAGGATAAACGATATTTGTCCAGTCAACAGATTGAGGAGTTTGACCCGGAGAAATAGCGTTCAGCAATGACTGTACTTGATTGGCGTCCTCGGTGGGATAAATAGTTTCAGTCAGCCGTCCCGCGTCGTCGTATTTGTAGTGAGTAACTCGTCCGTCACGGTCAATAGTAGCCCTTTGACGACCTCCTTTATCGTAAACAGTAATGGTTCGGGAATTGTCAGAGTTGCTAGGAGTATCGTCGGGATAAATAGTTTCAACTAACTTACCTTGGGAGTTGTAGCGGTATTCGGTACGGCGATTTCCATCAATGCTGGCGCTTTGGCGGCCATTGCTGTCGTATTCGTAAGTTGTAGTGCGCCCAGATTGGGTAATTGACTTAATTTTCCCTTCATTGTTGTAAGTCCATTCTGTTACTAATTCTTTCTCACCAGTGGGAGTTGCTACTTTCATTGTTTCCCGCAGCATATTCCCGTTGCTGTCGTAGGTGTAGGTAGCTTTGTTACCGGATGCGTCTTCTAAGTTAGTTACGTTACCTCCACCATCGTACTGAAAGCGGGTGATGTTATTAGCAGCATCGGTGAGGCTTAGAATATTTCCCCTCATATCATAACTATACTTAGTAACATTCCCCGTCGCATCCTTAGTCGTCAGCAAATTGCCACTCGGAGAATAAGTATAAGTCGCAGCATTCCCCAGGGCGTCGGTTTCAGTTAAAACCTGCCCGCGACTGTTGTAAGTCCACCGAGAAACATTGCCCAACGGGTCTTTTTCGGTTAACTTATTCCCCTTAGCATCGTAAGTCCACTCAGTCTTCGACCTCACCTCAACCGAAGTCCCCGCCGCATTTAACTCAGTGGTAATTACAGTCTCAGTCAGAACGTTATTATCCCCATCAAAAGTCCTATCAACCCTCTTACCTAACGGGTCAATCTCAGTTAAAACGTTCCCGCGACTGTCGTAAACATAAGTAGTTTCCTTGCCAAAAACATCCTTAACCTTCTGAATCGAATTATTCGGGTCATAAACCAACTCAACCGCCGAACCGTTGGCATCAACCATCTGCTTGAGGCGACCTTGTTCGTCGTATTCAGTCTTAACTCCACTGCGTCCCAACGAGTCAATAACCTCAGTCAAAAAGTGCGGTCTGTCCTCATCTTCATAAACAAACCGAGTTGCATTATTCTCCCTGTCTTTAACAGCAACCAAATCCCCTTTCGCATCGTATTCATACTTAACCTTCTTCCCATCCGGGTCAACAACGCTAACAATCCTCCCAGCAACATCCCTCTCAAAAGTCACCGACTTCCCAGTCGAACTAGCAATCCCCGCATCGCTAAAAGTCAGCTTATTCCCATTCGCATCAGTAGCTGTCAGCAAATCCCCAGACTTCGCATCAATCTCGTAAACCAACCCTTCCTTGGTAGTCAACACATAAACACTACCAAACGCAGGATTTTCGGGATTGAAGGGCTGCCCGTTCACCCCGTAATACTCGCCGTACTCATTCCGTATCAAATTCGCATCCTTAACAGTCAGAGTCATCGTCGAACCCTTCTGAGACTCAAAAGCCGGCTTGTACATCGCAGCGCCCGGCCCAGCAGCCCCTAAATACTGATTCAAATGACTCGGAGTCGGCTTAAAAGTAAAGGTTTCCCGCTTGCCACCGGGTAACGTAATGAATACCTTAGTCTTGCTATCAAAAGCTACGGTATTGATGCCCAACTCCTCGTAAATCGGGTCAGCCTTCAAAGAAGTCTTCAAATCAGTATCCCGGAACTCCATCCGCCAGCCGTAACCGAAATCATCGCTATTATTCGCATTCAAAGAATCGTAAGTCCGAGTCACGTTAATCGGAATACCCGCCACCGGAACCGTTAAATCGGTAAAGGATAACCGGAAATTGCCCAACTTCAAATCGCCCGCAACATTCACCGTTCTTTCAGTAGTCGAACCGTTACCGTTGGTATCGAAAGCAGTGAATTTGAGAACGTAAGCGCCGTTAGCCAAAACAGTCGGGTCAAAAGTCGCAACCGTTCCGTTGCTGACAGCAGTCGTTCCGCGATAAACCTCCTTAAATCCTCCGCCATCGCCCGGAATTTGCCCGCCACCAACTGGCGCTACTTCCAATGTATAGTAAGCTAAACTGCTGTCACTAATCGTGCCGGTTATATTGAAGGGCGCGGTGATTTCTGCATCATCTTCTAAACTGATGTGGATAGTTGGGGCATTGACATCGCTAGTATCAATTGCTGCTACTGTTTGAGTCGCAGTTCCGGCATTTCCAGCACTATCTTTAGCTGTTGCAATTGCCGTGAAATTGCCTAAATTATTTACCTTGACAGATGCTTGACCTTGTGCATCCAAAACTACAGGAGTGCCGTTGATAGTCAAACCCAAAGATTCAACTTTCACGTTATCGACAGCATTGACGGTAAATGTGACCGAATCTCCGAGATTAGCTGTATTTTTGCTGGCAACAATATTGACTTTAGGTGCGGAAGTATCCGCGACAACACTTAAATTGTAAGAAACAGAAACAGTCTTGCCAAAAGTATCGGTGATAGCAACTTGCACCGGCCCCGTCGTACCGACATCAGTTGCTTGAGGCATCCAACTAATGCGGCCGAATTCATCAACAGTCATTCCAGACGGCGACTGTATCAGAGAATAAGCAAGCAAATCCCCCTCAGCATCAGTCGCCCTTAAATCGTAACGATAGGTAGAACCAACAACCGCCGACTGAACAACAGGAACAGCAGGAACAATCGGTGTAGAATTTGCCCTTGCAGTTAATGTAAAACCTTGCGCCGCCCCCAAACCTCCAGCATCCGCAGCGCCTACAACTATTTGATGGTTTCCAGCAGTCGGGTTATCCCAAGTCAGCAATCCAGTTGCGGCATTAATTGCCATCCCCATCGGGGCTTTTAATAACTGATAAGTTAAACTGCCACTTTCCGGGTCAGTTGCTTGTACCGGATAGCTGTACTGAGAACCCAAAGATGCTGCAAATACAGGAGTTGAAACTACTGTTGGAGGCAGGTTGATTGCAGCAGTTCCCACAGACACCGCAAACTTCTGATTCCCTACCCCACCTTGGGTGTCAGTTGCTAAAACTTCAACAGTATGAGAACCTACAAAATTAGCACCCGGAGTCCATTCAATTAAACCAGTTCTGGCATCAATCTTCATGCCATCCGGTTTGGTTCCCAAACTGTAGCGCAGGGTATCGTTTTCTGGGTCAGTTCCAAATACTTGATATTTGTATGTTCCGTTGACTCCAGCAATCGTGACTGGAATGGATACAATCGCAGGCGGCGTATTAATTCCCGTTACTTTTAAGCTGAATTCTTGACCTGTATAGGAACCCAAACTATCAGTTACCCGGACGGCGACTGTATGTTCTCCTATTTGTTCGCTGGTTGGTTGCCAACTCAAACCCCCTGTTTTTGTGTCGATTACCATACCATTGGGCGCACTGTCAAGACTCCAGAGCAAGTAATCTCCATCGGGGTCGGTTCCTGTTAGCTGGTAGCGGTAAACTTTTTCTAAGTTGGTAACGGTATCCGGTACTGAAGTAATGCTGGGAAGTCGGTTGGCGGTGGAATTCGATACGTTGACAGTCCATGATTGGGTGTCGGTTCCACCTTGTCCGTCGCTAACCGAAACAGACACTGTTTGCGGGCCTGTTTGGGCAGCAGTCGGAGTCCAAGCTACCAAACCTTCTGAGTCAACGGTCATCCCAGCGGGTTTGGAAACTAATGTAAAGCTGATGGGGTTGCCGTCGGGGTCAGTTACAGCGAGTTTGTAGAAATAACCGCTGCCGGTGCGGGCTGAAGTGCGGGGGTCAGAAGTAATGTCCGGCGGGCGGTTGGGAATCGCCTCAATTACCCGCAGCGGCACTTCTAGCTTGGATTCGCCACCCTTTCCATCCGTGGCTTTAACTGTGAAAGAATTCGTTCCCAATTGTCCGGCTGTCGGCGTCCAAGTTACCAATCCGGTAGTTGGGTTGACTGTGATACCAGCAGGCGCGTTCGGTAACAGCGCGTAGGTAATAATGTCGCCGTCGGCATCCGCGGCTACTGCGCGATACTCGAATCGCTTACCGATTTGAGGTTGCAAGTCCGACGGCGGTATGGAGGCAAACAGCGGGGGATTGTTGGGCGGTATCAATTCTACTTCGACGTACTGCAAAGCTTGACCGCCTTTGCCGTCAGTGGCGCGCAAAACGACATTGAATTTCACCGTAGAGGGTGCCGCTTCCGGGCGACCGAAAGCAATCAAGCGATCGCGCGTCGCCCGCAGTTCTTTATAATATTCTTCGACCTGCGCTGCTGTCGGAGTCCAAACTACAGTGCCGTTTTTCGGGTCAACGCTCATTCCTGGAGGGTTGAGAACTAAGCTGTAAGTCACTTCGTCGGCATCGGGGTCGGAGGCCAAAGCCCTGTAAACTAGGGGTTCCCCGGCTTTGAGCCCGAAGGGAGGCGCTACTGTCAGGAAGGTGGGGTCGGAATTCACAGGTTCTTGCGAATCTTTGTGGACGCCGAATAAATGAGTGAATGTTTGTCCCGCAGCCGTGACTGTATCTGTAAAAACTGAGGAACTGGGTGCAGTTTGTATGTAGTCGCTTGGCGCTACAGCCCGCACTTTGTAGGTACCGGGCACTAAGTTGTCAAAGGTAAACTGATAGTTTGTTTGACCCAAAATTGACTCGGAATCGTCCTTTTTGGTCAATTGCTTCGGTTCGTCTGGATCTAGCACTCCGTTGTTGTTAAGATCCAGATAGACTGGCACGTTTTCCATTAAGGGCTCGATGGTGTAGCGGGGGTCGAAACCGCCGAAAACGCTGCTTAACTGGTCTATATCGCTCAGTATTACTGCTTCTGGGTCGAGTTTTTTGATGGTATCCAGGGTTGAATATTGGCCGATACCGAAGGCTGTCAAGCCGATGCCTTTGGTTGTGAGGTCTGCCCTTACGGTCGCGGAGACTGTGGCATCGAGGGCGCCGTAGCCGTCGGACATGAAGATAATATTTTTGTCTCCCGGCATATAGGGGACTAATTGGTCGATAGCTTCTACGGCACGAGTAAAATCGTTGTGACCGTTGGGAATGGTGTAAGTGTCACTTGCCAGGATTTCCCGGATATCGGGGATGCCGTTGTTGTTTTTATCTGCCAGGGGCGTCGTGTAGGGCTGAACCCCAGGCGTTGCGGGGTCCATATCTTGAATTTGGGCGGTGTATTGATGGGGAATCAAGCCGATATTGACTCTATCGCCCAAACCTTGAGCTATTAATGTATCGATAAGAGTCAGGGTAGCGGCGACTTGAGCTTTGAGAACGTCATCAACCCCAGCAGGGCCGGCAAACGGGGCTGCGGTACTGCCAGAAACATCGATCGCCACTATAATAGCTGGATTGTTGCCCTTAACTAATTTAGAATCGCGGAAGCCGTTGCCGTTTAAGTCGTCAAATACGGCCCCTTGAATTTTACCCAAAGCGCCGTAAGCATCCACGGTAAACTTTTGCAAGCCCTTGCCGCCGCGCGGGTCTGCCACCTCCACGGTAAAGTCAGCTTTGCTCCCGGCCGCAATATTTTCCGGGAACCACAGCAACTCTCCGCTATCGCCGTTAATCAATGCTCCCAGCGGGCCGTCCACCAAGCGGTATTTGAGTCGGTCGCCGTCCGGGTCAACCGCAGCTAACTGATAGCGGTAAATTTTATCGTCCAGTCCGAAGCGGACTACGGGGTCGCTGACGATAACCGGATTGCTGTTGGTCGGGTCGGGCCACACCCGGATGCTGTATTCTTGCAAGTCTTTGCCGCCCTGACCGTCTGACGCTTCCAACTTCACGGGATACAAACCGGACGAACCAAGAGAATTGCTGCCCGTTTCTCCCGTCCCCGGAGTCACGATATCGGCTGCCGTTTTCTCGTAGCGCAGAGCCCGGAATTGGTAATTGACCGGAGCGCTCGAAGTCCCGCCCTCTATTAACAGAGCGTACTCTCCAGTAGCCGGCAGTTCCACTGGCAAATCGCTGCCGAGCCAATTATAAGTAACCTGCTTGTTGTCAGGACCGATTAGCTTCCAGTAATTTGAATAATTACCGACAATAGAATCGAAGAACAAGCGATCGCCCTTATTGCCCTCAAACTTGTAGAATTTGCTTTGCTGCCCGGATGCTAAAGTACCGGTCACCGGCAAGTTGAACGGCATGAAGCTGGCTCCTGACAGTTCTAGGAGTTGGAACGAGTAGTTTTGGTTGGTTGCTTGCTGGCCTTCGATTACCAGTTGGTACAAACCGTTCTGAGTCAGAGTAAGCGGTTCGACATCGGTGTACTGGAAGTTGGGTTTAGTAAATACTGCTTTCCCGGTCGGGTCGTATAAAGTTGCAGAAACATTAGTTCCCACCATGCCGTTGAAAGCTACCCGCAGGCCTTCCACGCCGTCAAAAGTGTAAACTTTAGCTTCAGCCCCCGAAAGCGTTCCAGATACAGGACTGCCTATTTCTAAGTAGTTAGTTATCGGGCTTCTGAGGCTGTTGGGTAACTCAGCAACGCGCAACTGATAGCTGCCAGTTGAAGAGGTGTAATAGCCGTATATTTGTAGAGTGTATTCTCCTGTTTGCGGCAATACTTTTGGCAGGGTATTTAGGCTAGTATCTTCGTTATCGAATACTCTGCTGCCGTCAGGGGCTATCAGCCTTGCTCTGATTTGCCAGTTATTATTGTTGATGCTGTCCAAGAAAATTTGAGTGCCAGCCGACGCGGTGAATGTGTGATTTGTAACGCCCCCGGCCGTCAGCGTACCGCTAATTATAGAATTGAGTCCGGCGCTAGTTTGTGGTGCTGGCGTGTTATCAGTCGCGCTAAAATTATAGCTGACGGGTGAAGAGTTGTTTCCGGTAATAGCTAGGGTGTACAAACCTGCTGTCGGCAGCGCCACCTTAAAGTCTGGTGAGTTCCAAGGCGGAGAAACTATTGCTTTGTTATCGGGTCCGTAGAGCACCCAATTTCCACCGTTGCTCCACGCAGCAGCGCTTAAATCGAAGTTTAATACTTGACCCTGACGGCCGGTAATTTTATACAAGTCAACTTCTCCTATTTCAGCAGTGCCGATATTGGGCGCGGTCAAATTTAGAGGAGAAGAGTCGGCTAAATCGCTCAATTTAAAACTGTAATTGCCCGTGTTATTGTTGGTGGCATCAACTACCAGGCGATAAGTTCCGCTGGCATTCAAAGTTGGCGGCTGCCAGTCAGCGCTCGTATTAACACTCGAATAGCCCGACGTGCCAACAACTGCGTTGCCAAAAGGATCGTAGAGTTGCGCCGACAAATTGCTGTTCCCAGTTAAACCGTCAAAAAACAGCTTTTGTCCGACCTTACCATCAAAAGTATAGGTATCTTTTTCGCCGGCTTTGTCGATGCTTTGACTGACAGTTTGACCGAGAGTTAAAGGCACTGTTGTTAACTCGGGCCTTACCACTTTAAACGAATAATTGTTATTAGGTCTGTCCTGACCGGATAAAACTAACGAGTATTCGCCAGTAACGGACAAAGGTTGTTCGGGATCGTTCGTCAAGCCTCCAGAGGTCAGGCGCTTGCCGTATGGGTCGTAAAGGTAGTAGTAATTGTACGGATCTCCGGCAGTCATATCGAAGTAGAAAGAGCTGCCTGCTGCACCTTGAAATTTGTAGGTTTTAGCTTCGCGCTTGCTGCTGCCAAAGTCGCCAGAAATAGGAGCGTCCAAAGTTAAAGTTTCGCCAGCCGCCAAATCGAGCAATCGGAAACTGTAAGTATTTCCCGCACTGTCAGCAGAGCCATCTACAATTAGCTTGTAATTGCCTTCTTTAGTAAGCCTTACAGGTTCTCGATCGTATGAGGCATATTGACCGTTATACCAATCGCCGAAAACTGTTACTCCATCCGGATCTACCAACTTTAATGTCAGGTTTGCTGGGGAATTTTCCAAGCTGTCAAACCACAGTTTTTGACCGATCGTTCCTGGGAAAGTGTAGGTATCCTGTTCCCCAGCTTCGCCAATCGTACCGCTAACAGTATCGCCCACATTGTAAGGTGCGGTAACGATATCCGGCGTTACTATCCGCAAGTTGTAGTTGTTATTGGTAGCGTTTTTACCCGACAAAATTAGAGTGTATTCGCCCGAAAAAGGCAGCGCTGTTTTCTCATTGTCAGAACTCAAACCCGCGTAATCAAAAATCTGCTTTCCGTAGGGGTCGTAGAGGAAACAATTGTTAGCAGCATCGCCAACCGTAGAATCAAAATAAAGAGGCTGACCTTGAGTGCCGTTAAACCGATAGGCAATCGCTTCCCGCTTGCTCGTGCCGAAGTTCCCCGCAATCGGAGTATCTAAAGAAGTAACAGTTGCCGCTGCCGAGTCGAGGAAGCGGAATTGGTAAGCACCCGTATTGTCGTAGGAAGCGTCTACCTTTAAGGTGTAAGTTCCAGCCTCAGTTAAAGTCAATAAATCTGAGGAATTGCTATCGTCGCCCACATTGTGACCGTTCAACAGAAGTTTGCCTGTTGGCGAATACAAATAAGCGCTAATGTTGCTGCTGGAGAACAAGCTATCTAACCACAACTTTTGACCGGGAGTACCTGTAAAAGTGTAGGTATCTTGTTCTCCCGGTTCCGATATCGTGCCCGCTATTGTATCTCCAATTGTGTGAGGTTTGGTGACGAGATCGGGCGTTACCATCAGCAAATTATAATTGTTATTAGTTTGGCCGGTTCCGTTAAAAACAAGAGTGTACTCGCCGGAACTCGGCAGCTTTGTCGGTTCAACGCCGTAATCGTAGGAGTAAGGATAGGGAGGGTCATAAGACAAATTCTGATAGAAAAGACGCTGCCCGTCGGGACTGTAGACGGAGTAGTTAGACCCGCCTCCCTCAATGCGATCGAAATAGACATATTGACCCTCAGAACCCGTGAATTTATACACGACCGCATCGCGCTTGCTCGTGCCAAAATTGCCGATAGTATTTGTATCTAAAGAGGTGGTTTGTGCGGCTGCCGCCAAATCGAGAATGCGGAAGCTGTAGCTGCCGGTAGCGTCACCAGAACCATCTACTACAAAGCGGTAATTACCCGTTTCTTTAAGAGTAGTAAGAGCGGCGGGTTCGAGATCGCTTCCCAAACTTTGACTGTTCCAGATTATAGCGTTGGTGGGGCTGTACAAAGTGCCATTAATATTACCCGCAGCCAGGAGACTGTCGAACCACAAACGCTGACCTTCCGTACCCGCAAAAGTATAAGTATTTTGCTGGCCGGCCTTGACAATTTCCCCATTCACGGTATTGCCGATTGTCAAGGAAAATACCCCATCTGTGGGAGTGACGAGCCGCACGCCGTAATTGTTATTGGGGTTGTTGTTACCAGCAAAAGCGAGCACGTACTCGCCGGAACTAGGCAGTTTTGTCGGTTCGCTATCGTAGCCCAGGCTGTTATAGTAAAATCGATTTCCGTCAGGACTGTAGAGATAGTAGTTGTTGTAGTAATCCCCATCGGTGCGATCGAAATAGAGGTGCTGGCCTTCTAAACCTTGAAACTTGTACAAAACAGTTTCTCGATTGCTCGCACCGAAGTTGCCGGATACATTTCTATTATCCAGGCTAGTTAAAGTTGTTGCGCCCGTATCCGTATTGTCGAGCAGTCGGAAGTTTGCAACAGTTGCTGAGGGATTATTTGATTGCAGCACCAAATAGTATTCGCCGTCAGCTTCTAAAGTTTGCAGTTGAATATCGCCTGATAAATCTCCGGTATAAGCAACTTGCCGCCCGCTCGAATTCAACAGCCTTGCAGTAATGTTGGGATTGCTGGCATTGAGACCGTCCAACCAAACTTTTTGATCGACTGCCCCCGTAAATTTAAATGCTTTGGTCTCCAGAGGATTTAAGGGAACATTTATTGGGGTTGCCGTATTTAAACTCAAGGAAGGCGCTGCTTTGAGGTCAACCAATTGGAAACTGTAATTGCCCGTGGTATCGCTGTAATAACCGTAGGCTTGCAGCTTGTAGTTGCCTGTTTGTGTTAGCTGATAAGCACCGTAGTCGCTCTGATTGTCTAGGTTGCTAAAAACCTCTGTGCCGTCTGGATTGTAAAGTCTAACTCGTTTTGTCCAGTCATTGCCCCGACCGTCAAAATAAACCAGCGTCCCAGATGCGGCTGTGAAGGAGTAGTCATCCACTTCGCCCGGTACCGATAATGTACCGCTGTGCAACACTCCCAGTCCGCTATTGGGTGTTGACGGTGGTAGGGTGCTGTTGACAAGAACGTTATAGGGGACTGGGTTTACTGATGTATTCCGCAGGGCCAAGATGTAAGTGCCGTCAGTTGGCAAC
>NZ_JADEXD010000223.1 GCF_015207285.1 Tychonema sp. LEGE 07203 | reverse complement strand
TAATGGGCCATAAATCATCGCTAGTAGCTAACCCAATCCCCAATCCCCAATTCCCCATTCCCAATCCCCCATTCCCAATCCCCCATTCCCCATAATCTAGAGGATTTTTTCTAATCCGTAAACTAGCGATCGCAATTCTATGATTTTTCGCACTGATAATAAAACTCCGGGCATATAACAAGCGCGATCGCTCGTATCGTGTCGTAATGTATAAACTTGACCCTCGCCGCCAAAAATTACTTCTTGGTGGGCAATTAAACCGGGTAAACGGATGCTGTGAATCCGAATTCCTTCGTCGGCTAAAGAGCCTCTGGCACCGGGCAATTTTTCGGTTTCTTCTACTTGGGCGGGATTGAACGTTTTCCCCATTTCTGCTAGCATTTGGGCGGTTTGGATGGCTGTGCCGCTGGGAGCGTCGGCTTTTTGATTGTGGTGGAGTTCGATAATTTCTACGTGTTCAAAGTATTGAGATGCGGTGACGGCGGCTTGTTGCAGCAGCACCATGCCGATCGAGAAATTGGGTACAATCAAACAACCTATGCTGGCTTTGTCGGCAAATTCGGCTAGGTTTTGAATTTGTTTGGTACTCAATCCGGTAGTGCCTACTACGGGCCGTATACCGTAAGCAATAGCCGATCGCACGTTTTCGTAAACTGACGAAGGGTGCGTAAAGTCCACCATCACGCCTAACTGCTTTTCCTGAGCGGCCGCAGCCAGCATTCCTTGCAAGTCGTCGGTGATGGGAACTTCTAAGGGGCCGCACCCGGCTAATTCTCCCGCATCGGCGTTGAGGGACTCAGGAGAGCGGTCTACAGCGCCAAATAAGGTCATGTCGCTAGCACTGGCGATCGCCTTAATTACTTCGCGGCCCATCTTGCCGCCAGCACCGTTAACAATCACCGGAATCGGAAGTTGATTGGCCATAATCTCAAAAATATCCAGAAAGTTCGATCGACTAAATTTTAACGCTTGTGGAAACTTGGGGAAACTTGGGGAAACGGAGGAATCCCAGACAGCACTTTTCGGCAGATACTCAGAAACCCAGTTTCCCATCCGAGAAATACTTTGCCAAATCGATTAATTAGCTTACATAAACTCGGTTTCGGCACAAGTTCTGAAAAAATTATACTCAATCTCATAATAAGCTCAATTCTGTAAGAACAAACTTGTGGTTAGCTTTATTTGCACCCCTATATGTTTGCTGTGACTGCCAAATTTTCTCGAAATCTTTGTTCTGCACTGTCTCTGGCAACTGGCCTGAACCGGAGTTCTCAAGGCCGGCGAGTCAGGATTTTGCCTGCTTTGTTGGCAGGCGCGACTGTAACCCTGCTGAATACGGGAGCTCGGCGGTTGGGGTGGTATCAAAGCTGGGAATTGGGGAGTTTTGACTCGTTGGTGCGCTTGCAGCCGGATGCGGGCCCCGATCCGCGGCTGCTGGTAGTGGGAATTTCTGAGGCGGATATTCAAACTCTGGGGAGGTTTCCGATTTCCGACGGGGCGATCGCCAAAACCTTGACAAAACTCCAAAAGTACCAGCCAAAAGTCATCGGTTTGGACTTGTACCGAGATTTGCCTCAAGCGCCGGGACACCAAGAATTGCTGGCCGCGCTGAAAGCACCGAATGTGGTGGCGATTGCTAAATTGAACGATTCAGACAGTGGGGGAGTGCCCGCGCCTCCGGGGATGCCGCCCGATCGGGTAGGTTTTAACGACTTTGTACTCGACGCAGACGGTGTGGTGCGCCGCAGTTTGCTCTCAGTCTCGAAACCCGACAAGACTACTGCTTCCTCGTTTTCTTTGCAAGTGGCTTCGCTGTATCTCAAAGACAGGGTGCAGCCGACAGATAGCCCTGTCAATCCCCACCAAATCAACTGGGGTAAAGCAGAATTTGTGCCTTTAAAATCTGATAGCGGTGGCTATGCAAATCTCGACGCCAGAGGCTACCAAATTCTGCTCAAATACCGTTCTGCTGTTGGGGTGGCGCGGCAAGTCAGTATCCGCCAGGTATTGAACGGCGAAATTGAGCCGAGTTGGGTAAAGGACAAGATTGTACTGATCGGAACGACTGCAGAGAGTACCAGAGACGTGTTTCTCACGCCCTACAGCCCGGTTCAAAAGCAAAATCCGAAAATGCCGGGGGTGTTGCTGCACGCTCAAATGCTCAGCCAAATATTGACTGCTGTTTTGCAGGGGCGATCGGTGTTTTGGGTGTGGCCGGAAGGGGCAGAAATTTTGTGGGACGGTTTCTGGGCGGTGCTTGGTGGGGTTGTGGCTTGGCGGATCGGGCATCCGTTGCGGGCGGGATTGGTTGTGGGTGCGGCATTGATGGGGCTGTTGGGGATGAGTTTGGCGATTTTTACGGCCGGTGGGTGGGTGCCGCTGGTGTCGCCGGCTGTGGGTTTGGTGGTGACTGGTGCGGGTGTCAGCGCTTACAGGAAGCTTTACGATGCTTTTCACGACTCTCTGACGGGTTTGCCGAACCGGGATTTGTTTGTAGAGTGCTTGGGGCGGGCGATCGTTAATACTAGACGCCACCGCAGCTATCTATTTGCGGTGCTGTTTTTGGATTTAGACCGATTTAAGGTGATTAATGATTCTTTGGGTCATTTGGTGGGGGATGAGTTGCTGATGGCGGTGGTGGTGCGGTTGCAGGCAAGTCTGAGTCGGACGGATACTGTGGCGCGGGTGGGGGGCGACGATTTTGCAATTTTGGCGAGGAATGTTGATGCCCAGAGTGCGGTGGATTTGGCCGATCGCATTCACCAAGCTTTAATTGTGCCTTTTGAACTCAGAGGACGAGAAGTTTTTGTCACCGCCAGCATCGGGATTGCGGTGGGCGGCGCACCCGCACTCGCCGCCCGGGAACAGCCGGAACACTTGCTGCGAGACGCTCACACGGCGATGTACCGCGCTAAGGCTTTGGGAACGGGAAGGTATCAGGTGTTTGATGCTTCCATGCACGATTTGGCGGTGGAGAGGTTGCAGTTGGAGACGGATTTGCGGATGGCTGTCAAACGTCGGGAGTTTTTGCTGCACTACCAGCCGTTTGTCTCTTTGGCAAGCGGGAGGATTATTGGGTTTGAGGCTTTGGTGCGCTGGCAGCACCCGCTGCGGGGCTTGATTTCGCCGCTTAAGTTTATTCCTGTGGCTGAGGAGACGGGGGCAATTGTACCGCTGGGCGAGTGGGTGCTGGAGGAGGCTTGCCGGCAGTTGCGGCTGTGGGAGGGAATGTTTGATTTCGATCGACCTTTGATTATGAGTGTAAATTTATCTGGGAAGCAGTTTGCTCAGCCGGATTTGGTGGAGCGAATTCAGGCTATTTTGGTGGCAACGGGTTTGAGTGCCGAGAGTTTGAAGTTGGAGATTACTGAGAGTGTGGTGATGGATGATGTGGAGTCGGCGATCGCGGTTTTAAAGCATATGAAATCACTCAAGGTCAAGTTGGGAATTGATGATTTTGGCACTGGTTATTCGTCCTTGAGTTATTTGAGTCGGTTTCCTACGGATACTTTGAAGGTTGACAAGTCGTTTGTGGGACTGATGGAGTTTGAAGGCGAGGGGGAAAATGTGGCGATCGTGCGGACGATTGTCGCCCTGGCTCACGCTTTGGGGATGGATGTGATTGCTGAGGGTGTGGAGACGGCGACACAATTAGATCGGTTAAGGGCGATCGGCTGCGAATACGGTCAAGGTTATTTTTTTGCTAAGCCTTTACCGAGCGAGGCTGCAACTGCTTTGATGGCTTCTGAGCCGCAGTGGTAGTCATTGGTTATTGGTTATTGGTTATTGGTTATTGGTTAATACCGTCGCCCGCAAGCATTGTTTTCGCAGACGATCGCACTTTTGAAACCAACCGTCATCGATCTATCAGGTGCGATCGGCTAGTTTTGTGCGAAACGCGGCTTAATTATCATAAAACTTTACGAAATCATGTAGTGTTGGGATTCTACTCGTTACCAGTCCGAGCGAAAGTAACGCTTCTGGGGCTAGGAAGAGCCGACCTTTTCGCAGGCGAGGCTCTTCAATACTGACATTGATTCCTAGCCTCTCAACCAGTTATTGAAAATGATTTAAACTCGCTATATATGGGGTTGCTTATAAAAATTGACCCCATTTTTTTTACCATAAATCGGTCTAACCTTTGTTAGCTACGGCTCAAAACGGGGTTGTCACCTCCTGAACAATACGCTGAGACAAAGAATATCTAGATTGGTGAGAAAAACTCTTTCATTCTCCCAAAAACTCTCCAATCATATCGTGGCTATTTCGTATTTTATTCATGAGTATAACGCCAGTTTATCTATCAATTAAAACCCTGGATTTTCATTGCTATGCAGGACTACCTAATTTGTCTGCATTTTTTGCAGGATCTGCTCTCCACGCCTAGCAGCAACTTGCGGCCAAGTAAACTCCAAGGCTCGCTTGCGGGCGGAGGCTCCCATCTGAGCGCGCAAATCAGGAGAATTAGATAATTTTCGCAGTCCCTCCACCCAGGCATCAGTATCGTAGGGATCGAGAATTATCCCCTCAATACCATCACGCACAATCCCACCTCCCCCCATCGGCGAAGCCAGAATGGGCAAACCGTGAGCCATTGCTTCATAGATGACGAGTGCGCTACCTTCCTCAAGACTGGGAAAGGCAAAAAAGTCAGCTTGGCGATAGGCAAAACTGTAGTCCAAAGCATAATCCATGTGAACTACGTCAGGACGTTGCAGCAAATCGCCGCAAGTTTGAGCGATCGCAGGCTCCATCGCTCCAAAAATTGTCAGCGTTCCCTTAATCCCAGCTAGCTCCCAAGCCTTCAAAAGCAAATGAACCCCTTTGCGGACGCAGGCAAAACCTAGGAAAAGGATGTTAACTTCATCCTGGGGCGGTTTTTGGGATTGATAATTGGGGAAACGCTCGGGCGACCACCCTTCAGTAGTTAACAGCAGTTTATCTTCAGAAACTCCGGCTTCTTGAAATGATTTTGCTACTATTGGACTAGGGCAAAACAAAAAGTCAATTACCTTGAGTTTTTGATCTTCGATCTGAATTTTTTCTGGTGTAATTTCGTGTTGAGGTTCCAATCCCAAGCGAGAGTAAGCATCGTCAAGGATTCTCTTAGCTTGGCTTTGAAGGCCATTAACTCGCTCTGCAAAAATCGGCTTATTCTGGTTGTTAACGCTCTTTACAACATCTAATGAGATACCCGGCCACAAGTAAGCAGCATCAAAATCTTTGATATCTTTGAGAAAACGCTTCTCTGCCTTGATTTGGGGAGCACTAGGGCTGAGGTAATACAGTTTTTTCAGAAATGACGGAATTGCTTCAACTATATTTGAGTCGCGGCAGGATCGATCGCAACTCGGGACAACCATGCGAGCCTTCAGCTCGGGGCCTTGCCATTCTTTGCACACTGAAAAAAATACGTGGCTGATAGCTCGATTATTGCAATATATTGGGAACAAAGCACTCATTTTTAACATAACATTAAGCTTCTATTTGTCTCGATTACTTAACACGGTCAGGATAATTAAGTAAATCAACCTAATTCGTAAAACGCGATATTCCTGTCTTATCCTCGATTTATTTAAATGCTGCGAGGCGATGGATATTCTGTTGTTTTAAGTTGATTTACTTACTAATACCATTTCTCTAAAATCATGCAATACTCTCCGACCCCCCCTAGCCCCCCCTTAGCAAGGGGGGGGACAAGAATACTGTTGCATTATTTTTTGAAATTGGTATAATTACCAATTTCCCAAAAAGCCAATCATTGCGATGCAACCTGATTTGAGATCGGGAGTCAAGCATCAGGAATAGGATGCTTGACTCTTAAAGGTGGACGCAATCATATTTCAGGACTTTAGCCTGCGGTTGCTAAAACAGGATTTTTAGCTTTGCCTGCCCCCAAACACTTTTTCACACCAGCAATCACATCTTCCACATCTGCATCTGTTAATTTTGCCGAAATTGGCAAGCTAACTGTATGCCGCCCAATGTAGCCAGCATTCGGATAGTCTTCTGTGTGCCATCCAAACATTTGTTGATAGACCGGATGTTCCGGCATACTCATGTAATGTACCCCGACACCGATATTTTCAGCATTGATAGCGTTGAGAAACTCGTCGCGGCTGACTCCAGTTTTGGCTTTATCTACCAGAATGGTGTAAAGGTGATAACCGTGAATCGTATCCGGTTCCGGGTTGGCTGGCAAAGTAATCGGCAAATCCGCAAATGCTTCGTTGTAGCGCTGCCAAATCTGCTCCCGCCGGTGCCAATAAGGGGTGACTCGTTTTAATTGATGAATGCCGATCGCAGCTTGGATATCCATCATATTGTATTTAAATCCGACTTCCACCACTTGGTAGTGCTTGTAACCCGAGTCGCTGAAGCGCTTCCAGGCATCTTTGTCCATACCGTGCAGCGCTAAAATGTTGAGCCTGTTGCTATCTTCTTGACTCTTTACCAGAATCATTCCTCCTTCGCCCGTGGTGATGTTTTTGGTGACATAAAAGCTGAAACATCCGAAGTCTCCAAAGGTGCCTGCTTTCTGCCCCTTGTACTCTGTTTCGATCGCGTGAGCGCAATCTTCAATTAACTTCAAGTTGTGGCGGCGAGCAATATCGCAAAGCGCATCCATATCGCAGGAACGCCCCGCGAAGTGAACCGGCAAAATTGCCTTAGTTTTTGGAGTTATTTTAGCTTCGACTAAAGCCGGGTCAATATTCATTGTCACCGGATCTACATCCGCCAGCACCGGTGTTGCTCCGGCGTGAATAATCGCATTAACTGTAGCGCAAAAAGTCATCGGAGTAGTAATCACTTCATCCCCCGGTTGCAAGCCAGCAGCGAGGACGCTCAAGTGCAGTCCCGCCGTACAGGAATTAACCGCAACCGCGTACTGGGAACCCTTGTAAGCATTGAATTCGTTTTGAAACTTCATGACTTTCGGGCCAGTACCCAACCAACCTGTTTTCATGGTTGCCACTACTTCTTGAATTTCAGCATCTTCGATCGCCGGAGCGCCGAACACCAAGAAACGGTCTTTTGGACGAATAGGATTGTTGTTCATGTTGAAGAGTGTTAGCCAGTGTATAAAGTAAATGGAGTAAAAGTGTACTAATCTAACAAGTGCGATTGAATTAGATTTGGATTTGAGGTGCTGTTAATTAATGCAGTCTCTCACCGTTTTTTTTCAACTTTTTTGAGTCAAGAGTTTTGGCGAAGGTGTTGCACAATGGCATTTTTTCTAGCACGAGCTTACTAAAGACTGGCTGTTTTTTCGCGATCGCCTGAATCTGACGCAGTGTTTGTCTATCTTAAGATACAGAATCTGCAATGTCCACCCGATGCTATTTCAGTTTGTGGGGGAGGAGCTGCGTGCAAACTTTTGTAATGTTCTTCAATAGCTTGTTTTCGGTTGTACAAGCGAGCCAGGACGATCGCACTAACAATACAAAAAAAGCTTTTACCGAGCCGGAGATGCTGAGTTTATGGGGAATACACAAGCGCTTGCCCGCATTTTTAACTTAAAAATTTTTACTTAACAAAAATTATTGTCTGTTGTTTAAAGTTATGGGAGATCGTAGAACATCTATCTTGAGATAGATAATTAGTCGGGTTCTGATAGATATAATTTTTGTACGGGTTTCCCTCACCGACAATAATTGCCTAAAACCAACAATAAGCGTAAACCCGCAGCGGGTATTATCAGTAATTACCCAAACTTGATATTGCAGCCCAGTTACAGGTTAAGCTGTTGCTCATATAGATTAGACCTCTTGCAAAATTCCTTTTAATCAAATTTTGGGACGGGCTCGCGTGTCCATCCCACAAGAAAAAAGATTTTTGTGGGATGGGCACGCG
>NZ_JADEXD010000222.1 GCF_015207285.1 Tychonema sp. LEGE 07203 | reverse complement strand
CCAGCAAACTTATAAATGGCAATGTATTCACACCCTAACAGGTCACAAAAACTTAATTTATTCTGTTGCTTTTAGCCCCAACGGAGAAGTTGTAGCCAGCGGCAGCGATGATAAAACAATCAAAATTTGGCGAGTAGAAGACGGGCAAGAAATAGTAACTCTTGCAGGCCATACTAACTCAGTTTATACAGTAGCTTTTAGCCCCGATGGACTAATGCTTGCCAGCAGCAGCCACGACAAAACAATCAAACTTTGGCGGATGAAAGATGGGAAAGAAATCCGCACTCTGACCGGCCACAGCAACTCAGTTTACGGTGCAGCATTCAGTCCCGATGGAACTCTGATTGCTAGCAGCAGTTGGGACAGAACAATCAAGATTTGGCGAGTCAAAGACGGGCAAGAAATATGCACGTTAGCGGGTCATATGAATTTAGTTTATTTTGTCGCTTTTAGCCCTGATGGAGAAACTATTGCTAGCAGCAGTTGGGACAGAACAATCAAGATTTGGCGAGTCAAAGATGGAAAGCTAATTTGTACCCTGGCAGGTCATACCGACTGCGTTCGCTGCATAGCTTTTAGTCCCAATGGCGAGTTTTTGGCTAGTGGCAGTCACGACAATACTATTAAAATTTGGTGGGTTAAAGATTGGCAAGAAGTTTTAACGATCCGAGGTCATTCGTGGTATGTTGATTCGATCGCTTTTAGTCCAGATAGCGAGATTCTGGCTAGCAGCAGCAATCAAACTCTCAAGATTTGGCGGGTTAAAGACGGTCAAGAAATTTGTAATATTGCGGGTCATACAAATTCGGTCTATTCCGTTAATTTTAGCCCGGAAGGAGAGTTTTTGGTTAGCGGCAGCAGTGATAAAAGTATTAAAATTTGGCAGAATACCATGTTTGTTTAATTGCCCACAATCAAAATTATTTGTAGTTGGGCGGGGGCAGGTTTATGATAATTTTCGGTTTTAGGCAGTTATTGTTGGTGAACCTGCCCCTACAGGAATTACAATCTATTCACCGGACACGATATGATTCAAGCGTTCTCCCTCTCAATTTTTTGCCGCAACTCCCGAATTACTGTACTTGTATGGCGATCGCGCGACATTTGCCAGCATTCCTCCACAATTTCTGATACATTAAAATTGGGAAAATAACGGCTAACTGAACTTTCGACATATCGCTCGTTTTGCAAGCAGTAAATTATGAGCCTATTTTTCTTAAACAGCAACACTTCCGGCACTTGATAAGGCAAGTAATCATCCAAATTAGTGTAGCTAGTTACGTCTACTTCGATTACTAGATCGGGCGGCGGTTCAACACCCCAAGCAATCCGATCTTTACCCAGAATTGCGGCGCAATTATCGATATAAAAACAATAATCTGGTTCAATCCCTCTTACCTCCGGCAAATCCATCGTAATTGGCGTAAACGCTTCATAATCTCTGCCCAAGTAATCTAGTAGAACCTTGACGACATCAGCAATTATATCTGCTTGTTTTCCGTGTACGGGTAAAGGGGACATTAATAAAATCTCTCCCGATCGATATTTGATGCGCGGAATTGAACGATCGCCCAATTGTTCTACAAGCGCTTGGTAATCCTGCCAACTACCGGGAAATTTTATCAGTGTTCCTGGTGGTAAGTGAATTTTTTCTGGGGTGACGACTGCGAACATAAAACTTATACCTCCTGACTGAATTATATGTGTTTCAACCCATAGTCGCCACTGGTTCAGATAAAGGGTTTGAGACTACAAATAAACTCATTCTTTTCAATCTACCTGCTTCACCACCTCCAAGGCTAGTCCTAGCACCCCTGGAATTTGCTCATCCTTCAATCCCAACTGTCGTAATTTACCAATTATTTCACTTTTCACTTGATTCGTCGTGCCATCCTGGTAGTCGGGAGTCGGAGGCTGACTTTTATCTGGGGTAGGAGTGGGTAGTTCTGAGCAAGCATTGATATAATTAATTATGTTGCTATCACCATCAATATTATTACTATTATGTAAAGCAATCTTTATCATTGATTGCCGTTTGAGGACAGATTTAAGATTACCTTTATCAACTGATTCGCCAAAAACATCAGATAACATTTGTAAAAGCTCGTAACCTACATCCTTAGCATGACCCGCAGTACAACCGTAATTATCTGCAATATCAGAATACTTTTGTCGCTTCAGTATTCCCTCGATAATTTTACGCTGCAAGTCATTGAGATGTTTACCTGTCTTCGCGCCGAGCACTTTATCTACAAATTGCAAGATATGGGTACTGTCCATCAGTAGGAGTGTCGGAGAACTATAGTTAGTATACCAGACTTTATCCGTCTTTATCAGTCTTTTTCCGCCTTGCATAACTATTTTAGAATACCCGTCTTTTTCCGTCTTTTTTCGTTTTTCAATTTTGGGCGATCGGTTTATGATGTGGAAGAGCGAAAAAGCAGGTAAGTAGTCATACATAAATCAGGGTAAGCTCATCTAATTTGGTATAAATTGTACTTGACAATGACTCAAATGAGTGCTCTTAAGCCAAGTCGCGATCGCCCATGATAACGCTCCCTTATTACCAATAATTTCAGGGATTTTTAGTAAAAGTAATCCACCGGACATGATACAATCGGGCAACTATGCCCATAATAAAATCCTTAGGAAGATACTTTATGTCTCAGGGTTTTGAGATTAAATCTGCCTCTGCTAAAAAAGGTTTTCCTTCTCACCCCCAACTCCAAGAAGTAGCAGAAATTAAAGCTATTCAACACAGGGTAAACGCATCTAAATTAATTTGACAAACACCTAAATTTGTGCATTATTAAACAACTAAAAACTCTTTTAAAAAACATTAACTTTAACCACATTTAAGCAAATCAAATCATAACCTTAAGATTTTCTAAACTTCTTAAATCCGGATAATTTTCCTTCTTAGATAGGTGTTATATTTCGAGCATTAACTGGCAGAATTTAAAATTTGCACTAAATAATTATTGTCCATTGCCGCTCGATACCGTTTCATTTTTAGACTTTGTTTGGAAGTTTTTTCTTGTTTTAGTAAATTTATAGCCAAGCGACGTAGAAGTGCAAAATTTTCGGGAGAGTTCTGTTTCCGAATCCGGCTTTCATCTTCACAAAATGTCACATCAAGCGTCCAATGTAAGCTATTTTCAATGCCCCAATGACTGCGGATAGCCCCAGCAATTATCTCAGTATTACTGCTTAAACTACTCAAATAAAAACGAGCTTCTGTCGTGGTTTTATTCCATAGCCGTCGTTCACTAACTATCATGACAACTGTTTTTAATCCCGTCCATAATTCTTGATTATGCAGAGGTGGTAACTCGGATACATTCACAGTCCAGACTTGTCTTTTTCCACTCGATGATGTCCGGCTTCTACTTGCTCATAATAACTGTAGTCTCTGCCTAAATAATCTGATTTTTTCGCTACTTAAAACCACTATTTCACAGCTTGATAGAGGAGTTTTTGATTTCCTTTCAAAGTTAAAACATAATCTATTTCTTTCTTGATAATCAGAGATTTTATGTCTTTTTGACAGCCCATAGCATCTATGGTTATTACGCTTCCGGCAATCTCTAACATTTCTATTGATGCCGGAATTGCTGTCAGTTCATTTGATTTTTTATCGATTTTTTTTGACCTAAAACAAATTGATGAGATGAAGACCAGGCTGTAACTATATGTAGCGCTTTTTGCTGGTCATTTCGGTCATAAGATTCTTTCATCGTTTTGCCATCAATGAAGGGCGATCGCGTTTAGTTCTAATTCCCCGACTATGGCATTTACCCAACTCAAAAAGCATTCTTGAAACTGTTGTGGTTCAAGTCGGGCAAATACCCGACTAAATGTGTCATGAGATGGTATGCCATTCGGTGATTCTAGAAAGCTTTTTAACCATTCATATTGGCATTACCATAGGCTTCTATTGCCACCCATCCGTCGGCACCGCTAATGATAGCTAGAATCGCAATCGCTATAATATCTTTGAGTAAGTGTTCTTTATTTCTTTCTATTCTGGGGTATTTCAAATTGGCAAAATGTTCTAAAAAACTGGAATTTAAAATATTCATTGAAGGCAATAAAGCTGTTTGTTTTTGTTGGGAAGTTACAGCGTATCCGCTCAATAAATAGGGGTAACAGCAAAAAAGAAGGTTCACAAATACGAAGAGCATGGTAGAATATAAAGCATAACACAAAAAACATCTGGTGACCAATTAGTAGAGACCTTACTGCAAAGCATTGAGCCATCTGAGATTGCCGACGAATCATTGCGTCGTATGGTGTCCATATTGGTGAACCTTGTAGAGCAATTACAAGCAGAAACCAGAGAATTACGAGCAGAAAATCAAAGATTAAAATCCGAAAACAATCGCCTGAAAGGAGAACAAGGAAAACCAGAGGTCAAAGCTAATGGAGCGAAAAAGTTAAAAGAGAACTACTCATCCGAAAAAGAGCGGAAAGCACCAAAAAAGCACATTAAAAGTAGTAAAAATGCTCTGGTCAAAGTTGACCGAGAAAAAATCCTGGAGTATCCTGAAGCAGAACTACCATTCGGTGCAGAATTTAAGGGTTATGAAGAGGTAATAGTTCAAGACATTTTACTGAAAACAGATAACGTGTTATTCCGGAAAGAGAAGTATTACTCACCTTCAGAAAAGAAAACATACTTAGCATCGTTACCATCCGGATATGATATCATGTCCGGTAGTACAACCATAGTAAAATAGCAGGGTAAACGCATCTAAATTAAGTTGACAAAAAATCATATTTGTGCGTGAGTCTTTTTCTGAAAAAATCCTTCTTAAAACTCTTAAATCCGATGGAATTAACCCAGTAAAAATCGAGCTTTAAGAACTTTTGAATTCTCGAAGCTGAATCAATTTAGATCGGGAATCTGTTTGAGTTTTCGAGCGTTAACTGGCAGAGTTTAATATTTGGACTAAATAATTATTATCCATTCCCGCCAGATACCGCTTCATTTTTAAACTTCCTTTAAATCCTTTTTCTTGTTTCAGTAAATTGATGGCACTCGCGACGTAGAAGAGCAAAGTTTTCAGGAGAATTATCTTTACGAATCCGACTCTTGTCTTCACAAAAAGTAACATCCAATGTCCAATGTAAGTTATTTTTAATACCCCAATGACTGCGAATTGCTTGAGAAATCTTCTCGGCATTACTGGCTAAACTACTCAAATAAAAGCGAACTTCTGTGGTTGTTTTATTCCACAAACGTCTTTCACTTACGATCATCACAACCGTTTTTAATCCAGTCCATAATGATTGATTATGAAGAGATGGAAGCTCTGAGACTGCCACCGTCCAAATTTGTCTTTTTTCAACTCGATGATGCCCGGCTTCTATTTGTTGATAATAGCTATGCTCTCTGCCACCAAACTCTTCTTTTCGAGCTAATTCAAACCAGTTTTTTACGTCTTCATGAAGAAGTTTTTGATTCCCTTTTAGCGCTAAAAGATAATCTCCTTTCTTCTTAATTATGAGCGCTGCTATTTCTTTCTGACATCCCAAAGCATCAATGGTTATTATGCTTCCAGCAATTTCTAGCAGCTCTAATAAAGCCGGAATTGCTGTCACTTCGTTGGATTTGTTATTGACTTTTTTTTGCCCTAAAACTAATTGATGGGATGAAGACCATGCACTGACTATATGCAATGGTTTTTGGCTGTGATTCCGGTCATAAGATTGTTTCATTGTTTTGCCATCGATGGCTATGACTTCTAGCTCCAACTTTTGGGTGATTGAATTTATCCAACTCAAAAAACACTCTTGAAACTGCTGCGGTTCAATTCGAGCAAATACTCGACTAAATGTATCATGAGAAGGAATTCCATTCGGCAGTTCTAGAAAACCTTTCAGCCATTCATATTTGGTTGTTCCATAGAGTTCTATTGCTCCCCATCCATCTGCACCGCTGATGACAGCTAGAATCGCAATTGCTACAATATCTATTAATAAATGCTGTTTACTTCTTTCTATTCTTGGATCGGTCAAGGTCCCAAAATGGTTTAAAAAACAAGCGTTCAATAAGTGTGTCGGGCTCGATACACCTATTGTTTTTTGTTGGGCAGTTAAAGTCGAAGTAAACCCTTTTGCCATCCATCGCACCTAATTACGCACTTGATTTAGCCCAATACTTCATCTTATCATGTTTTAGGTTGAAATTAAGATGCGTTTACCCTGAGTAAAATAGCTAAGTATACCCTTTGTAAAACCTATCTATCTGACAATGCCAAAACCTATTAGCATTGAGCCACATCTATCGTTACCAGAACTAGAACAGCGTTACCGTCAAGCTTCATAGCCTGTTGAAAAAAGTCATTACCAAATTATCTGGTTATTAGCATCTGGCAGAAGTAGCCGAGAGGTTTCACAAATAACTGCTTACAGTCTCAGTTGGATTTATGAACTAGTCTGGGGGTATAACCGCATTGGTCCAAAATCACTTGGAGATAAAAGGCATGAACATCCAGGTGCCGATACACTTTTGAATGATGTACAACAAGCACAACTATGGCAAGCGCTACAATCACCTCCAACGGTGGGTGGGCTTTGGAACGGACAGAAAGTTGCAAATTGGATGAGTGAATTATTAGGACGTTCAGTTATATCAATTCCGGTTGCACCGGAATGATATGGCTTTGGTTTTGGGCCACCAGTGAAAACAAGTAATCCCTTTAATTAAAGAAGGTTGCTTGAGAAGAGCTTGACAGCGCTGAAATAGCACTTCCTCTAATTCATCAAGATTTTCAAATGAACGATTGGCAATTGGTTCATTTACCAACGGCCAGAGACGCTCTGCTGGTTGTAATTCAGGAGAATGAGAGGGCATAAATTCCAAGTGTAAACCCTCTGGAACTATAACTTGTGGGCTAGTATGCCAGCCAGCTTGGTCAATAGTTAAGATGATGTGTTTATCTTTGCCAAGTCCAAATTCTGTGGCAAAGTCTACTAAAACTTTGTTAAACAGCTCGATGTTAACTTTTGGGAGAATCCAAAAATATGTTTCTCCGGTTGACGGGTGTACAAAACCATATAACCATAGCCATTGATAGCGCTTTCTTTACGTTGGCTATTGGCTGTTCTCCATAGCCTACCCAAACTCGCCTAATGATTGGCTTTAGTCCGAGACGATGTTCATCCATTCCCCACACTTCTACTGCTGCCAATGGATGCTGCTGTTGAATTCGTTTGGCTCGCGATCGCAGTTTTTTTTCCAAGCTTCTTGAACCTCAAGGTCACCTAGGTCGTGTTCAGGTCGGGGTACCCGTAACCGAAACTCCAACGAACGTAGATAATCCCAACCCCTTTGTACGCTGACTGGACGGTCAATTAAATTACTGATCCACTCAGCAACTTTACGACTGTTCCATAATCCTCCATCAGCAGTTGGAGTTCGTAAAGTTTGTAAAAGTTGTGCTTGTTCCACAACAGAGAGTAAAGGTGGAGTGCCCGGATGTTGATGACGTTTGTCTTTCAACCCATTTGCACCTAATTGATTGTAACGACGAACTAAGCGATATATAGAGTTACGGCAGTAACCCGTGACATCCGCGACATCTTCTGTGACTCGTCCAGTTGCCAAAAGCCAAATTATTTGGTAGCGTGTCCG
The DNA here is from genome assembly GCF_015207285.1 of Tychonema sp. LEGE 07203. Lineage (GTDB taxonomy): Bacteria > Cyanobacteriota > Cyanobacteriia > Cyanobacteriales > Microcoleaceae > Microcoleus. The sequence continues at coordinate 339 of NZ_JADEXD010000222.1, read as the reverse complement.
TTCAATTGGGTCTGACGCTTGACGATAAAGTTTAGACAACTCCGACGGGGTTTGATGGGGTTCCAACTTTAGGCGTTTAGGCATAAATTGTCCTCATTGCATTCTTGATGCTCTTTCAGTATATCATTCCGATGCAACCGGAAACGATATTAGTAGACAACGAGGTTGGGAGTATTTGAAGGCAATGAGACTACGTTTGAGAGTACCTCGATCCTCTCATCAGGAAGCCGACTTTACTGAACAGGAACTTCAGGAAAAAAAAATTAGCAAAAACAGTGAATCAAGTTCAAGAAGAGTACCCAAACGCCGATGTAGAAGTTTGGACAATGGATGAACATA
>NZ_JADEXD010000014.1 GCF_015207285.1 Tychonema sp. LEGE 07203 | reverse complement strand
GTCTTTTTCGTTACCTACTTGGACGTGACTGGACTCATCACTGAGTCTTTTCCGTGAGAGTAGCGGGTATGAATCCGCTAGGGAAGTCGGCTTCCCTTTCTAAACAATCTTTTCGGGTCGCACCCCTGTTCCCAGCTTCACTCTCCAAGAATCGAGCTCGGTCGGTGTGGGCAGATAGGGAGTCATACCTGAGTCTGGCAGAAGGGGCTTGCACCCTTATCAGACCGAGAGTTCAGCCTTGTGGCTGGAAACGTTATGTACGGGCTTTCACCGTGATTCACGTTTCAACGAATCGCACTGCCTCAATACTATTGAGTTAAGGCTCAAAATTTCGCATCATCAGTCAGACTGTCACCCTTAAGTGAAGCATATTGAAGTATGGAACAGCTTATCCGTAACTAAACAGCGTTAAACTGTAGTTTACCTCAGAAGCCCAAAAATCAACACTTTCTCCGATCACCCCCCATAAATAAGCATCTATGCCTACTTTCTCCGCTAACCCCGACAACTTTGGCGAATTGCTGCAAATGGTTAAAGATGGACACGAGATCGCTTTGACAGGAGGGGAATATAAGGGGCCATTTACCATTGAACGAGCGATTTTGCTTCGGGGGGAGGGAGAAAACAGCGTCATTTTTGCCACTGACGAACCTGCCTTAAAAATCACAGTTCCCGGAGTGAAACTGGAAAACTTGACCGTTCAGCGGACTGTCGGTGGCAATACGGGAGAAGTTGCGATCGCCGCCGCAGTAAATACCGCGCCAGTTTTAGATAGAGTAAGATGTCTAGGAACCGCTCCCCACGTCCAGTGGCTAGGAGTAAGCTGGGACATTCCCGCCGCCGTCTACTTTGGGGAAATCCAAACCGACCGACACTTGGAACGAACCGAACAACTCCAACTTGGCAGCGACTGCACAATTTCCTGCTCCCAGCCTTGGTTACAAGTACAGCAGCCTTACCTTTGTTGCGGCTTGCAGAAACTAAATATTATCGTCAATTCCAAAGATATTCCAGCCGGAACTAACCTATGTGGCTCTATTGTTTTGCAAGCATCTAGCCACAACGTCTCGATAGAAATTTCTGCAATTGTTACAGCACCTCAAATAAGTAATAATCACTCCCCTTTCTCACCACAGATTGCCACAACAGCTCTCAATCAAAATAATGAGGAAAATTGGGGATATCGGTTTTTAGGGAATCAGGCGATCGATTACCTAATCCGTGAGATAGAAGGTAAAGATGCTCTCTTAAAATATCCTGAATTTAGCAATCGTCGCGATCGCGCCGCAGACTTGCTATCTGACATTTTAGGAGACGAACCCAGGGGGTTCTATGTCCGCCGCAAAGGGCCGGGAGAAGAACCGGGAGAAGAAAAATGGGAACTGGCGATCGCCACAGATATCGAAGCAGCAAAATTACCAGCAATCCTTGAAAAACGGCAAAAAACTTTAAGTTTATTAGCTCTTGTCACAGAAGGGAGATCCGATGGCTTGCGCTTACTTTCCGCTCGTTTAGTTTCCCCAGAACGGGGACGTACTGACGGTTTTTCCGTTCTTTTCTCCCTGCGTTTGCACCTCAATCACCAGTCTCGAATAGGAGTGCCAATTTCAGCTTTCGATCGTATGAAAGCAGTTCCTTTTTGCGGGGATTGCGTGCCAACAGAAGAACAGTTAAAAACTTGGAAAGCGTTTTTAAAGATTGAAGAGCGGATAGCTAAGACGCGAGAATTTTTCGTACCTTTTTCGGGTCATAACTACGGCTCTGCTACCCGCAAAATCACTTTTGAGATAACTGCCTCTTTAGCGCAACTTGACAAATCATCAGGCATCGATCTCAAACAAGATGACTTTTGGGCAAGAGCAGCTAAGGCTAGAAATGAGGATGTAAAACTTGTAGTTCGAGTTGAAGAGAACCGTGAGAAAGATGATAACACAAAAGATGATAACACGTCAAAGCAGGAATCTGCCATTCAGCCTGCAAGGTGGAATGCAATTCTATTAGGAGCTATTGAAGAAATTGATAGAAAAAAAGGATTTATCCGAGTTAGGCTTGATTCTCAGTTAGTAGAAAAAATAGGAGAAGGGCGCTATCTATTGCCACAAAAAGGCTTTTTATCTTTCGAGGCGGCCGGAGATTTAACTCAAATTAAGCGACAGAAAAAAGCTTTAGATGATTTGCAAATGGGAATAGCTCAAAATCCCTATGTAGGAGAATTTTTCTTTGATGCTTCTAAGGCAAGGCCCTTGCAAACAACTGTTAAACTGAAGCCAGAGGATTTATTACTATCTGGGGCAAATGATGACCAAGTTGCAGCAGTAGAAGCTGTGTTATCTGCACCCGATTTAGTGCTAATCCAAGGGCCACCAGGAACAGGAAAAACAACAGTCATCGCTGAAATTTCCTATCAAGTTGCGCTGCGGGGTGGGAGGACTTTAATTGCTTCTCAAGCGAATTTAGCTGTTGATAATGCGTTGAGTCGCTTAATTCATAGTCCTGTTATCCGCGCTTTGCGAAAAGGTCGTGCCGAGCGAGTTGAAGAGGAAGGGTTGCCATTCCTGGAAGATAAAGTGATTGGTAATTGGTTGAGAAACACGGCTGATGATTGCGAGCAGCGCTTAGTAAAACAGCGAGAAAATATAAAATTTTTCAGGGAATTATTAGTAAGCTCGGAGCAATTTTATGGTTATTTGCGAGAAGAGGAAAACTTACAAGAAATTCAAGAGGAGTTGCGATGGTATAAGGTAGAGCTAGAGGAAACCTGTAGAACGCAGGAAGGTGTCTATCAAAAAGCGGAAGCTAAACAGCGCGAAATTGTTGAATATCTCCTTCCTGGTTTGGAATTGCTAATATCTCACTCTTCAATTAAGTGGGAAGATGTAGCAGTCAGTAATTTATTGACAGCAGCTCTAAAACTCTGCGACAGTACCAAAGACCTTACATTGGGGTATCTTTCTGAAGAAAGCTTCAAGGTAAAAGTTGAAAGAGCGGTTACTCTCGCTGCAAAAATGAATCTTCAAATTCCTCACGATTTACGGCTTAATCATTTTCGTTTAGCGGCTTGGTTAAAGAATCAAGGTCTTCCACAAATTCAAATGTCATTGTCTCATTTCCGAGATGCGATGTCATCCCTTAGAGAAGCCGATCAAGCTGCACAAGTGTTCCGTGAGAAGTCAGCCGCCGTTCAACTTTTGGAAACAAACTATCAGCAAAGTCTTACCAACCAGAAAAACCTACAACAAAGCCTCAATAGTTGGGAAAACCGACAATCAAGAATTGTTGCACTCAGAACTAAAATAGACCAGTGGAAATCCACCGCTTATGATAGCATTTATGTAGCGATGAAGCAATGTGTAGAAACTAATCGAGCCTTTACAGATAATCTGATTCAACTACCGCTCGATGTGGTGTCATTTGTAAACGCTAATCCTGCGCCTTGGCGATCGCATCTTGATAGGTGCAAGTCAAAACTTGCTAATTTAAGCAAAAGTGAAGCCAAGCAAAATTCTCTTGTTGAGCCTCCACTGGACGTTGTAGCCAAAGAAGTTATCAGCGGTATTGCTGTTAGTGCGCGAAACTGGCTGAACCAACAACAGGAATTAGAACACAACCGAAAAAACTCTGTTTTAAAAGCCTTAAAAAACTGGGAATCTACAGCTTATGAGAGCGTGTATGAGGAATTAAAAAAATGTGTCAAAGAGAACCGAAAATTTACAGATAACCTGATTAAATTACCCCCTGAGTTGCTGGCTAGTGTCCCTGCAAAACCTCAGCCTTGGCGTTCTAACCTGGATAGGTGTCGCTCGAAAATTGCTAATTTAATTGCCAAACCAAGTGAAGTCCAAGTTTCTAACTTTGATGTGGAATTAAATACTATTGCAGCCGAGCTGATTGATGGCATTACTGTCAGTGTATCTCAATGGCTGGAGCAGCAGCAACCGGAAACTGAAAAACAACTTCAAAATTTTAAACAACAGCTTAAAAAACCTCAGCAAGAGGCAGCCCAACAACAACAGGCAATAAGAACTGCTAAAAAGGGATTAGAGGCTCTTGAGCGTGAATCAGAAGCTAAATTAGAAAGATATAAACAGTTATTGAATGAGTTCCTCAAATTGCCAGCAATTCCCCATAATAGCTTACGCAATGTAACTCAGTGGTCTAACTCGAATATAGCCCTGTTGTGGGAAAATCAGATCAGTCAGCTTGAACAATTAATTTCTTCACTCGATCCATTATTAGGAGTACAAGAAACAAAAGAGACTCTCACAAGCATTCAAGCAAGCTTACAACAGGCGGTTAGTAAAGCCTTAAATCAGCTTCGAGAATGTCAAAACCAACTTGAGCAAATGGAAGTTCAACTGCAACAATCCCAACAACTACCACCAACTTTAAATTCTGAACGAAAATGGTGGGAGTCAGCATGGCAAAGTATCCCCGATCGCCTTAAACCGCCAATTTCTGTCAACGGATTATTTGATTTGAACTTCTTACGCATAGTAAAAACGCAATTCGATGCTTGGCATCAAGAACTAACTCAAGAAGAATCGCAGCTCAAAGGCTATGAGAACCTAACTCATGATTGGATAGCCAAACTCCGTAACCCCTCCGAACAAGATCAGAGTGAATTGAGGCAAGTTTACATCGACAATGCCAACGTCATCGGTATTACTTGCAGCCAAGTAGCTGGTTACGGTTTCAAAGAATTTACTAATTTCGATGTAGTCATCATTGACGAAGTGAGTAAATGCACGCCTCCAGAAATTCTGATACCTGCACTCAAAGGTAAAAAATTAGTATTGATTGGCGATTACCGCCAATTACCTCCTATGCTACATGAAAAGAGTTTAGAGGAAATCGCAACAGAAATGGGAAGCGAACCGGATGATATTAGCTTTCTGGAAGAATCTCTCTTTAAGAAACAATTTGAAGCTGCACCAGAAAGCATCAAGCGACGGCTGACTATTCAGTATCGGATGCACCCCTACATTATGGGAGCGATTAATCAATTTTACGACCATAGTCTGCGTTGTGGCATTATTCAGCCTGAGAAGGAACGGGCGCACAATTTAGCTGGCGACATCATCCGAGAACAACATCACCTGCTCTGGGTAAAAATGCCGCAAGAACATAGTTTTGAAGAGCAGGTCGATGGAACGTCAAGGTATAATCTTAAGGAAATCGATGCGATTGACATTCTCTGCGAGCAAATGGAGGATGTTTGGAGCCTAAAAGTTGCCGAAGGACAACCCAAAAAAGAAATTGGTATCATTACTTTTTATGGTGCTCAATTGAGGCGAATTGAAGAAATGCTTAGTGACCGCCAATTTCCTTCACTTTCAATTAGAACGGGGACTGTTGACAGATTTCAGGGTATGGAACGGCAGATTGTTATTGTCAGCATGGTGAGGAACAACCCTAATGGAGATATTGGTTTTGCTAAAAAGCCAGAACGGGTAAACGTCGCCTTTTCCCGCGCTCAAGAATTGCTGGTAGTTGTGGGATGCCATTCACTTTTTACACAGCACAAAGGTAAAGTTGGAAGTATGTATTCAGAAGTAGCAAATATTGTACGCCGAAATGGAGGACTGATTGATGTTTCTAGTATCCTCTCCTAAACCAATTGACCCCCAATTACAGGATTTTGTTCAACAAATAGAAAAGCAAAGTCCGGCTGGCATATCAGTGCTGGCTGGTCGTCAATTCCGCTATCCTTTAGAGCAAATATCAGTAGAAGTTACTATTAGCGAACCTCGCAAATTTAACATTCTGGAAGAATTTATTCTCCGCGCTGGTATGGAGAGTGAATTGATACCCACTGAAAATGAATTAGCAGCAGCATTAGGTCTTGATCCCGTATTTGTGCAAAATACTGCTAAGACTCTGCGGAGTTTAGAAACTTTAGCTTGGACATCGGATGCCAAAATTATTCTAACCCCTCAAGGTCGGCAATTTTATCTGGAAGGTTCTGTGCCGCAACCACCACAAACAAAGCAGATTTATGCGCTCGCTGACCCCTTGCAAGGAAATCTATTTTTTGTATTTTCCCCTGTAGAGGCAGTAGAAATTGACCTACCCAAATTTGGTGATTTTATCACCCTGGAAAATCGGTGTCAAGAAATGTCTGAGTTAGGACTTGAGGAACTCCAACGAATTATTCAGGGTTCTGGTTTAGGCTTGCACGTTCCTGAAGATGGAAAAATCATTACTGCTGCTTTTTTCACCAAGGAGAGCCAAACTATCTGGCAATCTGTTTCAATTTTTGTTATTTTTGATGCGCTTGAAGATGCCATTAAGTTGCAAGTGAGACGAGGAAAACAAATTTTACACTATGCCTCTGATTTACTTGACATTTTCCAAAGTGAAGGAAAAGTTTCTTTACAAACTTTGTTATATTTGAGTGATGAAACGATTGCTGCGGAGCGTGAACAGCTCCTCAATCAACGAAATAAAGAAGTTGAAGACAGAATTAAGAAGATTGAACAGCAGGCAATTGAAACTGTTAAAGAATTGAGGGAAACTGGGAAACAAGTTCCGCCGAAGGGAAGTCAGGAAAAAGACCAGGTAATTTTACTGCGAGACATTCAAATTCGGCAATCTTTTTTAGAAACTTTGAGAGGAGGGAATCATCAAGTCTTAATTTATTCTCCTTGGGTAAGCCAGGAAGTAGTAGATAATGAGTTTATCCAATTACTCCAAAATTTAGCTAATAGGGGAGTATGGGTTTTAATTGGTCACGGTATTTCTCGGAGACAAGAGAATGAAACCAGACCCATACCGCCACAGGTTGAGCAAAAGCTAAGAGAAATTAAAACGCGGGAAGGTTTGTCAGCAGTGCAGGTATTTTGGCTGGGAAATTCTCATGCGAAGGAAGTTGTTGTAGATCGGGAAGTTCACTTGTGCGGTTCTCACAATTGGCTATCTTATCGGGGCGATAAGCTACCACGCGGTGAGACGGTTTATAAGGTTACGGCTACTGATAAAGTGGAGGAAGCTTATGATTTTTTAGCAGTTCGGTTTAAGGATCATGCTCGAAAATTATGGGAGTTAGCGGTTAAAAATCGGAATGCTAATTTAGCTGAAACATCGCTTTGCACTTGGGGAGCGTTGGGAATGGAAGAAATGGCATTAAACGAATTGCAACTCGCTAATTGGTTAGAACTTTATCCGGTGTGGCTAAATGTGGTTCGTCAGGGGTTAAGAGCGAAAAAGATATCCCCGGATTCACCTTATTTGGCAACAGGAATTTCAATGGTGAGTCAATTTTCTGAGGCAGACCCTAATCTTGAGTTATTGCAGTCGAGTTTGCGTCAAGTTATGGGTGCGATCTCCGCCTTAAATCGCCACCAAGCTTTGAAGCTATTAAATGAACATTGGTCGCAATTCCGTCGCCTGAACATTGCAGACTCGGCGTTAGTAAAGCCTGATGATTTTATTTTAAAATATGTTGTTAGAGAACCCAATCGCCCTCAAAAAACATCAGGTAAAAAAGCATCTCTTAAAAAAAATAGGAGTAAGCAAGGTTGAAACTGGTACAGCATTTATTATTAATTGCTGCCCGACAATAAGAATGAAAGCTGCTGCTATTGAGATTTCAGCTATTTTTGGTACTTCGGCGAATGTAACTTTAACACTCAAACCTCTCTATTTGTGATTAATTTCATCTAAATAGCCAGCAGATTGATTTATCTTGTACTTGGACACAGGTCACGGCCAGTTGGCGGTTTATGGCGCGCTTGTAGCTCTCTTCTTCAGAAATCCGCTGTAAGGTGGTGGGATGGCGGAAATATACCACACCGCAGACACCATCTATGCTCATGCTATCCTCGGCACAAGGTGTTTCTCCGCGCCCTTGTAATCCCCACGTCATTTTTGTTTGTACGCCATCTTCCCACCGCAAAGTCCTTCCTCCGCCTCCAGCCCAAGAAACTGACTCATAGATGCAGGTTTGTTTAAGTTCTATCAGGTCTTGGCGAAGCAACCAACAGGAAACAGATGCTCCCTCAATTCTGCCGGAGCGTGCAGGTGTGACAACAATGCCCAGTGCTAGAATCGGTAGGAAAACAGACAAAGTTTTCAAGTTTTTATCCACGGTTAATATATTCGGAAATAAGGGAAGTGTCCGGCTTAGCAAGTTCTATTGTCACCATAACCAATCTATTACCAAACTTGTTGCCGATCGCCACCAACACCCCAATTTTTGGGAAACTAAACCCAGACCAAAACCTCCACACCCCCGCCATGCCCAAAATCCATGAGTGCCATCGCTGTCTCCTCTTTGCCCGCAACCCACACCTCGTCTGTGCCGTGCATCCCACAGGCCCTAACACGGAGACTTGCATTGACTTTCGAGCAGACCCTAACACCGCATCAGAGGAATTGTGGGAACCCGAAGGTGCAAGCTACTACAACGGCGAACTAATCTTGCAACCAAGGCAACGGTGGACACCAGAACAACAGTTAGACCTCCTGGACACGCACCCACTATTTACTGGTCGGTGTCCCCACTGTGAGCTCCCGTTCCCCCAATATGAAACGCCGCCTGTTCATTGGGATTGTTCGGAGTGCGGATGGATGGATGATTCGGTGTGAGGCTATGGTTCTGTTTTGATAATGGCGATCGTTACTTGCTTTTTAGAGCATGGACTTAACTTTGTGGTTAAGATTGAATAAGTTGAATAAAGAATTATGATTTTTTAAGTAAGCTAGCTAGTATTTAGGTAGCTTGATTACTGAATGGGCTTTCCAGTCAAGTTGTTTAGTATAAAAGGAAATGTAGTTGTTATGAACAACCTCTACCGCCAAGTTGCCGTTGCCTCTGTTTGCACCGCTCTAGGTTGTGTTCTGGGAACAAGCGAAGAAGCTAAAGCAGCTACATTTACCTTGACACCTACTATCCAATTTGGAGCCACTGCAAGTATGTATCAGATGGGTGTGTATGAGGACGTTAGGCTTATCCCTGGGGATGAGCACGTGTCATACGGGCCGGGTAGTGTAACAACAAGGTTAGCTGAATTTAATATTAGCAACTTTTTTCTTGCTCCTAACACAATTATTCGTAGTGCTATCTTTCAGGATAAGATCTCCAGTTTCCAAGGAGGCCGTCCTGGTACTCTGGGCATCTTTGGCTATTTAGGAAACGGAACAGCCGAAGCATCAGATCTTTTGGGGGATGAAGTATTGTTAACTTCTGTAGATATCTCATCCTCATCTCCGGGTGATACTCTTAACTTTGACGTAACTCAGTTTGTTAATCAGCGAGTTAGCAACCGCGATACTTTTGCTGGGTTTGCCATCAGTCTCTTGAACGTTGGTGGGGTCACTCTGGGAGGTACTGATGCTCTTGGTCGTTCCAGTCTAGTAATTGAAACCGCCGACGTTGCCGAGCCTGTGCCCGAACCGACCACAATCTTTGGTTCAGCTATAGCCTTGGGTGTAGGAGGATGGCTGAAACGAAAGAAATCAAGTCAGCAGCATAAAACAACGCCCCAAGGTTAATCTACCGTTTGACAACATAGTTTAAATTTCAAGTTATCAGTTGCGATCGCCATATTGGTGGAGAAATAAACTATGCCTAAACCCAAGAGGTATCCCGACAATTGGCAAGAGATTGCGCTATCAATCAAGGAAAATGCGGGGTGGCGCTGTACTAAGTGCCATCAACAATGCCTCCGACCGGGTAAACCAAGCGGGTTAACCAAATCTGAACGGTGTGCTTTAACTTTAGCGGTGCATCATCGCAATCGGATACCAGAGGACAACCGCCCTGAAAACTTAATCGCTCTGTGTACCGCGTGTCACCTTTCGTATCATAATCGGGGTCAGTCTAACGTATCGCCGGGGCAGTTGTCGCTGTTCCCCGATGATGCGGTGGATTGGGATATCATTAATTTTTCTGAGGAATGGGGACGGGGCGATTGATTCGATCCGAATCCGCCGCCATCTTCTTAATTAATTGGAGGGCTGCTATGCAATCTCCTAACGCTCGGTGTCCTCCACCAGGCAGGGGGAAATACTTATAATCTTCGTAATAGTAGCTCCAATATCCCCTCCACTGTGCCGCCCATTCCATCAGGCAGTTGGAGCGCTTTGTCAACTTCAAAATGGGCAAACTGTGAAGCCGACAGCAGTAATTTAGAATCTTGATATCGAAAGCAGAATTGTAGATTAATACTCGTTTATCTTTAAGGACTTCAACAATGCGGGGATAGACTTCAGGGAAACTCGGAGCATCGGCTACCATTGCATCGCTAATGCCGTGAATATCTGTTACTTCTGGAGGTATCGGAATAGAGGGTTTGATGAGCGTATTCAGCAACATTTCACCGAGATGATTGATAATTGCTATCTCTACAATCTCAGCACGCACGATCCCCGTAGTTTCAGTATCCAGAATCAGCCACTCGTTCTTGCTTAATTGTTCTCTTGCCCAAAGAACAGCATTCACCCTATCTTTTTCTATGAAACCTACTTCTCGATACCACTCTTGATAATCCCGTTTGATTTTAGCTTTGAGGCGGTTAGCGGCCAGGGTTTCCAATTGTTTGGGAGTGGGTTTTCTTTTGGGTCGGCAACATTCAGGATTAGTGGAATCGTAAAGGAACACATCGTATTTCCGCGTTTCGATGATGCCTGAAGGTTTCAGAGGCGATAGTCCTAATTCACCCAGTTGCTTTTTAGTTTTCAGATGTTCTGGTGGCTCGTTGGATTCGCCCCACCAACTGTATTTTGTTAGTTCCATATTTGATAGCGTAATATCAAAACAGCACATTCAAAATATAACCCAATGGGTAGTATTTGCAAACCACACAACTAGCTCACCAAGCCAGTAACATCGAAATAGAAAACCCCCAGATTGGGGGATGAGTCGCCCGCTGCAAAACTAAACGACAATCTAATTATCCCATCAAAATGCTGTTACTGCCTGCGAATTGAAACAAGCAATCCCGTTTCACCATCACCCTGCGTTTGGCTCTATTTTATGAAAATTGCTTGTAATATCCTGCCGTACCAAGGGTGGCTTTTCTTACCTGTTACCTTCACAATTTCATATTTTTAACTATCTCAAAAGGTTGTTTGAGATATTTCAATATTTGCAGCATTCACCCAATTCGGAGCTAATCTCCACTCAGCAAGTCAAACGAAATCAAGGCTTCCCGGACGCAATCTCCCAGCATCCACAAACAACAAAATTCGCCCAGCAAGGGGTATCGCTGGGCTCTTTCGTGCACGGCAGATAGCTACTCTAGATGCTGGTCAATTAGGGCAATGAGTTGAGCGATCGCCTTCTGTTCTTCTAGAAGTAGTTCTTTGAGCTGGCGCATCTGTTCTTGGTTCGGCGGACGGTGTACCAAATCATCAACGAAGTCTAGCAGGGGAGACTTTCTAAAAGGTCGGGTCAAGGCAGCTTCATCTCGCAAGCGCTTGGTTCGCTCCAGCTTAGATTGCTGGAATCTGTTTTTAGCCTGACGGCGTGTGATAAGCCCGTCAAGTCTTTGACATACGTTCCCAGTCTTCTTCATCTCCATATACGTCTTTCACTTGTTGTTTCAACTCGGTTATCTGCTCAGTCAGATTTGCCACCTGATCTTCAATGGCATCTGTTTTATCTTCCTGGATTTCCAGAGAAATTTCCACAGATTCGACATATTCTGTTAACTTTTGTATTGGATCTGGCTGGGGCGTATCACCGTTAGGGGTGTCACCGTTAGACCCGTTGCCGTTGGTCATACTCATTCCTCACTGGTGTCTGATAGAAAAAACTAGCGAGCGCTTTAGATACAGATGAAACTATCGCCAGCGTCGCTACAAAATTGTTACCAATTTATTACCAAACTGTTACCAAGTTTTATGCCAATTAGTTAGTTGGATTCAATGGGATTCGCTTAGTAACAATGCTCATAAATTCACCCTCACTTGGAGCAGGCATAAGGAAACTCCACTCGCTGATGTGAGCGAACTGTAGCCCATAAAGCCAGCGAATCGTGTATGTTACCCCGTAACTCGATCCAAAAACCATTACCCTTACCCGTTCATAGCCATCAGATTGAACTGGCAAACTGTTCAGACCAGGAATGACCGACGGTAAAGTATCGTCTGAACTCGGCACAAAATTTAGATTTTGCGAATAAACCACTTGTGGCCTAAAACTTGGTGGCGTTGCCAACCCAATACCAAAGTTTGTTGTCATAATTCGAGCCTTCTAATAGTTCTAGGGGATTAGTCGCATGGAAGATGTTCCAGATATTCTTTCTTGGCGTGATTAGTTATAGATTGCATCATTTCCCCATAAAAAACCCCAACCCACTAACTGGAATCAAAGAGAAATCTTAGATGGCATCTTCTATCAACTCAATAATTAATCGTGCCTCCCGTCACCCGGTGTAGGCGCTGTCGGTGCGTTGGATTCGCTTGATATTCGCCAGCACAGTGCACTTGCTAGTTGGTTTTGTTCGACACGATCAAGAACTCGTACTGTCGGGAACCAAGCCTGCAAGTGGGATAAGTCGCTGTTGACGTTACCCGAATACGCTTGAAACGGGTCGCTCTCCAAACAAACGAAGGTTCGCAAAGCGTAGAGTTCATCCAAGTTGAGTCCATCCAAGCGATTAATCAAGGATTCGAGGGAATATTTTCGAGGCGTTGCTTGTCCCGTAATCGCTTGTTCCCCCAGTTCCCACCAACTCATCACGTCGGCTCGTTCGGTGGAACACAAAATCTCGTGTTTCCGAACGCAGATGTAAACTGGCTGTCCGTCTTCCTCTATCAAATTATCTTGGTCATTTAGCAGGCGACCGGTGACGGTTTCAGAACGAACATCGGTTACTTCGATGCGTCCGATGGTCGCGGTAACGCGGGGGTTGGGTATTTCTACAAAGCTGGGCTGGGCGGCTTGTGATGGCTGCCCGTAATCTGCGAACATAAAATTGCTCCTTGATAGCTGGGTCTTATCAGCGAATGGGAGAAGTCCCGGCATCTGTGTTTGCAGCACTGCGCCGGGGCGTCACTCCCACCCTAAAACCTGCGATTAGGGCTGTCAAGAAGTTTACCGTATAATATATGGTATTAATTTCGGGTGATTTGCTAGCGCGATGATTTGAGGCGATCGGCAATGATGCTGGAGAGTTCGGGATTATTGCCTGCCGCGTCGAGGATGGAACGGAGAGAATTGGCATAAGCTAGCGTTCTTTCGTACTGTTCGGGCATTTTCTCGAAATCAATGCCGCTTCCCCATTTACTCGAAATAGTCTCTGTTTGCACCGCCAGGATGCGACTCAACAAGCGAACGCACTCGGCTCTATAGCCCCTCGTAGCTTCCATCTGGGCATCGGCATCAAACCACTGCCTACAAAACTCTCGTGCTTTCACAGGTTTTACAAATTTATCTATAGAACGTCTTTTTAGTGCAAACATAAACTACCTCGTTTACCATATATGTTATGGTATCTTATAGAGATAGAATCGCTTGAGTTTACACGATAATATCATGTAATGAATGCTGAAAACTCCGTAGTGGTGGTGTTCGCCAAGCTGTGGTGCAGTACGGTTCGTTTGCGACAACAATCAAGAAACGGAATATTAAAGGTATAACAGGGGAGCAAACTATGACCGAATCCACTAGAGCCGTCAGAGCCTTGGTACAAATAGGTTCCTTAACAGTCGATGGTTTTATGCTGCCAGACGGCTCGTATCGGATGAGCCAAACCCAAGTCGCCGAAGCAGCGGGCTCTCAAACGGCGCAACGTGTCCGATTTTTACGCTCAAACGCCGGCGAAAGCTTGCTGGGTGAAGGTTACATGAGTACGATTGTTGAGCGCGAAGAAATCGAAATCGAGTCTGAACCCGGTAGTCGGGGGCAAAGTCGGTTTCTGTCCGTCCCTCCAGAAATTGCCAGCGCTTACTGGCTGTGGCAAGCTCACCGGGGGAACAAAGCTGCTTTAACTATGAGCATGGGACTTATTACCGAATCTCTCGAACGGCGGTTTGACGAAGCTTTCGGCGTTACTCGCACCGAGACTGAACGAAACGAATTGCTCAGCCAGCGAGTCCAGCAGCTAGAACGCGATATCAGAGAAGCGTTTTGGGTTGACAATGAAGCCAGAATCGAACGCGACTACTACGAGCTACTGCTTCGAGAAAACGGCATTGACCCTTGGAGAATTCCGGGGGCTGAGGAGGAACCGAGTTAATTGCGATCCCAAAAATTGGAACTTTTCGATTCGGAAATTCCTTGGTAGCCAGCAGTCCAAGAAACCCATCTTTCCTGTTCAATTAAAGAGCAATCGACGAATGGAAGATAATAAGATTTCTCAATTCATTCAAGCGCTTAAATTCTTCGTTCTAGAGTTAGAAGAAATGACCGGGAAGCCTGGTTATGAAGATAGAAACGGCAAAGTGATTGCGGTAAGGAAAAAAGGCGATACATCGCGGATACTGTGCGCTTATTCAACCTATGACGAACTGTTAGACTGGGCAAAAAAACAATTCCGCAACCCCAATTAACGCTTTGGTTGAGGATAATTTTACAGTCGTTTATCACCATTGGAAAGCCGCCGCACTTCCTGCCCTGTTAGATCGCTCCCAACAACCTTGGTATATACCGCTGCTTGGCGTACATCACCTCTGATTTTGCTTGCGATAATCCCAAGGACGCTGACCGCCACCCTGAAGCCGCCACACTCCCAGCTTTTGCGATCGCCCCATCTCCTCTGCGGTATCGAATACATCAGCATTGTGGCAGTTGCCGCTGTACTGTTTGTAATGGTAAGCCATACCCGCTTTGAGCATTTCCTCCTGCACCGATTGTTCTCCCTCCGCTGTATCGAATAGCACTTCGGCGACGGTGCGACCGTAGCGATCGCGATCCATCTCCACAACTATGACCTGACTTTTGGCTTTGGCAATTAGGGAACGCAAGTAATCTCGCGATTCGATACCCAGCGGTTGCTTGGCTTCGGGCGCGTCGATGCCGCACAGTCGGATCTTTTGTTCGCGATTGTCACACTTAACCCGAAAAGTATCGCCATCGTACACCGAACCATCTATAACGGAGCAGCGGAGGGATGCCGTTTCGCTGGGGCGCTTGGCTAGTTTGGGTTTGTCGTTGTCGGGTTGGTGGAAGTGAAACCAAATCAAACCTGCGATGGCTAACAGGGGTAAGGCGTTGAGGAACTTCTGCATTTATTGATTCCCAAACGCTTTTTCTATTGCAGAATATGCCAATTGTCGGTCAATCCACTTCTGGCAATCTTTATTAGACAACAGGGGAGGTACTTAGCAAGACTTCAAAAAAATTTAAGCCGAAATAAAGCACAAACTAGTTCGGATTTGATATTAAACCACAAAAAGTTAAGGGATTAAGCGCGAGAAGATATCCCCTAACGGGAGAAGTTGAAAACAATTAGCTTCTCAAAGGTTATGGACTCTAACACGACTTTAATTGGCTTCTCAAATACTTGCTCTAAACCTGACAACGCTCCCCCCAGTGAAGTCAAAGAAGTGGTAGCGGTAATTTTTCCTTTTCTCACTCCGCCTCCTTTCGCTCAACTTCCCTTTAAAGTAGGCGATATCGTCAAATCTGGCAACCATTACGGCACGATAACAGCCCTCCATCAAACCGATAGACCTGTAATAATTACTTGGGATGCTAGTAACAACGAAGATAGTTTTTCCTGGAATTATACCTTAGATGAAATTCGGGTGCTTAAAATATCCCTTGTGCCTCTGTTTATTCCTCAAAAAACTACTGGAGAACTTCCCGCTTGCACAACAATTGTACTAGCTAATTCGCAAAAACTACAATTCAGTAACACCACTACTTTCCAAGTAGAATCGCTCACTGAACATCACATTCTCATATTTACTCTTGACCACTATTATCTCTTTCCCATCAACTTGTTCCCTGGCTACCCGACAAGTTGTGCCATAGATGTTTTTACACCCGAACAATTAGAAGCCAGTCGCTTTTTGTCTTTCAATGACCTAAAAATTAGGGCTAAGACCCATTTATTTTTTGAAGTCCCCGACAATTTCTTAGAAATTGTCCTACCAATTCAAAAGCAGCAAATCAAAGAGAAATTGACTAAACAATTGAGTACAGAAAGTTATCACATTCTCGACTTTGATATTGCTTGGGAAGAAGCCTGGGAATATTGCCTTAAACATTTAGCTAAGAAACATGGATGGAGTGGTTTTCGAGAGGGCGATTGCCTCGAACAACGCCGAAATCAAGTGGAACAAAGGGGAATAGTCATTAGTTTGAATATTCAGGCACTACGCCCATTTCAAATTCAATGGGACAGTGGAGAAATTCAAAGCTACAGCTTGACTGAACTCAAAAGTTTAGGCATTACTCATATCCCAACTCTTATTAAATTATCGCCCAATGTTGCTTACCAAGTTAGCGAAGACGGCTCTTACTTTAAAGCTTGGATTGGTTTCCGTACTAAAGCGTTAGCTAAGGCTTGGCTAATAGTTATTAAAAAGCTAGTTGGTCGCCTTAGCTACCTAATTGATTGCCAAATTCCAGAACTTCAACATACAGGTTCTAAATACGAGTATGTTGTAGAAACTCCCCGACATAAAACTTTAAAGAAGCGCTTAGAAGCTCTGCGGGAAGTGGCTGAACTTGATTTAGAAAAGATGCCAAAATGATGGGAATTGGGAAGAAAATTGGCTAGTCTGTAACCAATGTAAATGCGATTAAAAACTCTGTTACAAATCCGGAAGATAAATCGCCTAGCGGCGAAAAATGTTGACTTTCTCTACTTATAAATACCAACAACAAGGAGCAATCCGAGAAAGTCAGGGTTTACTACACCACTTCAATTAAAAGTGCTGACGAGCTAAAAGTTAGAAGATGAAAAAGATGAAAGAAATCAATATTTGGTCTGGATGCAGCATCGGAATTGGGGCAGCATTAACTAATCCCACAGAGTTAGCTTTTAGAAAAGGAAACCTCAAGAATCACTACCCAGTTGAGTTCAATGGCAAGGTTTTCCGTGATGCTGAAGCTGCTTATCAAAATCACAAATTTGGACATTTGCAACAAGATATGACAATAATGACAGAAATTATTGTTGCGAAACTTCAACAACATCCACGATTATTAAAAACAATCGCAAAATATGGTGGAGTTGCTTGGCTTGAACAATGCAATCACATTGTTGGTGTGCGCGGCTCTCGTTGGGAAGGTCAAGGCAGAAAAAGCAATTTCATTCAATGCTTGATTTCAGCTTATATCTTGGTGTGTTAGTAAGAAGCAATTGCATTCTTCACAAAGACTCAAGGAGTAATCTTTGAGTCTTTTACTGGCTATCCAAAAATTTGAGGAATTTTACCATGAACAAAATAGTAATGATTTCTGGCAGTCGTTCCATCCAGGAATTGCCATCAGAGGCTCATACATCTCTCAATCGCATCATTGAACTAGGGTTTGAAGTCAGAGTCGGTGATGCGCCTGGAGTTGATAGCTTAGTTCAGCAATACTTGCGGTCTAAGAACTACGAGAAAGTTTTGGTTTACTATGCCTTGTTTAGCGGCAATGGCAAACCCAGAAATACTTCTGGTTATCCAGTTGTTGGTATTCCTGGACACTATAGCGATCGCGATATCGAAATGTGTTCGCATTGTGACTACGGATTAGCCATTTGGGATGGACATAGTATTGGCACAGCAGTGAATATCAAACGAGTTAAGAAAACCAAAGTTATTATTGTTTAACAACTAACAACAGCAGCAAAACTAGCTCTGAATTATCATAAATTTCAGAGCTTATTTTTGATTAAACAATACTTATGATAACTTTTTTTGTCAATGACATAATCAGAGTTTTAGGTAAGTTCGCCTAACGAAAAATCAACCATTACAGCCATTCTTTTCTGAATTTCGGAACTATTGTTATAAGTCAGTTTTGATTTGAATGTTCCTCCATACTCCCCCTCAAGCTAGCGCTTATTAGGATGCGAACGAATTAGCATTACTGTACACTAATGATTCAAACTTTACTAGAACGACCGCAGGAATTTAAACAAATTCCCTTTACTCTCAAGCCGCAGCAGCAGCAAGCACTCAACAATTTGAGAACATTTGCAAGCAGCACTTCCGCATTCTTCTTGCTTTGCGGTTATGCAGGCACGGGAAAAAGCACACTTATTTTCCTTATAATCAAAGAACTCTTAGCTCAAAGCAAGCGCATTGCCCTCACAGCACCCACTAACAAAGCCGTCGGTATCCTCAGAAAAATGGCAGCATCTCAAGGCATTTTCGGAGTAGATTTTATGACGATACACCAGCTTTTAGGCTTAGGCATGGTTCGCAAAGAACAAGAGAAAGTCTTAGAACAGACAAGCTGTTGTTACCTCCACCTCTATGATATCATTTTCCTCGATGAATGTTCGATGGTTGGAACTCAATTGTGGTCTTGGATTGAGCGCAGATTTGAACATACTCTCTTCAATCAGCGGAAATTAATTCTCATGGGCGACCCAGCGCAACTTAATCCTGTTGGAGAAAAGCGCTCGCCTGCTTTCAATATTGCCAATAAAGCTGTATTAACTCAAGTGGTTAGACAAGCTGGAGAAAGCCCCGTCCTTGATTTTATTACGGAATGTCGCTCATTTGTCAAGAGTAAAACAGATGTCTTTTTGCCACATCCGAATTACAACTCATTAGACAAATCTAACGGTGCATTCAAAGTTAAACCAGAAGCACTCATCCAATATGCTATCAAAACCATCAAGCGAGAATTTGCCTCAAATCCTGATTGTTTCCGGATTTTGTGCTGGACAAACAAGCGAGTCAACTATTACAATCAGGCTGTTCGAGAACAACTTTATGGTCGAACAACTGCCCGATTTATATCTGGAGAAAGGTTAATTACTAAGAAACCAGTTCTCGCTCCTGATGGTAAGACTGTGATTTTAGCCACATCAACTGAATTTACCATACAGCAAGTTGAAATAAGTCAGCACTACGGCTACCGAGTATGGCTGTTGAAGATTATGACTGATGATGGTCTATTTCGGCAAATCTTTGTGCTGCATGAATCGGAAAGTAAGCGCTACCAAGCTGAATTGAAAGAGAAACTCAAAAGTGCCAAACGTAATGGATTTCTCTGGCGGAAGTATTATTGGTTTAAAGATGACGTATTTGCCGAAGTTGACAATTGCTTTGCCCTGACTATTCACAATTCTCAAGGTAGCACTTTTGAGGAAGTTGGTTTGGACAGCAATGACATTTTAACTCGACTTTTGGTAGGCAAAGAAATGAGCAGCCAAGAGAAACTTAAAGAGTACCACCGTCTTTTATATGTTGGAACAAGTAGATGTCGTCAACGAATACTATTTGTCCCTCCTAATTCATTCAGAGTGCAACGAGTATTAGCTCAATTGTAGAGGAAGGGGAAGGAAAGATAAGTTTTCACTTTTTTGAGTTGAACCTTCTTCTCTCAGGACTTACGCACACGATGCCAGAAACCGGGTTTCTTCGTAGATATCTAAGAGTTGGTATAAACTTGATTTTTCCTGACCCTTCCTTCCTCTCCTTCTCTTAACCTTCCCCTTCCCCTTCCCCTTCCCCCTCCTCACTGCTATCGCAGCGACCAATCAAATTCTTGACACCCGACTAATTATTATGGCCAAATCTCGACTTTCTGGAACACCTTCTAAAGAGGAAGTAGTGGAGAGAACAGCTAAGAAAAAACCCTCAACTGTAACAGGCACTAATTTGACTCCTACTACGAAGCCATCAGTCAAAAAAACAACTAAGCTTTCTTCTCCCCTACCCAAAACAACACAAATAGAAGAAGTAGAAGCGAACTACATTACAGATAATGGAACTTCTACACCTTCTGATACCCCAACAAATCCAACTCTAGAAACCCATCTCAATAATGAAATCACAGCATCTCTAACTCCGACCTCTTCCCCATCGACTGTTAAAATTGCCTGTGATTTAAGAGAATTCAACGATTACATACAGACACTCAAAAGCATCATTCCTAGCAATACCAGTCATCCTATTTTGTGCAATATCTTGATTGAGGCTGATGCCGAAAATCAACAACTGCACCTCACTGGGTACAATTTGGAATTTGGAATGCAAGTAAATTTTGATGCCAATGTCAATCAACCCGGAAAACTCACCCTCCCCGCACCTATACTCGCTGATATTCTGGGGAAATTTCCGAACGGCCGCCTTACCTTAAAGAGTTCCTTTGAAATTATCAAAGGAAGTGATATTCCCTCTGTCAGTGCGACTTTAAGTTCATCAAATAGCAAGCACGTTATTCGCGGGTTAGCTGCGGATGAATTTCCGACTATCCCTAGTGTTAAACAAAAACTTGTAACACTTCCTGCTAGTGTATTAATCGCTGTCCTCAAAGCTAGCTTATTTGCTGTTACTTCTGAGGAAACCAAACGCATTTTGATGGGAGCTAACTTTCAACTGAGTCATGACGCAGACAGAAGACTTAACCAACTAAGAGTGTGGACGACTGACGGGCATCGGGTAGCTATGATTGTCGGATTGAGTGAAAGCAGCAATTCTCAGTTTTTAAACTTTCAAACAGTAAATTTTACTGTTCCCGCTAAGGTACTCCGGGTATTGGAGCGTTCTGTAAATGCCAGTGACAAAGTTACGATTTATTATGACGGTTCGGCAGAACAAGCTAGCAAATTTGTGGCGTTTGAGTGGAATAATTTGCGACTAACAGCACAGTTACTTGAAGGAAATTACCCGAAATGCGACCAGATTATTGCTCCTTATCGGTCTGAACTTAGTCATCAAATCGTAGTTGAAAGACTCAGCTTTTTAAAAGCTTTAGAGAGGTTGGCTACTCATAGTGACAAGTCTCATATCACGGCAATTTTTGACTTTGATTTAGAGGCGCAACAGGTGCGAGCTTCACTCAACAATACTCTCAGTTCTGGTACTGAGACAGTTGACGCCAAACTCTGGGGTTGTGACTTTCGGCTCAAGTGCGATATCCGCTATTTGATTGATACAATTAAAGCTGTTTCTAGTTCGGATTTGCGGCTGCTGATGGCAACTCCTACGGCTCCTCTACTGATTGTACCTTTTGGCACGCCAGCTTCAGGTACAGAGGCGTTAGAGTGCGAATACGTTGTGGCTCCGCAAGAATAATCGTGCATATGGGGAGTGGCATCTAAATTGGATGCCCTCTCTACAAATTACTCTATGAACGGCGATCGCATCTATCAAGTTGATATGTACACCGGGGCAGAAGTCAGGCATTCCCGATTGCGATCGCTGTCATACGATTCCGTCAACGATCACCCATTGATAATCACTCTCACGAGCGCGGTGGAACAGGCTGCTGTGAGTAATCAATTGCCAAGTCTAAGGCTGCTTCTTGATAAACTTGTCCCAAAACCTCAGATAAATTCACAACAGGTTCTTGCTCTAATGGCTGCAAAGGAAACAAGAATTGGGGAATCGATTCACGCACATTAAACGGGTAGAGTTCAGCTTCGGGACGGAGATTAGTCCGACTGACCAGAATGCGGTAGTCTGAGCGAATCGAAACATCCATTGGTATAAAGTTTCCCATTCTTAGCAGATCGATTTCAACTAAGTGAGTAGCCCTGTTCAACACTTTTTGTCGCTTGGTGAGGTACTTTTCTCGACCTTCACCCACTCGTTTATTCTTAGGAGAGAGAACTTCTACCACCGTTACCACCTTTCCAGTCTTGACCTCCCGAATCTCCAGATAGCGTTCGGTAATTTCTTCAGTCAGAGGCAATGTTACTCGAATTGGCTTGGTTATTACCCCAGTTGTTACCGCAGAAGCTCGCTCAGCTTAAGGGTTTTGTTGGAAAACTGACGCATCGGGAATACCGACCAGTAGAGCATAATCGTAAACCCGTTTTTCTACAGCCGCTCGATACTTTGGTATGAGTAAGGGATTGAGCGAGGGTGCTAGTTCGACAATCAGCCAAGAGTGAACCTCTGACCACGAAGAAGGATTTTCAAGATAAGGATTCATGCCTGGAAAATTCGGTGCCATAATCGCAAGATAACGAAGTGGAAAAGGGATGATAGAAAGAGGTACGTTCCATCTCTAATACAATCTATTTGGCAAAAATGCGGAGCATCACACTCCCATCCTCTCTCGGTTCTAAGGGGGATCGTGGCATCAAGTTACGTATGCTTTATTTCAATACCAAATTCTCTAAAAAAACCATATATCCAGCACGTCTAAATGATGAATCGTACAACGGATTTAGACTTGCTATATATCCCCCTTATTCTTCCCCACTCCCCACTCGTTCCCCTCCCCTATCGGGGAATAGTTACCAGAAGTATTCTAACGACTCAAAATGTACCAACCACTGCACCTCAAATACCGACCCAAAAGCCTCCAAGAATTAGTGGGTCAAGACACCATCAAAACAACCTTGACCAATGCCATCACCTCCGACAAAATTGCTCAAGCTTACCTGTTTACTGGCCCCAGAGGAACAGGCAAAACCTCAACCGCTCGCATCCTTGCTAAATCACTCAATTGTTTGAATAACAAAAAGCCAACCGCCACTCCTTGCGGGGAATGTTCAAGCTGCAAAACCATTGACTCCTGTTCAAGCTTAGACGTAACTGAAATCGATGCTGCCTCTCACAATGGCGTGGATGATGCCAGAGAATTAATACAACACAGCAACTTTGCCCCAGCGATGAGCCGTTACCGCATTTGGATTTTAGACGAGTGTCACCAACTCAGTACCAGCGCTCAAAATGCTCTCCTCAAATGCCTTGAAGAACCTCCGGCTCATGTGGTGTTTATTCTCTGTACGACTGAAGCACATAAAGTCCTGCCGACAATTATCTCCCGCTGCCAAACTTTTAACTTCCGAGCCTTGTCAGTTGATGCTATTGTCGGACAATTGCACAAAATTAGCTCTGCTGAATCTATTGCGATCGCAAGTGAGGCCATGCGGGATCTCGCTCGCACCTGTGACGGGGGGTTAAGAGATGCCCTGCAATTACTTTCTCAGCTTTCACTGCTAAACTCAGAGATTACCCTAACTCAAGTTGCAGAAGTATCTGGCAGTATCAGCGAGCAAGAGTCGATCGCCCTTCTCAAAGCCATTCATTCTGGCGATACCCTAAGCGTACTGCAATCTTCGAGAACGCTCATTGACAGCGGCAAAACCCCTAAACTTATTCTCAGCAGCTTGCTAGCAGCAATGAGAGATTTGCTCATTGTCAAATCAACGCGCCACTGCCAGAATTTAATTGCAGGGCCAGTAGGCTACTCACAACTGCGATCGATCGCTCTTCATCTGGATTTTGAAACAATTGATGCGGCTTGTGCACAATTGCAGAAATCAGAATTTCAATTGAGAACTAGCACCAATGCAGCTACGTGGTTAGAAGTTTGCCTGCTGAACTTGATGCTGTCAAGCAAACCCGCTGCCCCCGAAACGCGGTTGCCGGCAACTTCCCAATCTAATCAGCCTGACAAATTTGATAAAACCCCTCAAAAAATAGAGGCAGATTCTCCTGACTTTGAAACAACTTGGGCGCAAGTAGTAGCAGCAGCGAAACCAGGCAATCGTAGCCTATTAAACCGCGCTCAAATTGCCGAACTTTCGGCTGATTCATGTGTGTTAGCAGTAGAAAGAAAGTACGCGAACAAGTTTCAGAGTCACCTTGAATCCGTGCAGCGGATTGTTACTAAAGCTTTAGGCCGCTCGGTTACTGTCACTGTCAAACAACAGGAGGAGTTAGCAGCATGATTAGCATCCTAATTGGGAATGACACCTACGCAATTGAACGAGAAGTTGAAAAGTTTAAGACTCAAACTCATCCTCTCTGGCGAGATTTCAACATCCATCGGTTTGATGCTTCTTCCCTGGATATAGCTATTTCTGCGGCTGCTTCAGTTCCTTTTGGTGTCGGAAGTAAACTTATCGTAGTTGAGAATTGTGATTTCAAGCAATTTGGGGAGACGGGGCTAGAACTACTGCAAATCTTGCCCCATTTACCTACCACAACGCACTTAGTTTTCACTGCTGCTGTTATCGACAAACGGCTCAAGGTAGTCAAGCATTTATTGCTGTTTGGTAAACTTAAGGAGTTTACTCTCATTCCTCCTTGGCGTACTGATTTAATTGAAAATGCAATCGCTGCTACTGCTAAACAGATGAATCTCTCAATTGCCAGAGATGCTGTCAGTTATCTAGCGGTAGCGATTGGTAACGATTCTGCTAGAAGAGTTAGTGAACTGGAGAAATTAGCCATTTATGCTGCGGGCGATCGCATTACCAAAGAAGCTGCTAAAATCCTCGTTCCAGCTACCACAGCCAACTGTTTTCAACTGGCAGAAGCTCTTTTAAAAGGTCAAGCAGTGGCGGCAATTAAGGTGCTTGATGAATTGCTATCTCGGGCAGAGTTTTCTTTAGCAATTATTGCTACTCTTCAAACTCAGTTTAAAACTTGGCTGTGGGTAAAAGCTACTCTGGATTCCGGCGGCAAACTTTCTGATAGTGAAATTGCTAGTATGTGCGGAATTAGTAACCCCAAACGGCTGTATTTCCTTAAGCAGGAGGTTAAGGAAGTATCTGCGAACTTCTTAAGTCGATCGCTATCCATTTTGTTTGATTTAGAAATTGCCCTCAAAACCGGAGAAAAGTCTGATTCAATGTTGCCTGCTTTGCTCAGAATCACTCAACTCACTAAATAACAGAAAAGGCTGCCGAATTAAATTGGCAGCCTTTTACAGCGTATCCCAGATTTCTGGAGTGCAGTAGGGACACGGCATTGCCGTGTCCCTACGTGGATTTATCAATCCGGGATGTACTTCATAAACGTGGAATCTGCTGTATTAATCCTGTTTTTTTTGTTTTGGGGTAGCGATCGCCACTCTAACATTCTTCTTTTCCTTCTGCTATATTTTTAGGGACTCAATCCCAAACTTAACCTCACTTCTTGCGGGACTTCTTTGCAAAACTTTAATGCTTGACGTGCTGTATCCTTATCAGCAGAAGCCCCTGGATAACGATAAGCAACCGCAAAAGCAGTTAACGCTAAAAGTTTCTGGCGAGAAATATCATAATTAGGTTCAACAGGTAAAAGTAAATCCAATAAAAATGTCAAATTATGAGTTTTACTAAAACTAATTCCCGCAAAGCCGTAGTAAAATCCCCTTCAGCTTTATCAACCCATTCAACTGTTAGCGGATTCATAAATCAGCTTTCCTTTTTCTATAATTTCTCGCAAAAAAAATCATTCCAGGCTAGGCGTTGCTCAATCTCTACAGGAGTTCGCACTAACAAATCTATGGCAAACTTTGGTTGAACTTTATTTAAAATTTCCCAAGTTTTGCGAAAATTGCTCCCTTTGTATGGCAAAATCACTAGCAGATCTACATCCGAGTCATTTTGAGGGTTTCCATAAGCATAGGAGCCAAATAAAATAATTTTTTCTGGCTGAAATTCATTGACAATAGCCTGACTTAATTGCATGATGTTCTCCCTTTCTATCATACTCAATCAATGCTCCTTTATTGATTTTTTTGTAATTAAGACCAGTCTCAAATAGGAATAAATTGCATTTAGTTTAATCAATTAAATTTATTCTAGCATAATTGTAAAGTCTGTCAAGATCGTCTTAAGTCTAAAAGGTTGTAACTCCTACCAAAAGCAGTCCGACTCCCAGTTGGTTTTTTTATTAATTTCCTCTCTCGTTCTTTTTCCTACCTATCGGTAGTAAGAGAGAAAAGATTCATTCTTAGAGTGACCAATGCCTCCCAATTATATCAACCTTCTTTCCCAACTAATAGCCAGACATGATTTTCACCCAAATAACTTCCCAGAAGCAAGCCACTTGCAGCCAACTGCAACAGCCGATTTGTGTGAGTTTTTAGGCGAAGAGGTTATTTATCAGACAATCGCGACTGCTACAACTCCTAAGCTCTACAAAATTCCTCAAGACTTGCCGCCTTCAATAATTTCTGCTTTGCACAGCCAAGGCATTCAACAGCTTTATTCGCACCAAATTAAAACACTCAAAGCTGTGCGCCAGGGCAAAGATGTCATCCTCAGCACAGCAACAGCTTCTGGCAAATCTTTAAGTGCGTACTTGCCTATTTTAGAGGGCATTCTCCAACATCAATTTACTGCACTCTCTATTTATGGCTTGAAAGCTTTAACAGCCGACCAAAGTCAAAAACTTGCCGATTTGCTCCAACTGATTCCTGAGCCTGCGCGCCCGCGCCTTGCCCTTCTAACTGGGGATACTCCTCCCAAAACCCGAGAACAATTATTAGCTGCAAATCCTAGCATAATCAGCGCCACACCAGAGTTAATTCACTATGCGCTGAAAGGCGTTCACTGGAGTCAGCCTTGGCAGCATTTTTTAAGTCGCCTCCGCTATATTGTCCTAGATGAAGCTCACACTTTTAACGGAGTTTACGGAGCTAACATGGCTAGCTTAATTCGCCGATTAAAATTGGCAGTAGACGAGCGCGGAGGTTGTTCTCAAAAACTGCAATTCCTAATGTTGAGTGCTACCGTTGGCAATCCCGTTAAATTAGCGAAGTTACTATCTGGTAGAAGTCGAAAGCGAAATATCAATAAACCCGAGCGGTTAGTTTGGATTAACTCTAGCGGAGCTGCTGTCCCAGAACGGCAATTAATTGTTACTAAACCGACTCATGATGCTAATTCCGATGTTGCTCGCATCATTATGTTTTTGTTGCAGCAAGGGCAAAGCGGAATTTGCTTCGGTAACGGCAGACAAGCAATTAAGAACTTGTGGGCAACTTTTAAGCAAGAAGCTGTAACTCAAACTAACTCGGGAATTGAGTCGCAAGTAGCAATTTTCTACGGCAGTTTAACAAGCGAGCGCCGCATGGAAATTATTAACTCTTTGCAGTCAGGAACAGTTAAGTGTATCCTGAGCACTAGCGCTCTCGAAGCGGGTATTGATTTGCCTCAACTTGATTTTGCTATTATTAGGGGATGGCCGGGAAGCTTGCAAGCTTTTAGGCAGAGGGCTGGCAGGGCTGGTCGCGCAAACTCCGGTTTAATTGTCTTCATTCCCATTGCACAATCACCTTTGGATAACTATTTTGCCGAACGCCCTGAATTGTTGCTGTCGGCCGAATCTGAATTGGTGAGCTTTAATGCCAATTATCCCATAGATATTGCCAAACATTTGATGTGCGCGGCTGTCGAAACAGGCATTCCTGCCAGTAAGCTCAAGCACTACTTTGGCAAGAGCGCTCATATAATTGCAACGGCTTTAATTGAGCAAGGTGTTCTTCACAGAAGCCGGGATAAATTATGGGCTAAGGGCTTTCCCCATAAAGATGTAAACTTTCGAGGGGGAACGGGTTCTAGCACGATACAACTGGTGGATGCGGAGACTCAAGAAGAGATTGAACTCCTCAGTGCGGAGATTGCTTATCGAGAGGTATTTCCTGGTGCTATTTACCGCACGCAAAACTCAGACGGCTGTTTGGTGACTTATACTTCGCGCTCACTCTTGAATGGCAAAGCTATTTTGCAAAACACCCCTGAAACTCGACTGTTTACTGTAGCGATTAGCCACACTGATACCAGCCTCAAACAGAATTTGAGTTTGCCTCAACAAATCCCGTTGGTCATTCCAGAAGTTGAAGGAAATGTTCAAACCAATTCAACGGATAGTAAGGCAATTCCAGCTCAAGCTATTCTGGAACTGGTTTGGGGAGAAATTAGCCAACTCGTCACTGGTTATCAATTATTAACTCGCAATTACGAGTTAACTTGTCTCAATAGAAAGTGTGTCAATTACAAAGAGCATTTACCAAAATGTACTGCCTGTCCTGTTTGTGGCAAGAGAACTCGCTCTGCTGAGCTAACATCGGTTCTTAATGAGGTAAACTTTGAGCAACCTTACGAAATCAAATTTGCGACTCCTGTACTGCAAATTAGTTTTAATTCCCCGGTTGAATGTTATCTGCAACACGTAGTAACAGCTACTCGCCAGGAATTGCTTCAATCTCAACAGGAGATGGAGCCCGGATATCAGCAGTTGTGGGAGTACCCCGCGAATTTGTTGGCTATTCACAGTTTCGGCCATCAAATTTTAGCAGCTTTACCTCTGACTATTTTGGCTTCACCTAATGATGTGAATTTTCTGGTAGAGAAGAGAGGTGCAAATGACTATGCAGGACTCTTTTACGATTTAGCAGAAGGGGGTTCGGGAACCTCGGAAGCTATTTTTCGTTCTCTCCCTCAATTAGCTCATGCGGCTGCTGAGTTAGCCCGCAGTTGTTCTTGCAGTTCTGGCTGTCCTAAATGTTTGATTCAGTCGGGATGCCCTGATGGTAACAAAGCTTTACTCAAGCAGGTGGGGCTGCTGCTGTGCGAAGCATTTTAAGAATGGGGGAATGGGAGTGGGGGGGAATGTGGAATTATTGACCTCCACTCCCATTCCAATGCAACCGGAAACGAACTCACTTCATAAAAGTTATCAAACAAATAGGCAATTGTTCAACATTGCTTCCAGAGCGATTCTAATTATAAAAAGCTACTCCCCACTCCCCATTCCCCACTCCCTATTCTTAAAATGTGTGAACCGCTACCGCGGTTTTTAGGGGTGCATTTTTCAGACTTGTACTCGTCAGGAACCTCAGCCTAAATGCATGAGGCTTGCCGGAGAAATCCAGTAAGCCATTCTGACCAGCCACAGTCTTAACTGACTACATTTCGAGAGTCACGACACCCTTAGATGCGTGCTAGTCTTCTGCTCTGTCGCTAACAATTAAACAGTTTTACGGTCACTGAAACAGTGTTGTTAGCTTAACAAGCTCTTGAAATATTGGCGAAGCAAACATTACCCCGCAAGGGAGAATTTCATGCAAAACTATACCTTTGTACTGGACCCAAATAAACAACCACTACATCCCGTTCATCCTGCCGTGGCTAGAAGATTACTCTCAAATGGCGAAGCTGCGGTCTTCCGTAGATACCCATTTACCATCATTCTTAAACGTGCTGTCAATACAACTGAACAGTCGATGGCGTTCCGCCCCGCAAGCTACGAGATCAAACTCGATCCCGGTAGTAAAACTACGGGAATTGCGCTACTAAAAGGTGAAAATATCATCTTCGTAGGTGAGCTAAATCACAGAGGACAAGCAATTAAAGCTAGCTTGGATTCTCGTCGTGCTATCCGTAGAAGTCGTCGAGCTAGACATACCCGCTACCGTCAAGCGCGTTTCCTAAATCGCATTCGTCCGAAAGGTTGGCTAGCTCCTAGCTTAAAACATCGAGTAGATACTACGCTGACCTGGGTCAACAAATTCATCAAATTTGCACCCGTAAATAGTATTGCGATGGAGTTAGTTCGATTCGACCTTCAACAACTAGAGAAACCTGAAATTTATGGGGTCGGATATCAGCAAGGCGAATTACTTGGGTACGAAATCAGAGAATATCTGCTCAACAAATGGGAGAGAAAATGTACTTACTGCAAGGTAGAAAATATTCCTTTGCAGGTAGAGCACATTCATCCCAAGGCAAAAGGAGGTAGCAATCGAATCTCTAATCTGTGTTTAGCTTGCGAAAAATGTAATCTCAAGAAAGGTACTCAAGATATTAACGACTTCCTTTTAAAGAAGCCAGATTTGCTCAAGCAAATTATGGCACAAGTCAAACAACCACTCAAAGATGCTACCGCCGTCAACTCAACCCGCTGGGCATTGTTTAATCAACTCAAGCTAACGGGATTACCTGTTACGACGGGTTCCGGCGGGCAGACAAAATACAATCGCATTCGATTAGAGTTGCCCAAAACTCATTATTTTGATGCTGCTTGTGTTGGCAAGGTTGATAAATTAATTGTGTTAACCACTCAACCATTGTTAATCAAGGCCAACGGTCACGGCACTCGACAAATGTGCCGCACTGATAAATTTGGTTTTCCATCTCGTTATGTACCTCGTGACAAATTTGTCAAAGGTTTTCAAACTGGCGACATTGTTAAAGCAGTAGTAACCAGTGGAAAGAAAGTTGGTCAATATATTGGTCGAGTGGCTGTTCGCAGCAGTGGCTCTTTCAATATTTCTGCAAAAGAATTGGTACAAGGTATTAGCCACAAATACTGTCATATTCTTCAGAGGAAAGATGGATATTCATACCAATTTTAACTCAAGTAAAGCCGTTTTTTAAGACGGGCTTTCTACCCATTATTTTGATGAAAAACAAGCTTGTCTTACCAGTTATTGACTCCAAGACTAGAGAGTTAACGCTGTTACATTTCAGAAAGCAACCCTATAAACCAAAGAAAAAGCAAGCTCTAATCCCTAACTTAAAACGAGATTTAAAGCATGGCTGGCTTTTAACAATTCTCGCACAAATAGACCGATGTTTGTGGGGAAGGTGGGATTATTGGGCTTTGTGTCAAGCTGTCCCTAGTCATGCCTGGATGCGGTGGAAGATGGAGCCAATGCTAGCCATTCTGGAGAACAGAAAACCAGAAGTTTTACCCAAATTTGTAATTGAGGAAACTTTGCCAGCAGAACCGATTCCCCAAATCGAATGGCAGCATTCTCCTACCGCAGAAGCCATGCTAGATAACACTCTCAATTGCATTCCTCAACATGGAGAATGGAAAACTTGGTCAGCTTGGGACTATTTGGAGTTTTTCTTGGACTGGGTTTTGTTCGCATTCGGACATCCAGCTTATAAAATGTTACCCAAAGAACCCGCCGGCTGTGAAGGTGCATCAATGCGTCTCTATCAGATGTTTGACCTGTCAATTCTCATGCTATATCCTGAAGATTATATGGGCAGACTGCTACCCCAAATTTGCGGAAAGACTGCTCAAAAAAGTTCAGGGTTTTATCCGACACCCTTAGCTTTGTGTCAGTTCATATCTAAGTTAGTCAGTGGTGATAAAACAGAGCGAATTTCCAGCTTCAATGAACCTGCGTGCGGTACGGGTGCTTTAATGTTAACACAGTCGAATTACTGTCTGAGCGGTATCGGTCAAGATATAGACCCTACTCTGTTAAAATGCGCTTTGTTTCAGTTTTATATGTTTTCACCTTGGCTGGCTGTTCCGATTTGGTGGTTGGGTCAAACTGATTTGCTCCTTGGCAATACTTTAAGTAGCGATCGACCTCAATCAATAAACGCTGCTTACTGGTATAATGAGTGGTTTGAGCCAGTCGAGTCCCAGGCTGAAAATTATACTGATTGTCGTGTCGAACATGAAATAAGTTCAGGAGAAAGCTCAGAAGTTATTGACTTGAATGATCAGACATCAATTCACTCAAATCCAGTAATTCAAGAAGTTGTTAAGGGCAAACGCCGCTCCAGAAAAACGACAACATCTCCTCACCAATTTACGCTGTTTAATTTGGATGATTTCTAACCCAATACGTACCTAATTCTCACTTGTGGCGGCGAGCGTAATGTTATGAGTAGGCTGGACTTCAGAAGCAAAACTGATTGTAGAAGCTGCTGCTTTGAGGACTTGTGCTGCCCAATCTACTACAGCCAGCCCTTGAGTTTTAGCCACATCTTGCATCTGGGCTTGCAGGTGTATCGGGAGCTGTATAGTTAAGGTAAAAGTATCTCGTTGGGCTCGTTTTGCCTTTTTGACTAACTCTGGCTCGATCCATCGATCGAGCCACAATTTACATTTAGATCCTCGTTCGTTACCATCTTTCTCAATAAAGCTTAGTTTGCCTAGCTTTTGACAATAAAAACTGTGAGGGTCGTCTTGAACAGGCTCAAAACTGCAATGATAGCAATTCCAGCAGCTTCGGCATGGAGTTTCTTTCTGACTGGATGTTGCTCCCAATTCCCCAGCATTCTTTTGAGTGGATGCTGAAATTTCACGGTTTGACGGATGATTGGCTGTTTGAGTTCGTTGGTTTTTGGAACTGCTCTCGTTGTTAGACTTATTCCTCGAAATTTTTTTCTGGTGTTCTTCAACAACTTGGGCAACGTGAAAAGCCGTAAGTTTGCCGTTCGGAGCAGTAGAAACGGCTTGGGCCCAAGCCCTAGGCTGCTCTTGGGAGGGTAGTGCTGTTAGAGGGCGAACTTGGCGCTCATTGGCGGGAAGGATTTGTGCGCCATGGCGCACATTTTCATAGACGGTTGCCGCCTCGATCAATTGGTAAGCTGAGCGACGAGACATTTCCCACCGCTTAGTGCAATAGTCTTCAAAAGTCGAGAAGTCTTGTCGGTAGAGACGCCGATCGCGGATATGGCGCAAAGCTTGCCCTATTTCCCAAAAAGCTTTCAAGCTCCGTTCGACTTTCGCTTCCAAGCTGCTTAATTCTAATGCTTCAGCATCAGTGAGCGTGCTCTGGGCAGACAAATCTTTAGCGTCGGCTTTGTTTAGCTGGCAGTCCTGTGCAACTCTCGCAGTGAGTTCAGCGCTGCGAACAACAGAGAAGTTATGTGCATCAGAACCGCGAACTGTTTTGGAGGTTGACATTGATGTTCCGTCCGTCTTGCGCGGTGCAAGATTAAGTATTGCATAATGCAAGGATAGTTGCGTAATCGATTAAGGCTTTGATGGCTCAAATTTTGTAGAAAGGGCGTAAAATAGCGAAAAAGTATCGGCTTCAACGCAGCAGAAAGTAAAATAGTGTACGGTAAAAGCGTTAGTTGACATCCTCCGGGTGCGTTCGCGCGCGGGGATTCCCAAGACCACTCTTTGGGCTTCCTCTTTCCACTACTCGGCTTACACTCGGAGGAGTCTCCTCAGCCCAACTCTTGTCGGTGTCTCGCAAGGGCGTTAGTTCCCGTGTGCCCCAGGACTTTAAACCTAAATTTTCGGTAAGCAATTGTGACTGTTAGCTCTGTATCTTCTCTTATACTCGATCGCCAAAAGCGGCTGACTCAGTTGATCGAGCTGCTGCTGAAAGAAGGCTGGACTCAAAGCGCTTTAGCGTCCGCTATCGGAGTAGATTTTTCAACCGTATATCGGTGGTTAAAGGGGAAAACAATACCCGAATCCGATTCTAAGAACTTTCGGCAACTGGCAAAGTTAAGCGGTGGCAGTACCAAGACTCTGCAACTTTATTTGGATGGAGAAATATCCCTATCAGTTTATCAACGCGGTTTGGATGAGGTGGCGATCGGTCAAGTGAGTGGCAGCAAGAGGATAGGCTCTGAAAAAATTAAAAAAGAAGTTTTAGCAAAGATTTATTCCCTCGATCCAGATGATATTGCCGATATCATTTCTTCATCAGTAGCATTTTTAGCCAAACTTGTATAATTAGGTAACAAGCAGCCTACACCCTCACGGTTTTCGGTTGAGAAGCCGGAAAAGTCAGCGTCTCATTCTCCATTCCCCCCTGACTTCTGGCGATCGCCGCTATTGCTCAGTCTTTTATGCTCTGAGCAATGTACCTCCTTACTCTATCCGACCTCAATCAAACTATTCATACTAGCCCACTACAAGAGCCACCTCTTGTTCCTTCCTATCTGCAAGAACGCTTGCAACTGCTTGTCAAGCAAATTTTAATGGGATTACCTGTCGAGCCAATTCTCAACAGTTACCCCCAGTTCCAGCAGTGGGTTTTCCAGCTCCAAGAACTATCGCCATCACTGTTTTTACCGCAGCGAAAACTGTTTGTTGACATTCCACTTCAAACAAAACTAGACCGAACAAAAAGGGGAGTGACAGAAGAAAATTCTTCCCCTTCTCCTCCATTTAAAGTGATACAAGTCCGTACAAATGTGGGTTTAGTCAAAGGAACACCCAGACTATTTGAGTGGGCGATTCGCCATCCTGTACTGACTTGGCAAGACCGAGTTAA
Source organism: Tychonema sp. LEGE 07203 (assembly GCF_015207285.1). Classification (GTDB taxonomy): domain Bacteria; phylum Cyanobacteriota; class Cyanobacteriia; order Cyanobacteriales; family Microcoleaceae; genus Microcoleus. The sequence goes on along the minus strand of NZ_JADEXD010000014.1, from coordinate 24,607 downwards.
GTTATGGGTAGCTGCCGAATTCTTCGAGATCGAGCCTCACAAGCTGCAACTGATTATTTTGGCACTGCACCCGACTCAACCAGCAGAAAAAGTTCAGTTTGCCTGGGACAGCAAGCAACACCGACACACTCAAAATTGGCTTTTGACTACCATTGAACGAGAGAGAAAACAAACAGTTATCAAGCTCAATGGTCATCTAACACCTCAACCGAAGGAAGTAGCAACAGCTATCAATTTGGATGAAGTCAATTTGGATGAAATCAACGAAGTGTCGATATAATCAGTTCACATTTAATTGTCATCCTCCTATCGAGAGACATCCACCTTCCGACGAAATTGTCCAAAAATCAATACTTTTCTTCTATCCATAGGAGGATGACACTCTTTAATATGAGGAAAAACAATAGACTATGGATAAAATGTAGTAGGAATCTTAGCCGTGACTGCAACTACCGCCACCCAACCAAAAACAAGCCAACTAAAAACCATCCTGATAGTTGAAGATGACCCGATGATGCAGCTCGGTCTACAGCATATCCTCAATAACCAAACCCATTTAACAGTTGTCGCACAAGCTGTTAACGGCAACGAAGCCGTCAGTGCTGCACTGCAACACCAACCAGACATCGCCCTGATGGACATTGACTTACCCGGAATCGACGGTATTGCAGCCGCCCAGCAAATCAGAGCCGCACTGCCACATACTCGCATCCTGATGCTCACCCACCACAGCAATCCAACTCAGGTAATGGCGGCTTTGTCAAGCGGCGCTCACGGCTACTGCGTTAAAGGCACTAACGCAGAACAACTTCTAGCAGCGATTACGACTGTGCAAGAAGGTGGCAGTTACCTAGACCCTAAGATTGCCGACTGCGTGCTGCAAAATCTCAAAACGCCACTGCCCGAAAGCTATGCGAATGACGACATCAAGCTGACAGAACGGGAAATGCAGGTTTTGCAGCAGCTAGTTGAGGGTAAAAGCAATAAACAAATCGCTGCTCAACTAGGAATGAGCGTCCACACCGCCAAAGGTCATGTAGAGATGATTATAGCTAAATTTGAAGCGAGCGATCGCACCCAGGCTGCCGTTAAAGCACTGCGTTTGGGGCTGGTTTAGCCGTTGGAATGCAGCTTCTAATTGTTCTAAAAAAAGTGGTTTTTGAGGCGTAGCTATCGCGTAGCAAATTATGACATCTTGTCAATCTTCAAACTTTGGCAATGTCAACCAAAACCTCGCTCCTTTTCCCAATTCGCTATCAACGCCAATCTCTCCGCCGTGAGCCTCAACAATTTGCCTGCAAATGTAAAGTCCCAATCCCAACCCTTGCCTTAAACTAACTCCAACTCCCCTCGTATAAGGCTCGAATAATCTTGCACATTGCTGAAGAGAAATTCCTGCCCCATTGTCTGCAACCGTACAGCGAACCATCTCACCTTCCTTTTTAGCTTCTACAGTCAAAATAAACCCAGACTGATTGTATTTAACAGCATTGTCGATCAGATTGCCAAACACCCGCCAGAGCTGCTGGGCATCAGCATTGACTAAAGGCAAATCGGCTGCAAAAAGCTGCTTAACCTTGACTCGATGCTGGTTGAGAATTGGTAATCTTTCAATAAGAATATTTTGGACTAAAGTGGGCAGCGACAGCGGCTTCATGGCTAAAGAAGCACTTTTCACATCAAACTGTTGTGTTGCTGTTAGTGACTCAATCAACTGGAGTTGGCGCGAACAACTTTGCACCATAACCTCCATAGTCCGCCTATCAATAGCAATGTTACTGCCAGCATCATTGAGGCGACTTCGCAGCAGCAGCGACATTCCCGATAGAGGCGAGCGCAAATCGTGCGAAACAGCGTGCAACAGCATTCTTAAATTGGTTTCTGCTTGCTGTCTTTCTTGAATTTCTTGGCTGAGCTGAACATTTTGTGTAGCCAATTGCACGTTAGCGCAGCGAAGTTGTTGCTGTAAACGCTGCATTTTAAGTTGGGCAGATACCCGCGCTAACACTTCAACAGGCTCAAAAGGTTTTATAATGTAGTCAGCACCGCCCGCCTCAAACCCTTTTACTTTGTCAAATACGTCATCTAAAGCGCTGATAAAAATTATAGGGATATCACAAGTAGCTTCAGATGCTTTAAGTTGACGACAGACTTCATAACCATCCATACCGGGCATTTTTATGTCTAGCAAAATCAAGTCGGGCGCTTGCAACTCTACTGCTTTTAAAGCTCGCTGTCCACTAATCAACTTCCTGACTTTGTAACCGTTTTCAATTAGCAATTGAGAAAGTAGTTGAATGTTAGCGGGAATATCGTCAACAATCAAAATGTCAGCCAAAAATTGTTTAGTTTGCTCCATCATCTATCGCCACCAAAGGACAGAGTTTTGAGTTTTTTCCGAATATTGCCAACCGCTATTTTCTCAGCCGCACTGTTCGCACCAGCAGCATTAACAGGCGACTCAACATCAGCCACAGTCACGGGTTCTTCTGGATCGTTCGGATGTGGCAGCAATGCCCGAGCGAATCGAATCCGCTGATCCAGCTCTTCATCTATATTGAGCAGTTTACCCGTCTGCTGCTCTACTGACAAAGCTTTCGCCCGCCTTTCAAGCTGCGGTCTGATGCTGCTGTCCCACAGTTCTTCAGATTCTTTAGCTCGCTTTATGTCGCCGGGCCGCACCGGAATCTTGAGAGGGTAGGGAAATAAAGCTTCCGTCCCCGTTGCGTAAGCCGGTGAAGTGATGACGCACTTGCCTTGAGGAAACCTCAGAATTTCGTCAGGACTAATCAGCGGTTTTTTTTGCAACTGTTCGCTCCAGTTGACAGAACGGCTCGTTTGCTGCCCCGTCGAACTGCCGGTCGATCGATTTTTTACCAACACTTCCACTTCACCGTAACGCTTAGAGTATTTTTCGGCTGTCTCAAAATCGCCGGGGTTGAAGAGGACATGAGTTGACAGAGCACTGGCGATCGCAGCCCCTTTTTTATCCCCATAGAGATTATAGAGTTGATTGAGCGATTGAATGCCAACAATCGGTACGCCGCCAGCAGAACGATATTCGTTAGCCCACTGATCCATTCTGTCGAACTTGAGAGACGGAAACTCGTCTAAGCAGTACAAAAATGGGTCAGAACGTACCCGACTCAAATTAGACACCACACATAAGTGAATAGCAGCAGCTAACAGCGGCCCCACTACAGTGCGTCTTTGGTCATCTAATTTGAAAATAATGCACTTTTTGCCTTCTAAAGCAATCGGAATGGTGCTGCGACCAATAAATGCCCGCAGCAAATCTTTTTGAATGAAACTGGAGTAGGTTGCCTCTGCGGTTGCCTTAATGCCCGCCACTGTTTTTTCAGCATCTTTTGAACTTAATAACTGCGAAAAACTAGAGGCAATCCACCTGTCCATTTTGAGGGGATGACCGTCGGGTCGGTGAACGGCGTGGTCGATGCGCTTGACCAAATCAGGCAGTTGAATAATTGCGTACACAAAAGCTAAATCCGGGTAAGGACTGCTTTTTGCCAACTGCACTAAACCCTTCGCCATCAACTCGCCTGCTTTCTCAAAAAACTCATTGCCTTTACTATCCCCCGGACTAGCATTTCGAGCAATAACTTGTCCAATTTCTGCTGCCATTACTGCATCTTGTGCATCTCTCATAAAATCCAGAGGATTGATAGTGCCGCTGTAAGCTTCCCCTGGCGCAAACACTTGCACATCGTAGCCATAGCGCACTGCAAGGGGTGCAAGCACTTTCATCTGGTCTCCTTTTTTGTCGTAAATAATGGCAGGAAAACCTTGCTGGAATGCACTTTCAACCATCCGGTCAATGACGCTGAATGTTTTGCCAGAACCCGGAGCACCAATGACTAAAGTTCCGCGTTCTGCGTGGGGAAACCAAACCGTCGGATTTGCACCTAATAGCGTTTGCAATCGAGCACTCAATCCCTGACAACCTTTAAACCAATAACTCGGCGTACCGCTCCACAAAGTAACGGGCTGCCGTTTTTTTTCTTTCATTTGCTTGAGGGCAGAGCCTGTGGCTGCCAATTTTTCTGCTGTCCCGCACAGCCGCCCGGAGGTAATTTTACCTTTCCCGTTTCCAACTAATTTGGAAGCAATAAGTAAGCCTGCCATTAGCCCTAACATTGCCAGTCCCTCTGGCTTCATAAACTGACCCAACAACCCGCCAAAATCTATGCTAGTTAACGAACGTTTAGGAGGTTGAACTGCCATTGGTATCAAGGTAGCTTTGTTAATTTTAGGCAGAAATTGCAAATTGTTCATTTTTTTTAGGTATAAAAAAAACTAAATGTTTCCGATAGCGGCTATCGCCTCAAGGGGGAGACAATGACAAAAATAGGTAAACAATGGTAAGAAGCAATAACGCGAAATCTCCAAGTAAGACAGTACAGAATTCTAGTGGAAAGTCCAACACGCAAAAGAACAAGAGTGCTGATTATTACGAGATAGATCCGGAGCTATTCAACAGTGAATACAACCAAACTCGCAAGCCCTCTTTGCCCTATGGAATCGTGATTAACGATAACCCAGCAGGTATTTTGCTCCCGAACGACCAGCTTGTCAAAGCGGAATGGCACGTAATGCCTAATGTTGAGGAATTGACAACGGTCGAACTAAGCGAAGAAGTGACAGGCTTACTGCTCCCAAAAGCGAGAATGTTGGTATTAGCTTTTGTGCCTGAGTACATCCGCTACAAAGATATTGAAGAAAATGGAGAATTAGCAGGTAGTTTTATTGGGCTTTACGACGAATATCGCGATTCCCTCGATAAAAAGACGCAGGAAGTGTGTTCCGAACACGCTCTCATCTTTCTAAATCCCAAAAACCAACCCCTGCATCAGGTACCGATTGTCGTCCGCTTCAAAAATGTAGCCCTCTGGAGCTTTAAGAGCGCTAGAGAAGAATTTTACCGCAATTTGGAACGGGCATTTGCTGATTGCTTTGGGAGAGATTACAGCGGTAAAAATGACAAGTGGCGCTCTTTGGGAGTGTTGAATGTCGAGTTTAGAGCTCTTAAAGAAGGGGAAGGCAAAAATAAATCGTTTTGCTGCAAAACTCACAGCATTACTCAGCCAACTGATGCTAATTTTCACAAGCTATTTCTCGGTCAAAAACCACAAAAGAAATTGATTTGGGGACTGCACAATAACATTGCTGGTTTCATTGAGGCTAGCGATGCCGGGTTGCCAGCTATAGCTGCTGGTGCGGAACCTGAAGTCCAGGCATTGCCAGAAAGCGTAACTAACCGCAAAAATCGAGGTAAATTGTCACCCCCTCGCAAAATTGCACAAGTTGAAGGAGGAACAGACTCAGAATTAGAGGAATTAGATGAATTTTCCGAGGCTGCTGAGGTTGAAGTTGAGGTTGATTCAGCAGAAGATTTTGACTTCGATGAACCCGCAGACTACTAAACACTAACTACTGAAAAGCTGGCTGTCAGCAAGTTGATAGGTAAGGCCGTCGTAGCAAAATTGAAGCTGGCGGCGGCCTTCTTTGGAAAGCTGATTCACTCCTAGACAAGGCAAACCCTCGTGCGAGGAACTGTCAGCCTCAAACAAAGGAGTTTTCGGCGGTTTATGGGGGTCGAGATAAGCTGCAAATACTTCTGTTGGCATTTGACTTGAATCATTAGGAATTAAGTAGCCAACATAAAGGCAGCCTTTTGTGCCGCACAGAGTGGAATTATTGAAATCATAAAGGTTCAGCCGTCCTACCGAGCCATTAACTTGCCACACTCGCATTCTCTTAATTGCTTCCGCTGCTGCACTTTGCCCAGCCGCTACTTTGAGTTCTGGAAGGCTGCTGTGTTCCTTTACGATAAGGGTTAAAGTTTCTTTTGGAGTGACTCGCAAAGCTTGTTGCCAAGAAGCTGGTGCGGTTGTTGCTGAACTAGAATTCGTGCAAGCAACTGTCCCCAATAATAGCGACAGGGCGGTAAAAACTGTCAAACCAATGCGAAACCAGTAACCAAGTTGATTTAACCAAACCGGGGGGTTGACAATCTTTTGGGTGCCTGCTGTTTGTTGCTTAACTCTATTTTGTTTAACCATTTGTTACTCCCATCATACAAAATACAAGAAAAAAAAGGACACTAAATCAGAAAATAAAGACTCTAAAATAGAGCTTGTTTTGCTGAAGTAAGCTGTTGTCTGTCTAAATCTTACAGTCAATTTTTATGACTTCCTTCGGGGAAGACTAAACGACTCTACAATTTATATCCTGAACAGCTTAGAAGTCATATCTAATCAGTTGATATCGGAATTATTATCTCTCTCTCTTCTCTTTCTCTGTGTCCTCTGTGCCCTCTGTGGTTTAATCATTCCGATACCACCAAATTTGATATCAATGCCATAAAATCATTAATGGTTTCAGCAATTAAAAACGTCCTGGTTGTAGAGAAGGTTGTTAGAGTTGTTAAAGGTACTCGCAATGTCTAATTGTCGGTTTCCGTCCGCGACACCCGACGCTTCTGGACATCCCTACGGTAATTTATTCGGGGTACTTCGCGCAGCGCTCAGATTAATCCCCTCTAAATATACCGAGGGACTTCCCGGCTGGTTGTTAATAACTTGCTTTTCCACCTCCTCTTTCCCCTGGTTCAATGGGAGAGTGCAGCCGTGCCAAAACTAATTGCTAGTCCCAAACCGATTAGAATCATAAAAAGTTGCTGCTTTCGCTTGTAAAAAAGTCGAATTAAGAACCACATTCCCATCAAAAAAGAGCTAATGAACAGCGCAATCTTAATACTCCCACTAGCATTTAAAGTAAGGCCGGAGCCGACCGAGTTGCTGATGCCGTTGCTGTCACCAGAATTAGCTTGGCAATTGTCGGTGGTATTGTGGTTATAAAGCTCTCGAACTTTTTCCCCGTACTGTTTGAGAGAGTAGCCACCTAAAATGTTGGAATAGCTGGCATCAATTTTACTGCCAGAACCCCCAAAGTGTTTCTGTGCTACTCGCTCAATTAAGCGATCGCCCTTGAACACCTGCCCAGTTTTAGGGTCAATTTCCTGTTGGCTGCTGACTAAGTTCTCAGCTAGAGAATTCTGCAAGACTTTATCCTGAACAGCAGGAGGAAAATATTGGAAGAGTTCCTCTCTTGTAGGTTTTTGGCCTTTGTTGACGTTCAGGATAAAGTTAGCCCCCCCTGGAATTGAGCTGACAGCACGCTGCACGTCTTCCCGGTAACTCATCAACTGATAGCGACCGAACGCCCGCCCGCAGTTTTGAGATCCTTCGGTACAAACCATCTCGCCAATGGCTTCGTAGTCGCCACTGGCTGCATTTTCCAAATTGGCGATTCCTTCGGAAAGCTTCGCTAATGCCTCCCCTAATGAAGCCACATCCACACCGCTCACGTAAGTCGCTGGGCGCGCGCACTCTCGCTTTGATTCAGGTAGAGGCTGAGTTGGTAAAGTGTTTTCTTTAGCTTGATTGGAACTCAGCGGCTTTGAAGATTTTGTTTCAGATGCGACGCCTTTTGAACGCGAAATACTGTTAGAAGAACCGCCCTCCAATCGACCGACAAACATAGGCGAATTAACGCTGTAACTGAGAAACGGAACCGGACCAATAATGTAAGGCGATTTGCCGCAGGGCAAAGTAAACCTGAAGTACAGAGCCGTGTCAACAGTATCGCTGGTTTCTGACGGTTCCATTACCACTACTTTAAACACTTCCCCAAAAGGATGCCGGCCCGTCGGTTCCCAACCGCTCAAACAGCCAGAACCGCCTCGCACTTCCTGGTATTTGCCGCTAATCCACTGCTTGCCTTCTAGTGGCTCTGTGGCGCGGCGACCGGCGTTTTCCATGTCGTCGAGTTCGATATAAGCGCAATCTTTCTCGCAGGCTACGGCAAATCCTTCTACATCAGAACCGGAAATTGTGTTATTGCGCTTGCTCTCGTACCGACTGTAAATCATGTCAATTCGCATAACTGCGCTGCCAATAGACGCAATAGGAACCGGAAAGCTAGAAAGCGGGACTTGACTCAGCAGCGGAATATTGCTGATGAGTTCCTCTGACCAGCCAGAGAACTGTTCTAAATTTACGCTATTAAGGTTGGGGATTTGGGCGATCGCAAACTCAGATAGGTCAATTTGGTTGAGTTTTGCCTGCGCTAGTTGCGGTACTTGTTTTACAGCTTGACCAATTGGTAATTGGTTGATGTTAGGGTTCACTCCGGCTATTTGAGAAGATAAAGAAGCAATTGGAGGAACATCGCTCAATTGAAATTGACCCAGATTCGGAACAATTTCAACTAAGTGACCGACAGTTTGCTTACCAGCTAAGGGAAATGCTGACAAGCTGATATTTTCTAAATTGATATCCCCTAGTGCCAATTGTTCAATTGCTTGCAAAGACAGAATTTCAGGTTTTACATCGTTGATGTCCCCCAGCTTCAAGATGTTGTCAACAGAAGTGCCGGCTTGCCAGCTTCGACCGCCTGAACTTCCAGAACTAGCAACGGCGGGCAGGGAACTAAAGGTAATCTGGTTCCAATCTGGCAGCAAAACTCTAGATTGTTCTTTTTCCCAAATTTTAGTAGGTAAGGAACTAGCGCTAGCAATTGATGGGAAGCTGAAGAAAGTAATGCAGATGAAAGCAAAAATTAGGCAGAGTGTACTGGCAGCTATTAAAGCAGATCCTACCTGGCTGAATTTTATTAACTGCTTTGGACTGTTCATGGGAATCCTATTGATGTTAACTCAAATGCGGGTAAAAAAAGCTGCTCTATTCTCTCTAGTTTGGAAAAACGTTAAATGGTTTTTAAAACATTACGAAAAATAGAGCAGTATTGCAGAAATTAGCCATCAGCTAAATCTCCCTCTCCCCCTCTCTCGCCCTCTCCCTCTCTCCCTTTCTCCCCCTCTTCCTCTCTCCCTCTCCATTTTAGGAATTACCCAAAAACCCGGTTTTTGAATGTAATTCCGTCATTTTAGGTTGAGGATGAGAACGAGAAACTGTTTTTTTTAGGTTGATAGTGCGTCCTGGACTGCATTTCTCCATCTTCGCTTTTTTCTTTAATCAAGCTCCAGCTCAAGCTGTGGATTCGGGCGGACTGCTGAATCTGTCCAAGGAGTATCTGCTAGGTTGGACAAGTCATAGACATTTTCTTGGTAACCGTTGTCAAAATTACCTTGGCGAACTTCTTTAGATGACGAGTAACCGACAGTCAAATCGGGTGCTGATTCGTAACCGGAGTTGTTATAGCCGGAATTAGGTTCGATCGAAGCATTGTGCATGGTTTTTCTTAGTTTATGTGGTCAACAATTCCAATTTAAATCGCATCGCGTTCCTGCAACTTCATTCCTGTGAGCGATTGCGTTCAGTAAAAATTACCCCCTCTAAATGGAGGGGGCAGCTTTATGAAGGTTGCCTAACGGCTCTCAGCACTGGGCAATTATACGAAGTCGAGAAAAATGTTTTTTAAGAGAAAGTAGGAACTAAAAGCTAAAGAATACCCATGCTTAAGAGAGGGGATATGATGCAGGTTGGGGTGCGTTCAAAGCTACCAAATTACTTCCGCATTTTTTATTAATTGTTCAATAACTCCAAGCAAATCACTTGGTTTGGTGCGAGAACACCTCCGACTTTTATTACTTGCAGCTCTCCGCTTTCGTCGGGATATTGTGCTTTAACTTGGGCAATTGCTGCATCTAAACTAGATGCCTGAGCAATATACACCTTCTCAAGAGCACTTAGTACCCAAATAGGTTTGGGCCACTTATGTCGAGGTTGGAGAATTGAATAGTGAATCACTTGACCAGTGTACTGAACAATTTGCTCGATCGCAGTTTCCGAACAAAACTCCCCCAATTCAGACTCAATACATTGTTTGAGTTCTTTCGCAGGAATTTGCTCAAAAACTGATTCTAAGAGCATTAATGCTGGTCTTGTCTGCTCTAATTGAGTGTGTTCCTGCACGACTAATGACTCTACGAAGTGACTCACCTGGTTGATGATTGAGTCAAAATCTAGCTCCATCAATAAATGACCTAAATACTCCCTTAACAAATTTCTTAGCTTTTCATCAGAGATATTCATACCGCAGGTTTTCAGATAAACTGAAGGTTTATTACCCAAATCCCGACCGCAGCCAACTTCTCCATTAGCTGCATCTTCTGCTTCTATCAGTTCCATCAAGCGCGGATAACTGGTTGTATCATCTATTGTGGATTGGGGCTGGGAGGGAATTGAGTTACTCATTTGTCTTTCCTTAATGTTTCAAAGTAATTAAGATTGTCGGGTTCTTCAGGATCGGGACCGCAGTCTAGCAGCCCCACTTTCAACTTTCTATAAAATACTAGCGCACCAGGCAGTGCGTGGAAGCCTATCCTTCCTTGGTATCCTAGTTCCTCACTACGAGCGATCGCAAAATCTATCAGAGTTCCACCTACTCCCTTATAAGTTGGAGGATTGCTAATAGTTGGTCGATTCCAGGGAGCCGTTGCTAGGGCTCTGACGTAAACCAATCTTCGTCTCAATTGAGACTCAATATAGCAGCGTTTTTTTAAAATATCGATAGTCATTAAACCCTGAGTTATGCCATCACACTCAATGGCATATAGTTCATCTCCTGGTAAAAATTGAGTTCGATAGCTTTTACTAACCCAATTCCAGTATTCATCTTCTTCTCCACTCCCTCGAAGGGTTGGTTCCCAGAGGTTGGTGGCATCTTCTAAATGCTTCTCAGTAACGGATGTCAGGATAGCATTAACTACCTGTCGATCTCGAACTCTAAGAAGCTGGATAGGGCGATTCAATTGCCAAACCTAATTATTGTGACAACTATATTATATATCCTAATCTTTAACTTTAAATTCAAGCAATATTTTCCCACCCACCTCTATATAAAAATCTTTTTTACAATCTAATCGTTCCGAATTAAAGTCGCACTTAACAGTGCTGTATCGGTGAAGTTCATACATCTGAACTCACCGTTATGAAAAAACTCCTCGCTATCGCTCTAACAAGCCTTTTGCTCTTAATGGCAACAGACGCTAACGCAGTCGTCTGTAAAAAGATTACAGAGGGCAAACCAGGCTGCGACCTTTTAGGCGGCACTTGGGATAGTCAAAACAACTGTTACCGACTCTAAAGTTGGCAACTATTTTCAAAACCAGGCAACCCCTGGTTGTTTTTAGACCAACCGCCATCCTTTATGTCTTTTACCTTATTTCTAAAGTTCAGGACTTAAATTGATTTACAAAAAACCGAATAATAACTCAATACGCTTGGGTTAGCGCTTTCAGACGAATTTAATTTCACGGATTTTTGGGAATTCCCGACTTGTGAAAGGAAGTCACATTGTTCTGAGTCCAAGCGTATTGACTTAAAACTCGTATACTTCCCAAATAAAACCCATTATCCTCAAGCTACCTAATCTCGAATACCTGCTTTAAAATAGTTAAAGTTCGTGCATGATTGACAGAAAGATATCCTTTCACTTTTTTTAGAAAAGCAAGTAATTATGAAACCTACTCCGCTAAACCAGCAGAAACAATCAACCGCTATTCCAACTTCTTTGACGCCCGAGAAACTTAAAATAGCTCAGTTCCCAGTTACACTTAAAACCCCTTACCAACTGATCGATACTGCTTTCAATCTTGAAACAGCCCTTCAACCATTCCAACAAGCAAAAATTATCGGTATAGACTGCGAAACGACAGGGCTTGACCCCTACAAAGCCAAAATTAGATTGTTACAACTTGCCATTCCTGACCATCCAGTAATCATTGTAGATTTATGGGCAATTGAACCGAGTTCTCTCGAACCATTACGCTTGCTCTTAGCGAGTCCTGCACTGAAGGTAGGTCACAACCTCAAATTTGAATGGCAAATGCTCACTTTTGCCGGACTGGAACCATCGAAACCCTTTTTCGATACCTATTTAGCTTACCGAGTGCTGACGGCTGGACTAAAACGGCATTTGTCCCTAGATGCTGTCACTGAGAATTTGCTGAAAGTAAAGCTAGACAAAACGCAGCAAGTTAGCGATTGGTCGGGAAACTTAACACTCGCTCAACTCCAATATGCTGCTACCGATGCTGCAATCTTACTCCCGCTGGCTGCTGCTCTGCAACAAAAACTGAAATCTTCTAAGCTTTGGAAAACTGCTTTACTAGAGTTTGCTTGTCTGCCTGCGGTGGCTTCTATGGAACTCAACGGAATGCTTTTAGATAGAGAACAGTGGAAAGTTTTGGGAGTCAAGCTCTGTCATCAACGCGACTCTCTTTTAAAACAAATTAATTCACAACTCCATCGACCTAACCCTAATCAACAAATCTCTCTCCTGCCGGAATTTACGGATACAATTAATCCTCGCTCTCCCAAGCAAGTCTTAGCCGCTTTGCAAGAAAAAGGTATTCCTGTTACTTCCACTAGCTCTCAACATTTAATTCCTTTGCAAGGCGAGTATCCCGTTATTCAAGCACTGTTAGAATACCGCAGTTTATCGGCTCGTATCGACACTTTTACTCTGGGTTTGCCAGAACACATTCACCCGATTACAGGGCGCATCCATCCCAATTGGTTTCAGATTGGTGCTAGATCAGGACGGTTTAGTTGTCGAGAACCAAATTTAACGAATATCCCCAGAGATAAGGAAACCCGACAGTGTTTTAAAGCTGCACCCGGTTACGTCTTGCTGAAAGCCGATTACAGTCAGATTGAACTGCGGATCATGGCGAAGGTTTCGGGCGATCGCACGATGGTGAAAGCTTACTCCAAAGGGGAAGATTTGCACTCTCTCACAGCTTCTTTGGTGCTAGCAAAACCTTTATCTAAAATTACTGTCGAAGACAGACAGCTCGGTAAAATTATTAACTTCGGTTTAATTTATGGCATGGGAACACAGAAATTTAAGAATATGGCTCAAGCAGAGCATGGAGTCACTTTAACGCTGCAACAAGCTTCACACTTTCGTAAGAAGTTCTTTGAATCCTATACAGGTATCAAACAATTTCACGCCAAAGTTCGGAAGGCCTGGAGCCGAGGTATTCGAGAGAGTCGGACAGTCTTAGGCAGAAGGAGATTATGGTCAAAAGATACTAAACCGCTGCTTAACGAAATGCTAAATAATCCAATTCAAGGGATGAGCGCTGACATTACTAAACTCGCTATTGCTCTCATTTTTTCACCTCTAAGCTGCACGGATGCTAAACTGATTTGTGTGGTTCACGATGAAATTTTAATAGAGTGTCCTCTTGAAGAAGTGAGGCCAGTTAAAGCCTTGCTTAAAAAATGTATGGTGAGAGCTGGGAATAAGTTTCTCTCTCCGATTCCTTGCGAGGTAGAAATTAAGGTGATGGAAAGTTGGGGAGGGTAAGAGATTAACGGGGAAAGATTGGGGAGTGGGAGTAGGGAGAAAACGAACCGCAGCCATTGCTAACCAGTGCATTTGTTATTAACCATATGCACTGGTTATTATTTAATTTATTGAACGACGACGATTTTCTTAAACCCATGAACATAGCTAAGGCACTCGGCTAAGTTAATTTTTAGGTCTAACCAACTATATAAAATACCTCAGACTTTCGCAGACCGACTGTGGAATATGGGTCGCAAGTTTGATATCGTTTTATTTTTATTATTTCTGAATATTGCTTTTTTTTGAATGTTGCAACTTTTTTCCCAGAGAACTCCAAGAACGCACTATTGGCAAACTTATCAAAGTTAACAAGCTAAATGCCGATCCTATTGCAATACTAATGAGGAAGGCAAACCAAAAATTTGACCAAGGAGAGAGGGGAAGTGCCTGTGGTGTTGAAGGGGTTGGTGATTTTGAAGGGGGTATTGTTTTAATCGTTTGAGGCTGTCTGATTTGTTCAACAAAGTTAGCAATAGCAGACGCGGCTATTGATGCTGTTCCCATACCGATGCCGATAACCGCAATCCAATTTTCTAGTCGCCGATCGCGCTCTCCTTCCTCTAATTCTACAAGGCTTTGAATCGGATGCAGCAGGTTTTCTAATGCCTCTAACCCTGGCCTGAGACTCGCGTAATCTTGTTCAACCTGTTTAATATAACGGTTCTCAACTACTTTATTAAATTCTCTTATACCATCTAAATTTGTTTTGCCGAAAGGCTGAGCTTGTGTTTCAATGTGGTCAATTAAAAGTCGATGATTTTGCAACTGAGTTTCAATCGTAGTCAACTGAATTTTTAGATAGCTGAGATTAATTGCATAGTCCGCAATCGTCCCGGCACTATTTTTGATAATCGCTTTAATTTCTTTGACAGCTATCACATTTTCTACTTCTATGTCCTCTATTTGCTGAATTTGACCCTCTTCAATTTTTTTTGTGTGGTTTGCTAGGAGTTTAATTTCGGCGAGAATGTTACGAATTTTTAGGAATCCTGTTTCTAACTCTCTTTTTAAATAGAATGCCTGCTCCTGTGCCCAAAAAATTTTGTTTTGATATCCAAATAATTCTAACCAAAATTGATTAAAATTTCCTGCCACCTGCGGAAATTCTTCATCTAGTTGTGTTTCGGGATGCGGAATTTTTTTATCTAGTTGTGTTTCGGGATAGAGAATGATTAAAAATGCTCGCTCTGTTAAACTGTCTTTTGTTGGATAAAGAGAGCGTATCCAATAAAATTTTCCTTCGAGAAAGTCACCTGTAGATTTTTGCTCCCATTCGCAGCTAAGCCCTGGAGGAGTGGTTAAATCGCAGCGAATTATTTTAAATATCTCTTTAGCTAAATTTTCTGGTTCGCTTCCTTCGGGATAATAACCTGAAAGTAGCCAGGTTTTACCTAAGTTGCCTTGAGTATGAGATACTAAACTTTTGAGAGTTTGAAATGATTCAATTGGTTGACATTGTTCAGGTGGAATAATTGAGCTGTCAAACAGCAATCCATAAGTATCGCTAGAAATTACAGGCTGGTAAAATTGCTCTACTGAGTAGTCATTAATAAATTGGTTGGGAATTTCGCAATGATTGGGATCTGTGAGTAAAAAAGTAAACCTAGCTGACTTGGGTAAGTCACTTCTCTTAAGCGCCTCCTCAACTTTTTGCTTGATTTCAGGACTCGGAAAGTTATTCAAAAAAGCCCTTTGATTAGCCTGGACGTTTTGCTTATCAGCCCCCAACGCTTCTCCAAGTTGATAAACAAATAAATCCAGTGTCGGGTAAAAAACTTTACTCATCACATACCGCGTCCTATTACTTCTGCTTCATTTATCCCAGTTGCATTATTCGTGTTAGTATTTGCTCGTTCGGGTAAAGCAGAAGGTTTATAGGTGTTTAGATAACTAATATCACCCGCAACATTTTCTAAAGGAGCAAAAGGGAGGAGCGAACTTGTATTTTGAATTGCCTTTCCGCGTTCCTGAGTATTATATGGTTGTTGCAGGCAGCGGCGCTCGTCTCGATAAAGCTTATAGAAGCGAGCATATTCTGGATTTTTCTTTATTGTGGCTGTGAGCCTGTAGAGCTCGGCAAATTGATCTACGTTAGATGTGTTTGCTGCTAACTGTTGACCCACTTGATTAATTTGTATAATTAGTTCCTCTGGTAAAGAGGAATCGAATTTCCTCAAAGCTTCTGAAAAAGCGTGGAGGGTAATAGCATCTTCTTCTTGCATAGCAGCCATTATTTCACCAAACCTGTAATTGTGAAACCAGCCCAATAGTAAGGATCGGCAAAAGGAGGCTGGCTTGATTCCATTTTATCTGTATTTTCCTGAATGTCATACGCTTCAGATTCTAGATACTCGGCAAAAGCCGGTGAACATCCGTCGATCTGATCGGCTAGTATAGCATATTCCTCAGCTAGTTTGGGATAAGTCAGCGTACAAAGCCATTGCTGTGCTTCTCCCAAAGCTTGGGCTGGGTGCAGGCCTGCTTGAAAGCGTCGGTAGAAGTCGATGACGAGCAAGGCCGTAGAAAGTTCGTCAACTCTCCAAAGCGTACTGAGGACGTAGGCGGTTTTGCGGGCAAGGAAGCCGCTAACCAAACCCACGAATTCATCCATGAGGTTGCTTGTGCTGGTCAATCCTGTTTCGCAAGCAGACAGGCAAACTAAATAATACTCTCGTAACGGTAAATTTAGAAGATCGCGCAGAGTTAATTTGTCTCCATTTGCAAGAATTAATGCTGATTCAGCGGGGCAGTCGGTATCGTGTTCGCCGTGACCAGTGAAGTGCATGATATCAGCCGCAACTCGTATGACTTCCAGAATACGTTTTTTGGTTGCATCTTTATCCGCAATGCGATTTTCCTGGGGAATTTGATATAGATGCGCTAAGAAGATTGATTCTATTTTGGCAAAACGCAAGGTGCTGCCGACATCAGGATGCTCAATGCTAAGCGGAGGTAATGTGGGAGTGGCTCG
The DNA here is from genome assembly GCF_015207285.1 of Tychonema sp. LEGE 07203. Taxonomy (GTDB): domain Bacteria; phylum Cyanobacteriota; class Cyanobacteriia; order Cyanobacteriales; family Microcoleaceae; genus Microcoleus. Next base: position 8,235 of record NZ_JADEXD010000014.1, on the reverse strand, counting down.
TAACCGTTCTAAGTTTAGTCCTAAATTTATGCTGGGCAGGCGGGAGATTGTGAATCCTTTGTCTCGAAACAGGTATTCTAGAGGTAGCAGGTGCAAATCTCGGTGAGGTATCAAAATCAATTTTTTAATGTCGGTCAGATATTCATCGACTATTTCCTTAATATGGAGAATTTCTGCCAGTTGATCTAGTTCTTCTAGCATTTTTTCTCGCCAGGGATGACTCGCTGGGGCGATATTTTTATTTTCTGCTTCCAATAAAGTTTCGTCAGGCTCCTTTTTTTTGCCATAGCGATAGTCTCGATAATTCTTTTTCCATTCTTCCATCCAGTATTCAAACTTGACTAACTGGTTGTCATAAACTCCAGAAGTCCCTTTAACTACATCCTCTTCTGTAACTGTTGGTATTGGAAAAGTTACTGTTTCACCTCCCCAAACAATTTGCGTGGGCTTAGGGTTTGTAAAAGCTTCATATATTTTTTTGTTTTTAAGAACATAAACTTTTGGTATTTCCTTGTGTTTAAGGACAAATATGCTAATGGCTGCTGGGCTAAGATGCCAATAAATTATCGCAGTCCGAGAATCTAATAACGATGTGATTTTGGTTGAAAAATAAAGAAGGGCTTGTTCATCTAAATCAGGTTTATCGTTACTCCATTGATTAGAAGCTAACCAGCGCAGGCAAATATTTTTTCGCCATTCTGCAAACTTTAAAGCTTGCCAGACTTTTTCTGATTCGGCTAAAGAGTCTACCCGATATTGGTCAAAAGCAGCAAACTTTCTAGCTAACCTAGCTGTCTCTGATGGCATTTCTTGCAGCAAGCATCCTAGTAAGTCAGAACCTTCCTGTTCAAAATGTTGCACTTCATCTTTTTTACCAAGGCAGCGACAGATTTTAACAAGTTTCTGTAGTACGCCGAGTCGTCGCTCTCGCAGTCGAGGCGTGGTGAAGCAATCCAGAGCTTTTCGATAAGCCTCATAGGCCCCCTCCCACCACCCACGCCACAATTCATAGTCAGGAAGGGAGCCAATATTAATTAAAGGAATCATTCCCCTAGAAGGTCCTTTTGTATGTTCGTACCGATACCATGAATCTCCTTTGATTTCATATAAAACTCCTAATCCTTCTTGATAGTAGTCTCCTTTAATTTCATACAAAATTCCACAAGCATCTTGATAATAAGGCGCATTTCTTTTAAGAAATTTCAGTCCTAAGTCAGCAGGTTGATTATCACCAACACTAGGTCTCTTTAGCTCAATCCATCCCCAACTAGCCCAGGCTTCCCAGAACTGTCCTTTAGTTAGACGTAGAGTGCGACGAAAAGTAATAATAGCTGCTTCGTCATATTCTAACTTTCTGAGTTCTTCACCAAGATTAAACCAAGCGAGGTAGTCGTCAGCTTGAGTTGGCGTATCTGCATAGCGCGATACCAGCCCTTCTTCAAGGTGTTCTAGCTTGTCCTGACACTCCTGACGGCAAGACTGAACTATACGGTAATCAAAACTCCATTGATTTAGAGAATATCGATAGTTAAAACGAGCCTCTTTATAATCTCCTGATTGATATTTTTGATAGACTGTCTCTATTGCCTCTTCAGCTTTTTCTATTGTCTTTTCAATGATCTGATACCCGAATGTTTGAGAAACTTTTCCTAACTCTCCACAGTGAATTTCTCCAAGCTTAATCATTAGATAGCCTCGATCAAAATCTGGAGAACCCCACAACTTCTCTAACTCTTCCATGCCAAAACCCTTCAGCCACCGAATTAAATAGGGATTATCGCAGTGTTCTCCCAAATGCTCCAATATCTGCTCTTGCTCCCATCCCTCGTCTACTCCATCAAGCAGTTCCATAAATAAGGTTTTGTACTCAATAACTTCATCCGTATGCCATTGTTTTAGCCTATCAAATTCTTTGGATAATAGGTCTTTTTCTCGCTTTGATGAAGATTCTTCTACTAATTGCGTTAACAAATCCACTCCTTCATATAAGCGGTATTTTGCCTCTTTTGTTCTACCTAACTCTCGACATACAGTGAGCAACTCTTGTAGAACTCGCATATACCATTCTTGCAAGTTTGATTCCTTAAATCTTTTCAAAGCCTCCTGAAAGCATGGATAAGATTTTTGCCAATAATCACTCGAATTGTTGTGTTTTTGTGCTTCTATAGCGTGAGCTAAACCTTCAGCATATTGTAAAATTCCATACTCCTTATTATATTCATCCATAGTAAAAGCAACTGCTGTGATACACTTAATGTTAAGACGTTGCTGCGCCTCATTGCAGCTTTGTACTGCTGTCAGATAGTGTCCCAAGTTTGACAGTGCCTTGCACCTACCGGGCCAAGCTAAACTATTTTCTGACCAAAGGAGAGCTTGGTTAAAGTAATAAACTGCATTTTCATTTAATCCTTTAGCGAGTAGGGCATTCCCAAAAGCTAAATAGGTTTGAAAATCATTGGGATTCAAAGCAATTGCTTTATTCCAAGATTCAAGGGCATTTTGCAGGCTTCCTAAATCCCATAGTGTACTCCCCTTCTCTCTCCATAACTCAGCATTATTACTATTCAAAGCTAATGCTTGATCGTAGGCAATCAGTGCATCGCTATCCCGCCCTTGACTTCTCCGAAGGCTACCTAAATTTTTCCAATCTTGAATATTATTAAAATCAAAATCAAGCAAATAAGTATCACTTTTATTATTAAGCTCTTCTTGAGAAAATCCAAGTTTAGATAAAATAATAGAGCGGTTTTTTATAGCCACTTCATTAGTGGGGTTAATAGATAAAGCTTTGTTAAAAGCATCAAGGGCTTCTAGGTAGAGTTGAAAGCCATTCGCTAATATAGCTCCTCGAACATTCCAAGCATCATAGGAGTTAGCATTCAATTCTACAGCCAGACTAGAAGCTTTGAGAGCTTCTTGATATTCCTGTAAATTAAAGAGAGCTTGACTCAAGCAATACCAAGCATCCGAATTGTTTCGATCGAGTTCTAAAGCGAACCGGAGAGCAGAAGTTGCTTCTTCATTTTGTTGCAATGTGATTAACGCCAATCCTTGCCAAACCCAACCAAAAATACTACTAGAATTGAGTTCAACAACTTTTTTAAAAGAAGCCAAGGCCGCATAGTAGTTACCACTAGATAGTTGGCGCTCACCTAATCCCTGCAACGCTAGCAAATAATTGGGTTCTAATTCAGGCTGGAGTAGCTTGTCATAACAGTTAATTGCTTCTTGATAATCCCCTGAGTTAAATAGTCGATCGCCTAGAATTTTCCACGTTTGAGGATCGGATTCTATTTTTTTATTCTCTAATTTTTGTAACTGAAGACGACTGTTTTCTACCCATGTTTGATTTTCAGTTTCTGTGTAAAGTTTTTCTGATTGATTGGTATGGTCGATCGCTTCGTCTATTTGACCCAACTTTTCATAAGTTAGCCCCAACATATAGTGAGCATTAGCACTATAGTCTTTCCGAGCTAAATCCTTAGCTAAAATCAGGGCGGAAGAAAAATACTCAAGTGCTTGAGGGTGCTCTCTTACATCGTCATAAATACAGCCTAGCTGATAAAGAGCATCTTGTTCAGAATACGGATCGCCCAGTTCTTTCACTAACTCTAAGCGTTTTTTTTGTTGCTCTATAGCTTGGAAATAATCATAGGAATTTCGATAAAGCTTACTCAGATAATCCAGTGCTTTTGCTGCCCATTCCTTAGTGCTGTTCTGCTCTATATAGAGTTCAACCGCTCGTTGATAATTCTCAATTGCCTCTGTTTGCTGACCTAAATTTCGATAACTTTGACCTAGCATATAGCGAGCATTCGCTCTCCTAATAGGTTGTTCTAATTCTTGTATAAAGGTAAAATGTGACTGGAAACAGGCGAGAGCTTGCTGATATTTCTGCTGGTTAAAATACAACATTCCTAAATTGTAAAAGTCATCAACCGTATTCAGTTCGCTATTTTTGTCATCTAACTGCCGAAATAATTCTATTTGTTCCGTCATGTAAAAACATGGGAGTACCCCGTCACCATCGATGTTTTTACAAAGATTTACCAACCAGCCTAATGTTTCCCTTTGAGCATTGGTATCATTGAGTTTTTTGGTAAGAGCTAATCGTTGTTTTAAATATTCTAGGGCTGAATCTAGTTGACCCGCTGCCCAGAAATCGTACCCCAACCACATTAGCGCCGAACTTTCCATCGCCTTGTCTTCCACATCTCCAGCTATTTCCAGCATCAGGGTGTGGGACTCAATTGCGCTTGAATAGTTGGTTTGATAGTATTGCACTTTGCCAAGGTGTTGCAGTACCCAGCCTAGCAATTTTTGATCGTTAAATTCCTGTAAAACTTCTCTCTGATTATGATAAAGCTCTTCTGCTTTGGCATACTGCTGTTGAGCTAGATAGCTATCGCCCAACTGGTTAAGCGTCGTCCAAGCTTGCTCGGAATGTTCCTGGTTACACATTTTTCTAAACAGCCGATAAGCTTGGCTCAAAGCTTCAATAGCCTCTGGCTGCTTTTCGAGAGCTGTGTAGCTGTAGCCCAGATACCATTGAGCTGTCGCTTCTCCCCAAGAATTCTGAATTTCTTGCGCTATACTCAAATATTGTTGGCAATATCCCACAGCTTCACGGAATTGCCCAAGCTGATATAGGTAAATTCCTAAATTTCCTAAAGCATTGCACTCTTCACTGCGATCGCCTGTTTCTTTGGCGACGGATAATTGTTGCTCCAGGCGGGTAATTTCGCTTTCTTCCACACTTAGCCCCCGGTGTATGTATTCACATATAACCCGAATTATAGCATCTAGATCAGTTGCTGTTCGAGGCAGACAGCCAGTGGGCAGAAACATTACTGAGAGCGCGAGACGAACAATAAAGTTTCAATTGTGTTACTTTTGGTGTAGCGCAATGTTTAGGAAAATTCAGTTAGTTGCACTCAAATTTTATCGTAAGCAGTCGGTCGATACTCGAATAATTCTTGCTCTCGGGCCGCAAATAAAGACCGATCGCTCCCAGAAGCAGGCCGAGCAAAGGATGCTTTGTTCCGAATCCCCTGGATATCTTCAGAAGAACGCTCAGACGACAGCACAAACTGAGTTCTCTGATAACGCAGATCGGCCAATTCAATTTTACCAGGTCGCCCTTCACAATAAGCTCGCTCAGCACAGCGTTTAACTGCGATCGCAATTTCAGCACTCGTTGCTCCGGCATAGTCAGATAGTAGCGAATACCACTGCCTGTCGCTCCAAAGGTTCTCTTTTCCTTCCCCAAATTGCTCTGGGAAATACTTAGCCAAATGCAAGTTGAAAATCTCATAGCGAGCGCCGCTGTGTGGCAAATCCACAAACCAGATTCCGCCGTCGTCAAATCTGCGAATAAGTTCAGCCGGCAGCATTTCTAAGCGGTTAACAGTAGCTAACATTAACACGGGGCTTTCATGCTCCTGCATCCATGTGAGCAATTTCTGCGACAGTCGCCTAGCTGCACCGCCATCAGCATTAGATTCCCAACCAGAAAAACCCTTGTCAAAATCGTCAAAAAACAGCACGCAGCCGCCCAAATTATCGGCTGTATCCAGCATTTTGTTGAGAGCGCGATCGGGATTAGAGGAACCTAGAATATTGCCCCAACTTGCTGCTAAAAGCGCATAACCTAGTTTCTTAGCAGCTAGCTTTGCACTCAAACTTTTGCCCGTCCCCGGCGGCCCCCACAGCAGCATTCCTTTGGGAGGTCTGAGGTGATATTTCTTGGCATCAGCTTCTGACAGCTTTACGACTTCGCTCAAATAAGCGTCTAATAAATCTAAACCGCCAGCATGAGGCACGTCTGGAGAAGCAATGAACTCCAACCCCTGGTCTCGAAGTTGCGATATCTTATGCTCCAATACCAACTGTGCGATATGGACAACTGAAGTAGTGACAGAGAGCGATCGATCTAATACTAATTCAATTTCAGCAGTTGGCAGCCCTAGACTAGAAACAGCCAGCCGTTTTTTAGCAGCTACCGCATCTGAACCAAAATCAAGGGAACAATTGCGCTCGCAAAAATTATCTACAAGAACTTCGACTTCAAAACGATCGGGTAACGGACATTTGAGTAGAGGAATTAATGGACTTAGCTTTGATGGCAGTTGGATGTACTCACCCAGCAGTACCCAATATTGGTTGGCCCAACGCCCTTTCAGCTCGGCCCAACGCCCTTTCAGCTCAAAAAATGCGTTAGCCAATTGAGAATAACGGCGGACAAGAGGCTGTTCGCTACTCTCTGATTCCAAAATGTCCTCTAACAAAAAGATACCGGGGTAGTCATTTTCCAGCAGAAATTGCAGGACATCACTCTCGACAGATAGCTCAGTTTTATATAGAACGCATTCACTATTATACATCTCGGAAATATCTGAAAGGCTTGCCATATCTGAAAGAAAACCTAAATTCGGGAGATGTTTATCCAAACACCGCACCTGTTGAAGAGTTGCATAGCCTGGATTCCAATAATAAACAGGTAAACAACACTCACTGGCGTACTGATGAAATGATGACAAGATTTTTTGGCGATCGGCACTGTAATATTCAAGGGCAACTATGGGAGTTTGAATAACTCTTAACTTAGACCAATTATTGAAAGTTTTCATGATTCATATACAACTAAATACAGGATGTTTAACATAAAAATTTAACTAACATAATTAAAATTTAACTTCCTGCTAATGAGCGAAATACGCCCCCTCAACTGGAGGGGGTAATTGTGCCTAACGGCACTCATAAATTGATGTTATGTAAGTTAAATTGTCAATCATGGCCACAACTAAAAAACAAACAGCAGCCACTCCAAATCGCTCTCAGTCACCAGTGCCTGCTAAATCAAAACCGCCTGAAAAGCAGAACAGTCAAACAGTCGGCAGTAACAATGGAGCCAAATCAAAACCTCAACCTAACCTCAGCTCCGAGCAACTTGCTGGCGAGCTAGTCAAACAGATTCGCAATACAATTCATAAGAAGTACGGCGTGACAATTCAGCGTCGCGATAGCCGTATTTCGACAAAGGTTGGCCACGCAGTTCGCGAAAAACTGGGATTGGATATTCAAGCTCAGTTGAACAAGCGCAACGGCAATGGCAATGGTAAAAAGTTCGACTGGCAAGAGTGGAACAATACTGTGTTTCCCAAGCTAGTTGGCCGGCCCGAGGAACTCAAGTATGGTGTCGAAGTTGTTGCCTTAGCGATGAGCCAACTTTACGATACAATTGCTGACAACCCGCAAGCTGCCATTGCCGATTTAATGGAGTTCAATGCTCAAAGTTTAAAGCGTCGCAACGAGTTAGCTAAATCCTCTGAAGAAGATACTGAAGAACTAGATGAGGACGACGAACTCGATGATGAAGATGATGAAATTGATGACATACTCGATGAAATTGATGAGGATGACGAAGACGAGGAAGGCGATGAGGATGAGGATGAGGATGATGACGATGAGGAGGATGATTTTAGTTTAGACGAAGACGAAGAATTTGAGGAAGACGACGAATAATTGCTAAAGTTTGATTAGAAAGCTCTGCTGAAAAAGCAGAGCATTTTTTTGCCTCTATCGAGGCCTTTTCCACGAATCGCAATTCAGGGTAATGATTGTCGCCACCGTCCGAATCAGGACGCTCTGGGAAGCATACCCAACAAATTCACAATCAAGGAAGTTTTGACCTTGATTGTGAATTTAATTTTACCCACTCACCCACCCACTAATTTTTTTGAATTAATTGTAATTAGCAGACTGCCGTCGCTTTAGTTGTGAAAAAAAACACGCTTGAGGGTTAATCATGGCTAATCGCAAATCCGCTCCAACTCCGATGCAAAAGCAATTTGCAGAAACTCTTGAAGAACAGCGCTTCGAGATGTTTTTGCACGTTGCCCGCGAGTTAACGGGACGTGCCAAACAACGACAGTTGCAGAAAGGTAAAGCTCTTGACTGGGAAGCGTTCAATACTTGGTTTAACAAGCAATATGAAGGCTACTCGGCTGACGAGATGCTTGAAGAAATCTTGAGCAACGTTTACTGGCTTTCATCTGAGCAAGCAGTGATTGACTTGCACTTCCGTTATATCGAATCGGCAGTCAAAGCTTCTCATAAGAAAAAGGCAACTGACGATAATGAAGAGATTGATGATTTTATCAAGTAATCAATGACGACCCCCGATAAAGGGGATAAAATCCTGCTCCAAGCAGGATTTGTTTTGCCCGCCCACCC
>NZ_JADEXD010000221.1 GCF_015207285.1 Tychonema sp. LEGE 07203 | reverse complement strand
CTGAGTTTGAAACGTTCTACACTAAGAACATTCTGATTAACGAAGGCATTCGTGCTTGGATGGCTCCAACAGACCAACCTCACGAAAACTTCATCTTCCCTGAAGAAGTTCTGCCTCGCGGTAACGCTTTGTAATCAGAGCGAAATATCAAAGCTGCAACATTTGAAAAGGGTAAGATAAATTAGTTTAGGCTTTACCCTTGATGTTTAAAAAGCTCCTGCCGATCGCTTGGCAGGAGTTTTTTATGATTATTCTGAGAATATCGAGTATTCTCGATCGCATCAGGATTGCGCCAGCTAACTTTCTTAAAACCCAGATGTTGCACCATTCGTGTGGAAGCTTTTTATGGACGGGCTCTCCTGCCCATCCCACAAGAAATTCACTCTTTGACAGAACGGGCACGCGAGCCCGTTGCTGACAATGGTGCAAGATATCAGTTAAAAAGCATCTGTGTTAATCTGCGTCGAGGATCGATCCATCTGCAGTTTCCCGATCGATCCAAGATTTAGGCAAGAATGCTAGTCAAATTATCGATTCGATCGCCAGATGCAGACATTCCCTCGGACAATTCTCTCCAGCGGGCGGTACAGGCGCATTTTTCAACCTCCTATCTGGCAAGAAATCGATCGGCGATCGCACAGATACAATCATGTTGAAAGTTATGTAGCAAGTCTCAAGGTATTAGTTGTAATTTCGTTATTGCCTGTATTGATACTTTTTGCTCCGCAGTAGATAAGCAAACGGCGACCGTCAAAGTTCGAGCTTTTATTCACACAAGCGCTGCTATTATCGACACAAACTTGAAGAGTGCAAACAACGTAATATTACTTTGTTAGAGTTACCAGATTGCTCAGCTATTCTGCATTTAAACTGTATGTTGTCGAAGCGGGGAAACCTACGGCTGGCATACCATCGCTCTTGGACGAACTGCCCCGCAAGGCGCAAGTTCCGTTAAAAAGGTATTCCGCATCCGGCATCCGGTAGAATGATTGTCTGTTGGGGTATCGATCGGTCTGGGAGTGAGGTTTAAGATTGTTAGGACTCGCGGCGCAAAAATGGTCTGCTCCACCCCAAGCAGTGCTAAGGTTCGCACTGCACACCCTACAGGTACAGCGTGTGCGTAAGTGGTCGTTGTCTGCAGTTCCAAATTCCGATCGCCACAATAAGGACAAGCATGGCACCTACAACACATCTAGACACATCTGTTAATACCAAAAATTTCCGGTGGCTAATCGGCTTATTAGCGATCGGCATTTTACTGGGTATCGGATTTCGGTTCTTCGAGATCGATCGCAAACTTTACTGGCACGACGAAGTTTACACATCAATCCGCGCCGCTGGTTTCACCAGGCAAGAAATCGACAGCGAACTATTCCAAAACCGAATTGTTCCCGCACCAGAATTGCAAAAATATCAGCGGCTCAAACCGGGAAGTACAGCAGCAGACACAATTCGTTCTTTAGCACTAGAAGATCCGCAGCATCCGCCTTTGTACTTTCTCATGGCTCGTTTGTGGATGCAGGAATTTGGCAGTTCTCTAGCAGCATCCCGCAGTTTGCCAGCAATATTGAGTTTGCTGTCGCTGCCTTTGATGTACGTTTTAGCTCTGGAACTTTTCGCCTCAAATTTGGCAGCGCTAGTAGCAACAGCACTTTTGGCTTTATCTCCCTTTGACATCTTGTTTGCTCAGACAGCAAGGCAGTACAGTTTGCTAACTGCCACAGTTATTGGCAGCAGTTGGCTGCTGCTGAGAGCAGTGCGGTTGCGGAATTGGCAAAGTTGGGCCTATTACTCGCTGGCGATCGCCCTTGGTTTTTACACTCACCCTTTCTTCAGTTTAACACTCATCGGACACGGAGTTTTTATCATTGCGAGTTGGCTGTTTGTCAAGCAAAAAAAATTACGGAGTCATATCACCAATTCGCAGTTTTTCTTAGCAGTAACAGCAGCTTTAATTTTGTATGCGCCGTGGATTTACGTGCTGGCGACAAATCTCGAACGAGCTTCATCGACGACAGATTGGACGCGAGTATCTCCCGGCTGGCTGTATCTAGCAAAATTGTGGACGCTCAGCTTTACAGCCTTATTTTTTGACTTCGACTTCGGTTTTGAAAATATCTGGACTTATCTGCTGAGATTACCATTTTTGCTGTTAATTGCGGCAGGCATTTACCAAGTGTGCCGCCAAAGGAGCAGTTCAACTTTGCTGTTTATTTTGACATCAATTTTTGTACCTTTTTTGATACTAGCTTTACCGGATCTAATTCTAGGTGGCAAGCGTTCCGCCGTGAGCCGCTATCTGATTTCCTGCTTCCCGGCTGTGCAGCTAGCAGTTGCTTGCTTGTTCGCGAGTCATCTGAAAACTCAGCAGCGGTTTTGGCAAGTCATTTTAGCTGGGGTATTTACCGCAAGTATCGCATCCTGTACGCTCAGCGCTGTTTCTGATACTTGGTGGAGCAAAGACTTGAGCTATTTTAATGCTGAAGTTGCCAGAAATATTAACAAAGAGGCGATAGCTAACCGATCGATTAAAGATACAATTGTAATTAGCGATCGCGGTAACGATTTTACCAACATGGGAGATTTGCTTTCTCTGAGTTACTTGCTTGACAAAGATGTACGGCTGATCCTGCTGAGCCAGTCGCCAGATATGGAAATGCTGAACAAATATTCGGCTCCCCTGGTATTCCGCCCTTCGGAAAAATTGATCTCGGCACTAAAGCAAAATCAACGGCGGCTAGAACCTATATTGGAATATGCCAGACTTTTTCGAGTGCGGCGAAATTCTTAGTTCTAGGGCGCGTCAGCAAAAATATGCTTGATTTGCCTCAAATATTGGAACAAACGCACCTTAAGATTGTGTCAGATAGAACGACATAATAAAATTGGTTCTATCGTTCGGAATGCAAGTCCGCCTTCGTCATGTCACTATAATCATCACACCCAAACAATTTTTATTACAGGTAATTGACGGAATATAATATAAGTCGCTATTGTGCATTTGTGTCCTCAACAATCCATCCGGTGCGTCAAAAAAAAACTGTTTTAGTTGTCTCAGATATTTTGGCTGACGCACTATACACCCTTAGCAAGCATTATTTGAATAATTAGGATGAAACGCCATGCAAAAGTTAAATAATTCATCTTCAGAATCTGTGGAATTTCGCAATCTTCAGACAGAATTACGCGAAAAATGGCAAGCGAGCGAAGAATTTGATAGCGATGATTGTGACATTATCATCATTCCGTCTCTCAGTTTAGACCAGCAAGAAATGCAGAAAATTGAGGGTGCTTACCACTATGAAGAACGGCATTTATTTTCATTAATTCGCCTGCGAAATCCCCGCACGCGCTTAATTTACATTACCTCGCAACCGCTGCACCCAATGATTGTGGATTATTACCTGCAATTGCTGCCCGGTATTCCATTTTCTCACGCGCGCGATCGGCTTTTACTGTTCTGTGCTTACGATGCTTCTGCTAAATCCCTGACTCAGAAAATTTTAGACCGCCCCCGGTTGATGGAGCGCATCCGTCAAGCAGTGCGGCCGACAAAATCTTATATGGTTTGTTACAACTCGACGGCCTTGGAACGCGAGTTATCTGTTAAATTGGGAATTCCTTTGTGGGGCAGCGATCCGGATCTGCTTTACTGGGGAACCAAAAGCGGCAGCAGGCAAATTTTTCAAGAATGTGGCGTGGCTTATCCTGACGGTTCCGAGTTGGTTTGGAATGCGGAAGATTTAGCGGAAGCTGGGGCCAATTTGTGGGAAAGGCAGCCGCATTTGCAGCGGATAGTAATTAAATTAAATGAAGGTTTTTCGGGGGAAGGAAATGCAATTCTAGACCTCAAACCGATCGCAAATAAACCGCCGCAAGAAAGAGTTAAAGCAATTGGCGATAGCTTCCATAATTTGCGCTTTCAATCCACAGGCGAAACCTGGGAACATTTCAGCAGCCGCATTCCCGAGTTAGGGGCAATTGCCGAAGCATTTATTGAAGGAGAAGAAAAGCGATCGCCCAGCGTTCAAGGTAGAATCGTCCCCAGCGGCGAAGTAGAGATTCTCTCAACCCACGACCAGATTTTAGGAGGCCCGGACAATCAAATTTTCTTGGGTTGCCAATTTCCGGCTGATGAATCCTATCGGCTGGCGTTGCAAGAATTGGGATGGAAAGTGGGGAAAAACTTAGCTGATAAAGGTGCTTTAGAGCGATTTGGAGTCGATGTTGTTGCCGTGCTACAAGATGACGGCAAATGGGATATTCAAGCAATAGAAATTAATTTGCGGAAAGGAGGGACAACTCATCCGTTTATGGCTTTGAAGTTGTTAACAAACGGTCGTTACGATCGCACTACGGGATTGTTTTACAGCCAGCAGGGCCGTCCGAAATATTATGTCGCTTCGGACAATTTTAAAAAAGAGCGGTATCGGGGATTGTTACCGAACGATTTGATGGATATTATTGCTGACAATCAACTGCATTTTGATAGCGGTACTGAGACGGGGAGCGTGTTTCATTTAATGGGTTGTTTGTCGGAGTTTGGCAAATTGGGATTGACGAGTATCGGCAATTCGCCGCAAGAAGCAGAGGAGATGTATAACAAAGTTGTGAAGGCGATCGATCGCGAAACTTCGTGCTAAATCTGCTGCAATGATCGGCCACCGAAATTGAGATCGCCCATCAACTCACAAACCCGGCGGTTTCAACCGCCGAGGATTTGAGTGGTAGCTAATTTTTAGCGGGATAAAGGGGCGCGGGATCGATCGAGCCTGTGCGGTTGAGCGGCCAAAAACGGACGATCGCCCTACCGATGATATTTTGCTTCGGTACAAAGCCCCAATAATGGCTGTCACAGCTTGCGTTGCGGTTGTCGCCGAGCACCAAGTAAGAATTTTTAGAGACAACTACGGGCCCGTAGGGATACTGGGGAATTTCTTCAATATATTCTTCCTGTAGCTGCTGCTTATTGATAAAAACTTTTCCGTCTTTGACTTCCACGGTGTCGCCCGGAAGTCCGATCACTCGTTTGATGTACGCATCTTTAATCGGCGGCGGCTGTCCAGTGCACAAACTCGCCGGATCGGGAGGCATAAATACGATAATATCTCCTCGCTGGGGGTCTTGGAATCGATAGCTCACCTTGTCTATAATTAACCGATCGTTAATTTGGAGAGTTGGTAACATCGAGCCAGTCGGAATGTAGCGAGCTTCGGCCACCAGGGTGCGGATGCCAAAGGCCAAGAATGCTGCTAAGCCGATCGTCTTAATTCCTTCAATCCAAGGATTTTCGGTATTTTGCGGGGGTTTTTCGTCGGCTGACTTGTCTAGACGAGTCATAAGTATTTAAGTCACTGGGCTGAATACAAATTATAGACTTAATTCGGAGTTTTTTGAGAAAATCTGCAAAATTTGCGCCGGTCGGGTGAGTTCTTCTAGTATTTTGTTGAGTTAGGTGTGCGACGCGACACAACTTACAAATTACAAAATTTCTGAAAATCAGTTATAATTCTTACTATTTTCAAAACTCTTTTGATGATAATATTTGTCTAGGTTGCCACGGACATTACTTATTTACTTATAGCTTATGCCGACCACATCAAGTTTGTCGATCCGCCGCGCTCGCGTTCTGTTACCCGACGGCGAGTTTATGGTAGGAGACGTGCTAATCAGCGATGGCAAAATTGTTCGGGTTGCTCCGTCCATTGCCGAGGGCGATCGCGAAATAGATGCGATCGGCTTAACTCTGTTACCCGGAGTAATTGACCCGCAGGTACACTTCCGCGAACCGGGTTTGGAACACAAGGAAGACTTGTTTACAGCTAGCTGCGCCTGCGCTAAAGGGGGCGTGACATCGTTTTTGGAAATGCCCAATACGCGACCTTTAACTACCACCCAAGCGGCCTTAGATGATAAACTAAGGCGCGCTGCCGAGAAGTGTTTGGTCAATTACGGCTTTTTTATTGGTGCAACGCCGGAGAATTTGCCGGATTTGTTGGATGCGAATCCGACTCCTGGAATTAAGATATTTATGGGTTCGATGCACGGCCAGTTGTTGGTGGATGGAGAAGCAACTTTAGAGCAGATTTTTGCCAAGGGCGATCGGCTAATTGCAGTACACGCCGAAGACCAAGCTAGAATCAATCAGCGCCGTCAGGAATTTGCCGGCATTTCCGATCGCGCCGTACACTCGCAAATTCAAGACAACCAAGCAGCCTTGTTAGCCACTCAGCTAGCAGTAAAACTTTCTAAAAAATATCAACGCCGATTGCACATCCTGCACCTTTCAACAGGCGATGAAGCCGAGTTTTTGCGCCGCGAAAAACCGAGTTGGGTAACAGCAGAAGTAACACCACAGCATTTGCTGTTAAATACCAGTGCCTATCAGAAAATTGGCAGTTTAGCACAGATGAATCCGCCCTTGCGCGAACCCAAAGACAACCAAATACTTTGGCAAGCTTTACTCGACGGCGTAATTGATTTTATCGCCACCGATCACGCACCGCACACCTTAGCAGAAAAAGCTCAAGAATATCCGAATACGCCATCTGGAATGCCCGGAGTAGAAACTTCTTTGCCTTTGATGCTGACGCAAGCAGTCGAGGGAAAATGTACCGTAGCGCAAGTTTCTCATTGGATGTCGGCGGCAGTTGCTAAGGCTTATAAAATTCCCAATAAAGGGAAAATTGCTCCGGGTTTTGATGCCGATTTGGTATTGGTAGATTTGGACAAATACCGCCCAGTTGTCGGAGCAGAAATGGCGAGCAAGTGCGGCTGGAGTTCCTTTGAAGGTTGGAATTTGACGGGATGGCCCGTGGTGACTGTTGTGGGAGGAAAAGTTGTTTTTGAGAACGGTAAATTAGATACAAATGTCAGGGGAGAAGCCTTGAGATTTGATGGCGAGTAAACCTGCATAGGAGTTTTGTAACAAACCCAGTCAGAGGTAGGCTGCGTCAGAAAAGGGAACTGTCAATTATCACTGAAAATCTCATGCTGACGCACCATTTATTTATTCGTTGGTGCGTCAGAATGAGATTGTGAATTTTTTACGAAATTCTGCCTAGCTGACGCACCCTACTTGACTACTTCAGTGAGAATAAAAATTGTGCTAAAATAATCAGAATATATTCCCTTATTTTCAAGGCGATATTACCTATGCTCCCAGAATTAGAAACACAACTTCTTGCCTTAACTCCGACGGAGAAAGCTGAAGCAATAGGGCTGTTAACCCAAAGTTTAAATAATAGCTGGCCGGGAATTACCAAAACTCCCGGAGTTTGTGGCGGCGATGCTTGCATTGCCAAAACTCGCATCCCAGTTTGGGGACTGGTAGAGTCTCGCCGTCTGGGCATAACCGAATCAGAACTGCTAAATGACTATCCTCATATTACTGCCGCTGACTTAGTGAATGTTTGGAGTTACGCTAATGCACATCTTGATGAAATTGAAGCAGCAATCAAAAAAAATGAGGAAGCTTGAACTGTGGCGCGTATTTATGCGGACGAACATTTCCCGCGCATAGTTAGCGAATTCTTGCGAACTGCGGGCCACGATGTGTTAAGCTGATACGCAGCTAGATTGTATAATATAAATAACAAGTAAATGCTCATTAGTTATAATATATGCCAGCCAAAAACCATCTATCTCCCAATCAAAAACAGAGACTCATTAAACTACTAAAAGAGTCTGACGATAATTACGTAAGGGAAAAGGTTCTAATTTTATTGCTAATAAATGACGGAAAAACTTATCGAGAAATTAGTGAATTTATGGAGATTGCTTACACAACAGTAGCTTATTGGTCAGTTCATGGCGACCCTGATAATTTGGATAGTTTTTTAGATAAAAGAAGCCCAGGAAATTTTCGCAAAGTCACTCCCGATTATGAAAAAATATTGATAGATACAATCGAAACAATCGAAAAAGCTCCCGAAGAATATGGATATGAATTTGGGAGATGGACGGCAGCCAGACTAGCAACATATTTAGAAAAAGTTACAGGAATTAAATTGAGTAGTTCCCAAATATCCAGGATACTAC
>NZ_JADEXD010000013.1 GCF_015207285.1 Tychonema sp. LEGE 07203 | reverse complement strand
GGGGAGAGGGGGAGAGGGGGAGAATTAGGAAAATCTTCCTTTATTCTCCCGACTCCCAACTACTGACTACTGACTACTGACTACTGACTACTGACTACTGACTCCCGACTACTGACTACTGACTGCTGACTACTGACTGCTGACTACTGACTACTGACTAATGTGCCCAAAGAATCACGCCAGCTTCATAGGGGCTGCTGAGATTGTCGTGCTTCGGCAAAACGCGCAGCGACAAACCTTGCAAACCGCTAGAAGTATAAGTAATGTCGGCCGTATAAAGGCTAGTATTGTGAGAATCTTCACCCAAATACTCCATTACCACCGGCACGCCGCCGACAATATCGCCGTTAGCATCAACAGAACCTTGATAAAGTTCGACTTGCACGTCGGCAGGCGTTAATCCCATCAGATTAATGCGAGATTTAACCGCGATCGACTGATTGACCTTAACTTCCTTATCCTGGGAAATATCAACAGACTCAATCTTAATGTCGTACCACTTCGCCAAAATGTGCTTCTTCCAGTGAGATAACTCCTTAGCCGGCGCGCACCCGTCCTCCGTCATAGTGTGGAAGCGATCGCTCACGGGGAAATAAGCCCGCCGCGCGTAATCTTTCACCATCCGAGCAGTATTGAAGAAAGGACAGTTCAAGCGAATAGAATCCTTCATTTTCGCCGTCCAACCGCGAGGAATTCCATCAGCATCTCGGTTGTAAAACAGCGGTACAACTTCCTTTTCCATCAAGTCGTACAAAGCATTCGCCTCGACTTCATCCTGATACTCAGTATCTTCGTAAAACTCCCCATGTCCGATCGGCCAACCGGTGCGAACATAATCCGCCTCATCCCACCAACCGTCGAGGATGCTCAGATTCGGCAAACCGTTCATCGAAGCTTTCATCCCGGAAGTACCCGAAGCCTCGCGGGGGCGGCGGGGCGTATTCAGCCACACATCGCAGCCAGATACCATCATCCGAGCAACGTTAATGTCGTAGTTCGGCAAAAACACCATCGAACTCATCGTGTCGTGCTCGCGGATGAAGTGAACGATATCCCGAATCAATTCCTTACCCGGAATATCCATCGGGTGAGCCTTCCCAGCAATCACAAACTGCACGGGGCGGTTTTGATCCCGCATGATCCGCATGATTCGATCGACATCGCGCAAAAACAGCGTCGCCCGCTTGTAAGTAGCAAAACGGCGCGCAAACCCGATCGTCAGCACCTTCGGATTGAGAGCCTCGCGGGCGGGTTCGATTTCGGTTTGAGCCGCACCGCGCTCGCGCAAGGTCTTTTGCAGCCACTCCCGCGCGAATACCACCAACTCCGATCGACAGCGTTCGTGATTCCGCCACAATTCCTCGTCAGGAATCGACGAAATCCTGTCCCAGAGACGATCGTCCTTGCGAGTCATTTCCCACTCCGGGCCGAGGTATCGATCGTACAATTCCTGAGTAGACTTCGCCACACAACTGCGAGCGTGAACCCCGTTAGTAATCGAAGTAACCGGCACTTCTTCCACCGGCAAACCGGGCCACAACCCCTGAAACATCGGGCGCGACACCTGTCCGTGCAGAGCCGCCACCCCGTTGACAAAACTCGACATTTTAATAGCCAAAATTGCCATATTCAGAGGTGCGGACAAATCGCCAGTATTCTCCCGGCCCAATCCCAGAAACTGATCTTGCGACAAGCCAAACATTTTGGGATACTGACCGAGATAGTGCATCACCATATCCGGCTCGAACAAGTCAAACCCAGCAGGCACCGGCGTGTGAGTCGTAAACATACTGCTCGAAACCACCACCTGTTCGGCTTCTACGAAACTCAGGTGATATTCCTCCATCAGCATCCGAATCCGTTCCAGGGCCATGAAAGCCGCGTGGCCTTCATTCATGTGATAAGCCGTAACTGTCAAGCCCAGGGCCTTAAGCATTTTCACGCCACCGATGCCCAGCATGATTTCTTGGTGCATCCGCAGAGTTTTGTCTCCGCCGTAGAGTTGGTCGGTAATATCTTGGTCGTAGCGACTGTTAGGTTCAATATTTGTATCCATCAAGTACAAAGGAACCGTTCCCACTTGTACCCGCCAAATCCGGGCGTACACCTTGCGGCCTGGATAGTCTACCTCAATCCGCAATTCCGAACCGTCGGGATTGCGTTCTAGGTGGAGCGGCATATTGTAGAAATCGTTCAGCGGATAGCGTTCTTGCTGCCAGCCGTCGGCGTTGAGATACTGGGAAAAATAGCCTTCTTGGTACAGCAAGCCCACGCCGGCTAAGGGCAAGCCCAAATCGCTAGCTGATTTGAGGTGGTCGCCTGCGAGCACGCCCAAACCGCCGGAATAGATTGGTAGGGCTTTTACTAAGCCGAATTCCATCGAAAAGTAAGCGTAGCATTCCTGCCGCTCTGTACCGCGCTCTTTGCGATACCAGGCGCGGTTTTTGAGATAATCGTCCAACTGCTGGGCGGCTCGTTTCATTTGGGCAATGAAGCCGTCGTCTTCTGCCATTTCTTGCAGTCGCTCTTGGGATATGGTTCCCAGCATCAGCACCGGGTTTTGGTTGCTGGAGTCCCAGAGGTCTCGATCGAGGCGGCGGAAAAGGTCTTTGGTGTCAACGTTCCAGTCCCAGTGCAAGTTGTAGGCAAGTTTGCGTAGGGGTTCGAGAATTGTCGGTAGCGACGGGGAAACGTTAAATGTGCGAATTGGCTGCATAGACAAAGCCTTTATGTTGGAGTAGCGATATTTTCCTCTGTCTTTGGGTACAAGTCGGTTATTCTGCACACTATTTTAAGTTTTAAGTTGCTGGGGCGATCGATTTTGCGGGCGATCGACTCTCAAACCGATCGCCCATCTGTAGAAACACGGCAGTACCCTGCCCTACTTGTAACTTCGGTGGCTCCCCACTTCCGGATCGGGTTTCTCGCTTCATTCCAGCCCGATCGATCGCCAAATCGATTTTTATTCTCAAGAATTTCTTCTCACCCTGCTCTCACAGCTTATTAATATTGGTTCTTGATTAAAGCTAGCGAGCATAAATGTCAACTTCAGCCCACCCTTTGGTTTATTGACATCCACGGCCGGCTGCACAATCTGCTATCCGCCCGCAGAAGCATTTACAAGCATCTGATAATTCTCAATAAATTGTGAGAATTTTACTTGACATTAGCAGTAGAGTGACTATATCTTAATCAAGTTACTGCAAATAATTACTAATAAGCGGTTGACCCCGACTATTAATTGCGTAGCTGCCCCAAATACGATCGGTGTGTGGTGTGAAGATGAAACTGTATTTATCATTGGCGTGCGTTGCACTGCTGAGTGTTGGTATTGCGCCCTCTGTGGCGGCCCAGGCTGTTAAAGAGGACAGGACAGAATCCGATCGATCGCGATCGATCGCAGCAGGGCAGATCGAGATTCATGCTGAGTCAGAAGAATTGCCTCAACCATTGTCGGCGATCGCCACTGGGTTACAGCCAGAACTTCCCACTCAGGTGAAGTCGTTGATTAAAAGCCAGAAGCTGGAAACAAAGGGAAGTGCGACAGATCCCGATCGCCAACCCAATCCCCAGTTAACACAAAATATTTCTAACAAGGACGATCGTCAGACATCTATCCTCAATTCCCCACCAGTAGAAGCGCCGCGCGAGATACCAACAGCAGAAATTCCTCAACTCAGAGAAGTAGAACAACCCAACACCAGCGCCCAAGGGCTATTGCATCCGTCGGTACCGAGTTTTACAAATTTGGGCGATACTGTTGTGCAAATCTCTCAATCAGTCGTACAAGTAACCGGCGTGCGGCTCAACCGAACACAAAGCGGTTTGGAAATCATTTTAGAAACCGGAGGGCAACAGCTACAAACTACTACCAGGATTCAAGGCAATACGGCGATCGTCAACATTCCCAATACAGTATTGCAGCTACCAGATGGTGGTAACGAGCTTCGCGTTCAAAATCCAGCACCAGGTATTACTTCAATTACCGTCACCCAGCTAGATGCTAATACTATCGGGGTGAGCGTGACGGGAGTTGACAGGGTACCGACAGCACAGATCGTCGATCGAAATGCAAATAATTTAATTCTCAGCATTTCCCCAGCCCTAACAGATATTGAAATCACCGTTACCGGAACTCGCACCCCTCGATCCCTCCAAGAATCGCCCGCCACAGTTACAGTTATTGACGCTAATGAAATTGAAAGAAACTTAGTACAAAACTTAGACGACCTAGTGCGTTATGAACCGGGCATATCTGCCAGCCGTTCTCCAAATCGTTACGGTTTTCAAGACTTTAACATTAGAGGTATTGAAGGCAACCGAGTTTTGACTCAGGTTGACGGGGTGCGTCTTCCCGAAGCTTTTGAGTTTGGCAGCACTCAGTTGGGAAGAAATTACATCGATCCAGAAACTCTCAGAAGAGTAGAGATTATTAGAGGTTCAGCATCAACTCTTTACGGTAGCGATGCAATTGGAGGTGTTGTGACATTCCTCACCAAAGATCCCGCCGATTTCTTGAATGAATTTGGAGACGATGCCTACGTTAGTGCCAAGTTAGCTTATGATGGAATCGATCGCGGGTTTGCCGAAACCGCCACCTTTGCGGGCAGATACGGTCAGCTAGAAGGGCTATTGATTTATACTCGCCGCGATAACTATGAAGCTCAAATTAACAGCAATCGCACGCCAAATCCTCAAATCGGCGGTTCTAATAACTGGCTGGGAAAGCTAGTTTACCGCTTTGACGAATTCAACCAACTCAAACTTACTGGCGAGACTCTTTACCGCACCACCGATACCGATGTTTTAACGTCGAGAGGACCTGTTTTCGCGGGGGGCGGGCCGTCTGCGATTGGTAGAGTTGATAGTTTGCGGGCGACTGACAAGACACAGCGCGATCGCGTCAGCCTCAGTTACGAGTACGATCGACCCAACGGCCCGATCTTTTTTCAAAACTTGCGCGCTCAAATTTATTACCAGGAAGCTGAAAGTACAGAAACATCCAACGAACTCCGCCGCATTACACCACCCGTAGCAACAGGCCCAGTAGATAGACTGAGATTTAGAGATTCCCTGTACCAACAAAACACTTTTGGCGGCGATATCCAACTAGGAAGCAATTTCAGAACGGGGAGTTTAGCTCACCGCCTCGTCTACGGTACAGAACTCTCAACTACCAGAACCTCGCGGCGGCGAGACGGTTTCCAAGAAAACCTACAAACAAAAGTTAGAACATCAACAGTAGGGCCAGATACCTTCCCGGTTAAAGATATTGCCGATACTGATAACTTCCGCTTCGGAGTTTACCTGCAAGATGAAATTACCTGGGGAAACCTAACTTTAATTCCCGGTATTCGTTACGATTCCTACAGGCTGACTCCCGATACCGATGCAATTTATCGAAGAAGTTCTAACAATTTTGCCGCTTCAGAATTTTCGCAATCTGCAATATCGCCCAGAATAGGTTTAGTCTACAAACTCACACCGGAATTCACCGCTTTTGCTCAATATGCTCGCGGTTTCCGCGCTCCCACCGCAGAGGATATCAACCCCGGTTTTACAAATCCCGGACTTTACCAAGTCATCCCCAACCCAGATTTAAAAGCTGAAACTAGCAACGGTTTTGAGTTGGGATTGCGCGGTGCTTTTGGGTCAGGTGATTTTAGCGTCAGCGGGTTTTACAACACCTACAAAGATTTCATCGATACCTTTGGTAGAACTATCCCTACACCAGGACTTGCTGTCGGTACATTCCAAACTGTGAATCGCGGCGAAGTCCGCATTTACGGTGTAGAAGGCAAAGGAGAATTGCGCTTGGGTTCTGGCTTTAGCTTGCTCGCAAGTACGAGTTACGCTGTGGGGGATGACTTGGATAGCGATCGACCTCTAGGATCGATCGATCCATTTAAAGCAGTAGTTGGTTTGCGCTATCGCAATCCTCAAAACATCTGGGGAGCTGAGTTATTTACCACCTATGCTGGCGTTGCACGACTTCCCAAAACTAGAGATTTGCCCTCTCCTTTTGTTCCTAACAGTTACTTAACAGTAGACTTGACGGCTTACTACAACGTCACTCCTGATATATCGCTGAATGTTGGGGTTTTCAACATTTTAAACCAGAAATATTGGGAGCGCGGTAACGTGCGCGGTTTGAGTTCGCGCGACTCTAATTTAGATTTGTTCGTGCAGCCGGGAACCACGGTTTCGGCTGGAATAAAAGTTGTCTTTTAGGCAAAAAATTAGGGTAGCCCACCGCGAAGCGCACAGCACAGCCATGCCTGCACAATTTCAAGAATATGTATCAGCTCAGTGCGCTTGAGTTAGGCTAACTACAAATCATTGCAGAACCGATCGCAATCAAGAACATTTCAAAATATTGGTGCGTTGCTGCGGCTGCCACTAACGCACCAAAATGCCCGGTGAATAATCGCCCAAAAGGTGATACAATTGTTTTGGTAAAAGTCAACATTGAGTTCAAAAATATCAGCAAAAAATCATGAAATATTCTCTTTGGCTCTTTAACGGTTTGGCAATATTTTTAAGTTTATCATTAGCAGCTTGTACAAACGTTAACACGCCGCCACTAGCTAGTCCTCAAGTTACGGAAACAGTTGCTCAATCTAGTCCCAGCACTAACTCTAATAAAGAATCAGTTCAAAGAATAGTCGCTCTGAGTTCTTTGACTGCTGATATTATCTATAGGTTAGACGAAACTAAATTAGTCGGAATGCCTGGAAGTCGATTGTTTGGTGAGGATAAAAAATTTGAAAAAATTCCTCGCGTCAGTGAAGGGCGAACGCAACCGAATTTAGAAAAAATCGTCGCTCTCAGACCCGATTTAGTTGTCGGCGCAGCAGGTTTTCACGACCAAACCGCACAAAAACTCAAAGAATTGGGAATTAACACTTTATTAACTAATGTCGATAACTGGCAATCTCTGGAAGAAGTGACTAAAACTTTAGCGCAGTCAATCGGTGCTAATCCAGAACTATTACTCAAAAAATACCAAAGTTTATTAGATCAAAAGCCGATCGCCAGTCCTTCTACTCTTGTTCTGGCGAGTCGTCAACCGATATTATCCCCTAACAAAGATAGCTGGTGCGGGGATATGCTGACTCAATTTAAGGTCAAGAATTCGAGCGCCGATTTACAGGGCGAAAGTCCGATGAAGGGCTATATTCCTTTGTCTGCCGAGAAAATTCTTCAAGTAAATCCAGAGATGATACTTGTTGTTGAAACTGGAGACAACATTCTCAATCAATTTCAGTCTCAACCTTTTTGGAATAAATTAAAGGCAGTTGAAAATAAGCGAGTTTATGTATTTGAATACTACGGACTTGTCAACCCTGGAAGTATAGATGCAATTGAAAAAGCCAGTATTAAGCTAAAACAAGTTTTATCAGAAAAGGGGGGTGATTAGAGGATGTCTCAGAAAACATTCAAAAAAGTTGGCTTAAACAATCGGATCGTCAAAGCAGCTTTAATTCTGTGTGTCGGTTTAGTAATCACGATCGCCATTTCTCTTTCTTTGGGTGCAGTGCCCTTAAGTTTTCAGGAAATTTGGCAGGCACTTCTGCATGAAGGGAATCCAATTAACCAAACTATTTTGTGGGATTTGCGCCTGCCTCGCACTCTCGCTGCTATGTTGGTAGGAGCAGCTTTGGGAATGTCAGGGGCGTTATTGCAAGGGATGTTGCGAAATGGTTTGGCCGATCCGTTTTTGTTGGGAATTTCAGCGGGTGCGGGATTGGCTGCTGTTGCTTTGCTGACGTTGGGATTATTTATAGCTTGGGTACCGCTAGCTGCTTGGTTAGGGGCGATTGCGACAACGTTAGCGGTTTATTTTTTAGCGCGAACACCGTTAGGCATTTCTGTTCAGCGGTTAATTTTGGGGGGAGTAGCACTCAGCGCTTTTTTTGGCTCAATTAGTTCGATGTTATTGCTGTTTTCTGACGATCGCGTTCAAGTTGCACTCAACTGGTTGATCGGTAGTTTAAACGGTCGCGGTTGGTTGGAAGTTAAAGTAGTTGGGTTGTATATTTGCGTCGGTTTAATTGCCGGGTGCTTGCTAGCACGTCCGCTAAATCTGTTGAGTTTGGGAGATGAATTGGCTGTAGGATTAGGAGTATCGCTGGCGCGATCGCGTTTGTTAATTGGTGGAGTTGCAGCGCTGCTAGCGGCGGGAGCTGTTAGTATTAGCGGTTTAATTGGTTTCGTTGGCTTAATAGTTCCCCATATAGTTCGCTTGCTAGTGGGGACAGATCATTACTGGGTTTTACCACTTTCAGCAGTTGCGGGAGCATTGTTAATGACATTCGCCGATTTAATTGCTCGTTTAGGTTCGGTGGAATTGCCTGTAGGTGTAGTAACCTCTGTAATTGGAGCGCCTTTTTTTGGATTTTTGCTTTATCGGCGTTCTGATATTTCCTAATTCCTATGAATTTATTAGAAGTACAAGAGCTCACAGGTGGTTATGGTTCTGTTGCGGCTGTCGAGTCAATTAATCTATCGGTTGCGCCTGGAGAATGGTTAAGTATTATTGGCGCCAACGGTTCGGGAAAGTCTACTTTGCTGAAGCTGATGGCGCGCCTTCTTTCCCCTCAGTTAGGAATTGTTTTGTTGGAGGGGAAAGAGATTCACACTCAACCGGCGAAGGTGGTAGCGCAGAAATTAGCATTATTGCCACAACAACAGACTATTCCTTCTGGGTTGAGCGTGCGGCAGTTAGTGAGTTTGGGAAGAAGTCCCCATCAAGCTTGGTGGGAATGGGAGCTAGATAGCGAAGGCAGTGCAAAAGTGGAGGCGGCGCTGGTGCAAACTCAAATGAAAGATAAGTGCGATCGCGCAGTCGAAGAACTTTCGGGAGGAGAGCGACAGCGAGCTTTCTTAGCACTAGCATTAGCTCAAGATGCGCGGGTTTTATTGTTAGATGAACCAACGACTTATCTGGATATTCGCTACCAGTTGGAGTTGCTGGAGTTGCTGAAACGCCTGAACCAAGAGCAAGGGTTAACGTTAATTACGGTTTTGCATGAAGTGAATCTGGCAGCCCGATACAGTTCCCGTATTGCTCTACTCAACCGAGGAAAACTTTGGGATGTGGGAGCACCTGCTGATGTTTTAAATCCTACTAATTTTGCTCGGGTATTTGGTTTGTCTGTCCTAATTTTGGAAACGCCTGTAGGTTTGCAAATCTGCCCAATTTCTCCTGTGTCCGCATCCGCATCAACCATTGCTGATTGTTGAGTGTATGCTTAAGGGCGATCGCTTTTTGTTTTTGTCCGTACAGGCGATCGTCTTACCGCAAATAACAACATGAGTAAATTGCTCGCCAAGTTTTCACCGTCTCCTTACCGATTTTGCTATCTTCAGGCTGCTTGCTTTTACTGGCTCAGTGATTGCAGCGCAGTTTTTATTAGGTGGAGCGGGTAAAGCAGCAGCCAAACCGGTGCCATCTCAAACTCAAACACCAATTGCACTGAGTCAATTAATTCAAAAAGCCGATGCAGCCCTTCCCGGTGGAAAGATTTCCTACATCCAATTTCCTGAAGACAAAGCCAATAAGCTGGTTATTCAGAAAAGTTTTCCCGAATAAAAAACAGGATATTTTGACTTTAGTTCAGTGGAGCTCGATCGCTTTACCGGCTAGGTGTTGAAAGCAGAGAAAGTGCTTGAACCCAATCCCGTGTTTAAGGTACTGCTGACAATCGTTACTTTACACTACGGCACTTTTGGCGGACTTTCTACACGCATTCTCTATGGGTTCATCGGTTTAATACCCGCCGTTTTATTAATCACCGGTTTAGTGATTTGGAAACAAAGACGGTGGCGGATGGCAAGGGGGGAATCAGCATCTCAATTGCGGGCTGAGGAAACTCAGGTAAATCGACTTTCTTAGGATAATTTCAGTCGATAAAGTATTGAAACCCGCGCCACATCTGTACTCAGCTTGGCGGTGGTTAGTTTAAGCAATTCTCACTTTTTTCAATACAGAATTTACCAAGAGTTTGCTAGCATCGCCAGCCGAAAGTGCAGGGCTAAAATAGTGACCCTGAATTTCTTGACAGTGGAGCGATCGCAAACAATCCAACTGCTCTTTAGTTTCTACTCCCTCTGCCACAACGCTCAAATTCAAGTCTCGCCCCAGCGTCGCTACAGCATTGGCGATCGCCCGCTCGGAGGGATCTTCCGTCAGCCCGCTGACAAAGGATTTGTCAATTTTTAAGATATTCAGCGGAAATTTTTTGAGATAACTTAGAGAACAATAACCCGTGCCGAAATCGTCCAGCGCAATCTGCACTCCCATATTTTGTAAATCTCTCAAAACTTTTGTGGTATAATCCACATCTTGGATTGCTGTACTTTCGGTAATTTCTAACTCTAAATACTTCGGTGCTAAATTAGTTTTTTCCAAGCAATTACTCACCATTTTTACTAAATTAAATTGCTGGAACTGACGGGCCGAAAAGTTGACTGCGATCCGCAAATCAGGTTGCAAAGCATCCTGCCAAGCTTTATTTTGAATGCAGGCAGTTTGCAGCACCCATTCGCCAATAGCTATAATTAATCCGTTGTCTTCGGCGAGCGGAATAAATGTAGCGGGCGAAACTAAACCTAATTCTGGATGGTGCCAGCGCAACAGGGCTTCCATCCCCTGAATTTTCCAAGTAGTGATGTTGACTTTTGGCTGGTAAAAAACCTCAAATTCTCCCTGTCCTAGTGCCTCGTGCAGCCTGTTTTCGAGTGTCAGCAACTGGCTGCCTTGGGGATTCATTGTTGAAGTATATAACTGATAGTTATTTCTTCCCATTTCTTTGGCGCGATACAAGGCGGCATCGGCATTTTTGACTAAAGTTTCGGCATCTTCGCCGTCGTTGGGATAAACGGCAATGCCGATGCTGCTGCTGATGTGAAACGGTTGACCTTCTAGTTTAAATGCGGGCTTTAAATTGTCAAGAATTCTTTGAGCTGTTTTAACTGCATCTTCTAAGCAATTGATATCGGGAAGCAGTACGGTAAATTCGTCGCCTCCCCAGCGGGCTACCGTATCAGTCGATCGCAAAGTGTCGCTGATGCGTCCGGCAAAACCTTCTAACAGGCGATCGCCCGCAGCGTGACCTAGTGTATCATTAATCTTTTTGAATCTGTCCAAGTCTAAAAACATCACAGCTAGCATTTTTTGGGTTTTTTCAGCTTGTTTTAAAGACGCCAGCAGCCGCTCGTTAAAAAGTATCCGGTTCGGCAAACCCGTCAGTTGGTCGTACACAGCTTGATAGCGAATAATTTCTTCAGCTTGCTTGCGCTGAGTGATATCCATCATCGTGCCGATCGCCCTTACTGCTTTGCCACTTTCATTGCGGATAATGTACCCGCGATCGAGCACGAAAACATATCCCCCGTCTGCGCGGCGAAAGCTGTATTCTTCCGACCAACATTGAGCGTCCGATATCATTGTTTTGTTAAAGCTTGACTTCACCCTTTCCCGTTCTTCGGGATGAATATTTAGCCACCACAATTCTAACTCTATTGTATGAGTTTCGTTGAGTTTGTATCCGAAAACTTTTTCAAATTCTTCGCTCAACCAATACTCATTTTTCAATAAATTGAAATCCCATACTGCATCATTTGTCGCCCGAGTCAGCAAGTGAAATCGTTCTTCGCTTTTGCGGAGTTTTTCTTCGGATTGCAGGCGTTCGGTGACATCTCGAAAGCTGAATACTCTACCAGTAATTTTGCCTCCGGTGTGCTGCGGTAGCGAGTAGCGCTCGAAGATTCTGCCATCTTTAAACTCGATGATATCGTAACTTTCAGCCGCCGGGCGATCGGACAATTCTTTAACGCGGTTGAGAAAGATTTCTGGGTACTTTAACTGGTTGATTCCGAACCCCAAAATTTGGTTGCTATCTCTCGAATTGAGCAAGAAATCTGGCAACTGCCACATTTTCGCAAACTTGCGGTTAAAGCTGACAACTTTTCCTTGGCCGTCAACCGCCAGAATGCCGTCAGCAGTAGATTCAATGGTTGCTTGAAGCAAAGAAAGAGATGTTTCTAGTTCTAATTCTGCTAATTTGCGATCGCTGATGTCAAAGGCTGTGACTAATATTGACGCTTTTCTCTCAAATTTGATAATATCTACAGTTGCTTCTATCCAGCGTGTTTCTCCGGTTTTAGTGATAATTTTCACTTCATATTTTGAGCCGGCAGTTTCTCGGCGCGGGCTGAATTTACCCCATTTTTTAACTGTTTCTCGAAAATCAGGATCGATTAAATCGTATAAATCCAACTCTAGCAATTCTTCGCGACTGTATCCAGTCAGAGCTTCTGTCTGACAATTGACATAGCGCAACTGGCGGCGCTGATAGATCAATGCAGCAGCATTAACAGTTTCTATCAGTTGGCGAAACTTTTTTTCACTGCGCCGCATATCTCTTTCAGCCCGCTTGCGATCGGTAATGTCTTGTGCTACATACAACTTGCCGCTGACCTCGCCTTTGCAGTCGCGAATAGTTGAAATAGAAAGCAGCACAATTATTTTTTTTCCCTGTTTGGAAATATAGACTTTTTCGACGTTGCGGACAGAACCTTTGACTGTTAAATTTTCTAATTCTAACTCGGTTGGCTGCAATTCATTTTGCTTGAAAAGTCCGGCTATTGGTTTGCCTAACAACTCTTTTTTAGAGTATCCTAAAAGTTGACAGGTAGCTTGGTTTGACGACAAGATATGACCGCCCGGAGTAGTCGCAATTATTGAGACGTTCATTTCCTCGCAAATATCGAGGGCATATTCGGCAGTTTGCTGCAAATCTTGGGTCATTTTGGCAATAGTGTCCCGGATATCCTGTTCTTTTTTTGGAGGCAACACTTGGTCTGCTTGTGTTAGCTTGTCCTTACCTGTTTCAGGCTGCGGTTTGATTAAACCGATCGCCTTAAATAACATACTTATCCTATTTGTCCTGATTAATAAGGAGATTATTACCAAAATAAAAGCTAGATAATAATCGATTATTTTAAAATTAAAAATACGCTCTTTTTGAGGGTTTTTTTCAGACTGTATAAAATTGTTGCTTGGTGGATTGACAGGTGCTATGTTGGATAAATTATTTCCAAATAAGTCGGCGCTGCCAGAAGTATCGCCAGATGCCGATCGCCAATAGCTAATTTTGTGAGGCGATACCAAACTTGCTTCTACAGAGCGATTGCTACCTCCATACCCTACACTTCCCGACCATATGTTTGGATTAATGCAACATTCTACACCAAGCACAGCAGCAGCAGTTAAGTATTGTAACATTAATTTACAAGTGATTTTCATGGTTCCAGTTCCTAAGTTTAAAAAGATGCTTTACCACCGTAAAAAATCTGAAAAAGGCGATCGCAACTTCAGGTGCGATCGAAAAACATATCCGAACTTAACTTGTGTTGATTTGATGAATTGAATGTACGCACAAAATAATATTTGTTACTAACTAATTATAATTTTAATCATAATTTAAAATGTGTCACCGGCCATTTTGCCAAAAATTATCCGCCATTATGCCTAGACACCGGCGGGATCGCGCTAAAATTAGATCGTTGTGTCAGAGAAGAAACTGAAATTTGTTAGAAAAATAAACAATTAGCTTAAAATCGATACAGAAATTCACTAATTGAACCAATGAGTCAAACGCTCCCAGAACTCCAAACAGAAGTCCGCGCGCTGCAAGCAGAAGTTGCCACCCTGCAAGAGTCGCGGGAAAAACTTTGCTCCCAGCGCTCACAGTGCCGAGTGACAGTCAGCTTTCCCAAGAATAATACTCCTGAAGCCCTTGCCGAGTTCCACCAGCAAAATGCTGCCTTTGGAGAGCAGTGGTTGCAGCAAATTCAGGAGATTGACCGACAAACTCAAATTATTGAAAAGCAACTGCACCAAAAACAGGCTGTACTCAATTACAAACAAGGCGAACTAGACAAATTGCTAGCCGGACAGCACTGGCAAAAAGTAGAAAATAACGTTCACAGCGGGGAAAAACTCTTGCAAGCACAAGCTCGCAGAATCAATCAAGCAGCAGCACAGCTAGAAGCAGAAATCCAAGCTTTAAAAGCACTGTACGACGAACTCAATCCCAGTTATTCCGAATGGTTTCAAGAACCAACTGAAATTGTTGAATTTTTGGCAAAAACAATTCCTTACGCTTGGCCAGGTAGCAATAGTTTGATATTGGGCAACAAGGAGATTGAATTGGATAAAAAGTAGTTTTTGTTGATGAATTTCTCACTGTAAATTAGTAGGTTGAATGTCGCCGTTAAACTGCCCAACAAGTCGGGACAATCTCATTTTTGTAAACAGCTTCTTTTCCGAGTGCGAGTTCTGGAAGAGCGCGCATTAAAGCTTCCAGGGTCGGCCAAACCTGCCAAACCGGGCATACCTCACAACACTTGAGAACCGCTAGATCTCAGTTTCTACGAGTTTTGCGACGGGGAACAAAAAACCTCAAAATAAACTGCGTTTCTGAACTCAGCGTTTGAGCGCGAACTTAATGTCAATAACTTTGAGTTTCATTTTATGAAACAGTTTTTTTTAAACTGCGGTGTGAATGTAAACTATAGAATAAAACAGTCTAGAAATTCAAGTATACTTACTGATGAAACAATTGATTTGGATAGGAATAGTTATTTTCGTAGCGGTGCTTGCTGTGGGTTGGAGTTCTGACTCGTTGCAGCAGTTTTCTGCTGTTTGGCAAGTTTCGACCGATCGCGCTACCGACACTTCCCAGCGCCCCTCTCCACCGCCGCTGACTGTTGAAACAAATCCTGTCGTCGCACCCCAAATTGACCCATCTCAGTTGTGGAAACACGTCGAGAATCTAGCAGGAGAACGCGAGGGAGAAAGAGATCGCGCTTTTGCGAGAGATTACATTTCCCAAGAACTAAAAAATTTAGGATTTGCCCCTGAGTTGCAGCCGTTCGATCGCGGAATCAACGTTTTCACAGAGAGAAAAGGTACTGATTCAAAGGCTGGTGCAATTTTAGTCGCAGCACACTACGATACTGTACCAAAATCTCCCGGTGCTGACGACAATGCGACGGGAGTTGCAGTAGTTTTAGAAGTAGCAAGATTGCTGGGTTCTCGTCCCACTCCCCGGACATTGCAAGTAGCATTTTTTGACAGGGAAGAACTCGGACTTTTAGGCAGTTTAGCATTCGCAGGTAGCGACGCGCGGTTAAAAAATTTGCAGGGAGTGGTAGTTTTAGATATGGTAGGTTATGCCTGTCGCGCGCCGGGGTGTCAGCGATATCCCGAAGGGTTGACAGCGCAACCTTTTTTAGAAGCATCGGGGGTAACATCTCCCGATAAAGGGGAGTTTATCGCTGTGGTTGGAGATGCGGAACACCCGCTGCTGTTGAAAACTTTTGCGGAGTCGAGAAACGCCGATTTGCCGCCAGTGGTGGCGCTGCCGGTTCCTCTGAAAGGGTTGCTAACTCCTGATGTTTTGCGAAGCGATCACGCGCCTTTCTGGTATAAGGGAATTGGCGCTGTGTTGGTGACGGATACTGCAAATTTGCGATCGCCCCACTACCACCAATCTACTGATACACTAGCAACTATCGATCGACCTTTTTTCGCCGGTTCTGCTCAAATTGTTGTCAATGCTACTGCTAAATTATTGGAAATTCAATAATTGGTAATTGGTAATTGGTAATTGGTAATTATGTAAAATGTTATTTTCTTCTTCCTTCTTCCTTCTTCCTTCTTCCTTCTTCCTGATGACGTTGGACGTTCGATCGGGGGGCGACAGCAAAACATGACTAATGACTAATGACTAATGACTTCTTCCTTCTTCCTTCTTCCTTCTTTTTAATGACTGACAAACAGAGCCTGAAACAACATTTGCTGCAACTAGACAATCGAGGTTACAAAGCTTACAAAGAAATTCAAGGCAGCTATAACTTTGATGAATTTACATTAATTATTGATTGGGTGCAGGGAGATCCGTTTGCTTCTCCCAGTAAATTTAGAGTCAAAATTCCGCCAAACATTGCTCGAATTCCCTGCGAACTTTTCCAATCTCGCAGTCGAGAAATAGCCCTGCGAGATTATCTAACCCGGCAGTTTGACAAAGCTGCACGCCACACCAGCAGCAAGCGCGGCACTGGCAAAAGCGGTACAATTGCAGTGACTCGGCTCGGACAAGAAGTTTTAGAGCGAACTTCCGCATTGATCGTTTCCTCAAATACATCCGATAGCGAAGATTTAGGAGGAGTTGAAATGCGATTTTCGGTCGGGCTTCCGGCCGGGGGACGCAGTATTTTAGGGCGACAAGCTGCTGAAATGCTGTGCGAAGATATCCCGCGAATTGTCAGCCTATCTCTGAAATATTCGAGCTTAAATGCTGCTGAATGTCGCCGTCACGTTGAAACTGTAGAAGATGCTGACTGGCTGCGGGAACAGTTAGCTGAAAAACGATTAGTTGCGTTTGTTGCTGATGGTTCTATTTTGCCCCGCCGCAGCGGTGTTGACAATCGCCCTTTGTTAAATGATGCTGTGGCTTTTGTGTCGCCGCCGTCGTTAAAAGTTGAGTTTAATTGTCCGAATCGCGGTTTGATTTTCGGCATGGGTATTCCGGCTGGCATTACTTTGATTGTTGGCGGCGGCTATCACGGCAAATCAACTTTACTCAGGGCGATTGAGTTGGGAGTTTACAACCGAATTCCGGGAGATGGTAGGGAATTTGTTGTTACAAATCCGGCAGCGGTTAAAATTAGGGCAGAAGATGGCAGAAGTGTTGCAGGAGTAGATATTTCGCCTTTTATTAACCACTTGCCGCAAGGTAGAGATACTGTACAATTTTATACTGAAAATGCGAGCGGGAGCACGTCGCAAGCTGCTAATATTATTGAGGCTTTGGAAGTGGGGATAAGGAAGTTCGGCAACGAGCAATGTACGGGATTTAACGGATGTCAGTCCGATGGAAGTCGGAAGAAGGAAGAAGGAAAAGGGAATGAGGAACAGGAGAGAAGGAAAAAGGAACAGGATTTAGTGCCTGTTTTGTTGGTGGATGAGGATACGGCGGCGACAAATTTTATGATTCGCGATCGCCGAATGCAAGAACTCATCGCTAAGGATAAAGAACCAATTACGCCTTTTATCGATAAAGTCAAACAGTTGTATGCAGATTGTGGCGTATCGACTATTTTAGTCATGGGGGGAAGCGGCGATTATTTTGATGTGGCGGATACTGTGATTTCAATGGATAATTTTCAAGCATATAACGTGACGGAAAAAGCTAAAGAAATTGCTAATAAATATTCTGCCAGCCGCGCTGCTGAAGGGGGGGAAAGTTTTGGTGAGATTACTCACAGAGTGCCGGTTCCTGCTAGTTTAGATCCGAGTAGGGGACGGCGAGATGTGCGGGTGAAGGTGCGGGATGTTGATGAATTGGCTTTCGGAAATGAGGAGATTGATTTGGGTGCTGTCGAGCAAATTGCGGACAGCGGACAGTTAAGGGCGATCGCTGCGGCAATGGTTTGTGCTAAGCAGCAATACATGGACGGAAAACGTACTTTGTCGGAAATCATAGATTTGGTGATGGCGGATATTGAGACGGAGGGGATGGATATTTTATCTTCTTTTCCTGAAGGGGATTTTGCGATGTTTCGACGTTTTGAATTAGCGGCGGCAATTAATCGGCTTCGCAGTTTGTCGGTTGTTGCTAAAAGGTGATAAGCTACTACACATATAAATTGCTGGTTATAGCCCAGAGGGAGATTGGAGGATTGGGAGAGTGGGAATTTTTTATTTTACCTAATGACTGTTGAGTGTTGACTGTTGAGTGTTGACTGTTGACGGTTGACGGTTGACGGTTGACGGTTGACGGTTGACTGTTAAGAGGGCGGGCACGGGGGCACCGCCCCTACTGACTGCTGACTGTTGACTGTTGACTGTTGACTAATAACTAATAACTAATAACGAATAACGAATAACTAATAACTAATAACTAATAACTAATAACTAATAACTAATAACTATTGACTTCCACCTTTTGATATGCTGAAAAAGTTAGTGCAAAAACCGCAATTTAGATATGATAGGTAATACAGGACAACCGACTGCTTTAAGCGATCGACCTTATTTAGTGTTAAGCAGTCAAGGGCAAGTTATACAGTTAGAGTTAAAACAGCCGCAGCACGTATTGGGGCGCGATCGCACTCGTGCAGATTTAATTGTTCCCGACCCCTGGCGCGCCGTTTCCGGCGTTCATGCTGTTTTGCGCCAAATTGGTCATAATTACTGGATTTACGACGGTGACGGGCAGCGGCCGAGCACTAATGGCTTATTTGTCGATCGCACTCGCATCACTCCCAATGACGGTTATTTTCTGAAAAACGGTACAGAAATTAAAATAGGTCTCGATCCTCAAAATCAAGTTTTGCTGACTTATTTTAATCCGACTGCGAATCAAATTGCTGTGTCCAGAAAGCAGTCAATTTCTCTTAAGAATCGGTCGGTTTTGTTGGGTCGCGATCCAAACGCTTCGCTGCAATTAGATGCGCCGCTGGTTTCTCGCCGCCACGCGACAATTGACCAAGACAGCCGCGGCAATTATATTTTGCGAGACCACAGCGTTAACGGGGTTTTTGTTAACAGTCAGCGAGTCACAAATTCTGTACAGTTGTCCGAGGGAGATGCAATTCGGATCGGGCCCTTTACTCTCACTTACCGCAGCGGTGAGTTGGAGATGCAAGACTCCGGCCATCAAATTCGTTTGGATGCTGACTCCCTGGTGATTCCGAAGCGTTTGGAAAGTATCACTTTGGCGATCGAACCGGGGCAGTTTGTGGGTTTAGTCGGCGGTAGCGGCGCTGGCAAATCTACTTTAATGCGGACGCTTTTAGGCATAGAGAAAACTACTAAAGGCGCTGTATTTCTCAACGGCGACAACCTGCGCCAAAACTTCAATATTTACCGCAATCAAATTGGTTACGTGCCGCAAGATGACATTGTACACTTCGATTTGACAGTCGAAGAAGTTTTGAGTTATGCAGCTAAATTGCGTTTACCTCCCGATACAGATGTCAAGCAAGCAGTTACAAAAACTTTAGAAGATATTGAGATGTCTCACCGCCGCACTGCTTTGGTAAAAGAACTTAGCGGCGGACAGCGGAAGCGGGTTAGTATCGGAGTCGAACTGTTAGCAGATCCGAAACTTTTCTTTTTAGACGAACCGACTTCAGGACTCGATCCGGGTTTGGACAAGAAGATGATGCAACTGCTGCGAAAGTTGGCAAATCAAGGCCGGACGGTGATTCTGGTGACTCACGCGACGGCAAATATCACGATGTGCGATCGAATTGCTTTTATGGGTGTCCCCGGATACCTCTGTTACTTCGGCCCGCCCCAGGAAGCGATCGATTTTTTTGATATGAAAACGGGCGATTTTGCCGACATTTACAACGAATTAGCAGATAAAACCAATGTTCCGAAGTGGGCGGAAACTTTCAAAAATTCAGAATATTATCAGCGCTATATTGTCAACCACTTCAGTACCGGCAACGAAGGAAAAAAACAAGCGCCTCCCCAGCCAAACTCTGTATCTTCGATCCAACAACTTGTTCTGCTCTCCCAGCGCTATTTTCAGCTAATTTCCCGCGACTTGGTTAACTTGAGTTTAGCTCTTTTAACGGCTCCGATAGGCATTACTTTGCTGCGGCTAGCCGTCAGAGATAAAGACCCATTAATTGGCGCGCCGGAGGCAACTTTAGCACCTTTAGCGCTCAGAGTTTTATTTGTATTTACCTGCGCGGCGATTTGGGTGGGACTGGCAACTTCTTTGCAAGAAATCGTCAAAGAAGCGGCTATTTATTTGCGCGAACGTTTAGTGAACTTAGGATTGTTTGCTTATTTAGGTTCAAAACTATTTATACTTTCTGGTTTGGCAGTATTGCAAGCGCTGTTAATGGTAGCAGTTATTTTAATTGCTTTTAAATCCCCCGAACCCAGTTTTATTTCCTGGACTGTCGGAGCATTTATTACCACACTCTTAACTTTAATGAGCTGCATAAGTCTCGGATTAGTTGTTTCAGCCATCGTTAAAAATGGCTCTCAAGCTAACAGCGCTTTGCCTCTAATATTACTGCCTCAGATTATATTTTCTGGAGTTTTGTTTAAGATGGAAGGTGTGGCGAGCAAGTTTTCTTGGTTGATGTTAAGCCGCTGGTCTGTCGGTGCTTACGGCTCTTTAGTTAATGTAAATGGGATGGTTCCCGCAGCTACGACATTACCGGATGGCAGTACGCTTCCTCAGCCGTTTGAGCCTACTGCTGTTTACGATCCAACGTGGGAAAATTTGGGTTTAAATTGGGGTATTTTGTGCGTGCATATTTTGGTTTATTTGATGTTGACTCTGTGGTTGCAGAAGCGTAAGGATATTTTATGAATTATTGGTTAGTGGTTAGTGGTTATTTGTGGGTTCTTGGTTATTTGTTCTAACGATCGATCGCCCATTGCCAATTACAACCGCATAACACGGAAGTTACGGATACAGGGATAGCTGTTTTTTTCCTGATTCCTTCAATATCCCAATAACTAACAACAAATAACGAAAAACAATTGCACATGAATTATTGGCTGATGAAGTCGGAACCGGATGTTTACAGTATTGCGGACTTAAAGTCAGATAATATTTCAATATGGGACGGAGTTCGCAACTATCAAGCTCGCAATTTTATGCGACAAATGAGTGTGGGAGATTTAGTATTTTTTTACCATTCTAATACTAAATTTCCGGGAATTGTCGGGTTGGTGCGCGTTGTGGAAACGGGGATTGCCGATCCGACTCAGTTTGACATAAATAGCGAATATTATGATGCTAAATCAACGTTTGATTCGCCTCGCTGGCAAACTGTGAAAGTGGAGTTTGTTGAGGATTTTGCTCAGTCAATATCTTTGGAAAAATTGAAGCAAGAGTTTAGTAGTGATGAGATTTTGGTGGTGAGGAAAGGCAATCGGTTATCTGTGATGCCGGTATCTGAATGTGTGGCTGAGAAGATTTTGAAAATGAGATAAGCTGTGGCAATTTAACCTGTATATTTTGGGCGGGCTCTGGGGCCCACCCCACAAGTAATTTGTGGCACAGGCTGTCCGGACTGTGACCGAAGTTTGGGCGGGCAAGATGCCCACCCCACAAGTAATTTGTGGCACAGGCTGTCCGGACTGTGACCGAAGTTTGGGCGGGCTCTGGGGCCCACCCCACAAGTAATTTGTGGCACAGGCTGTCCGGACTGTGACCGAAGTTTGGGCGGGCTCTGGGGCCCACCCCACAAGAATTTAATTAAATAGTTGATGAAAATGCTCGATCGGGGTATTGGCATCTTACTTATTTCAGGCTATTTTATATTAAGTTGCGGTTGTAATTAGTCGTATGATTCGCAGAACTTTAAGTCAGGGAAGCAGTCAGGATTTGGTCGGGGAAGATGCCGATACCACAGGTGAATATCAGCTTTTTGTGGGAAAGGCTTCTAGTCTGCCACTTAGCCTCAGAGAGGCTCAATTAAAAGTTACTTACAGAAATTTACCTCATTGGGAGTTAGAAGGCTCGGTTTATTTCATCACTTTTAATACTTGGGAAAAGTTCGAGTTAACTCCGGCAGCTAGAGAAGTTGTCCTAAATGCTTGCAAGTTTTTTAATGGGCAAAGGTATCAAATCTTTTGCTTAGTTGTAATGCGAGATCATGTACATATGTTGATACAGCCTTTAGTAAAGTCCGAGGGTAAATTATGGTCGCTCAGCAGCATTATGCACAGTATGAAAAGCTACAGTTCTCAGCAAATTCCCAAGGTGATTAAGCATATTGGTACTGTCTGGCAGGATGAGCGATATGACCATATTGTCAGAGATGAACGAGAATTTCAGGTTTTTTGGGAATATATTAGGCAAAATCCTGTTAAGGCTGGTCTTTCAGTGACTCCAGAGGAATATCCTTTTTTCTGGCAAATGTATGAAGTTTAGCTTTTTCTGAATTTCTTGTGGGGTGGGCTTCTAGCCCGCCCAAATTTCAGTCACAGGCAAGATGCCTGTGCCACAAAAAATTCACAGGCAAGATGCCTGTGCCATAAAAAATTCACAGGCAAGATGCCTGTACCACAAAATTTCTTGTGGGGTGGGCTTCTAGCCCGCCCAAATTTCAGTCACAGGCAAGATGCCTGTGCCACAAAAAATTCACAGGCAAGATGCCTGTGCCACAAAAAATTCACAGGCAAGATGCCTGTGCCACAAAAAATTCACAGGCAAGATGCCTGTGCCACAAAAAATTCACAGGCAAGATGCCTGTGCCACAAAATTATTGTGGGGTGGGCTTCTAGCCCGCCCAAACTATGTAATATTCTCCTAAAGACCTGCTGCACAAACGGCCGCTCCAATTAACCCTACATTGGGATTCAAAACCAGTCGAACTGGGATCATTTCTAAGAGTGAATCCATCCGGCCTTTGTGGGTAAAAGCTCGCATAAAACCGCCTTCTAGAATTAGCGGCAAAATCTTAGCAGCGATGCCGCCGGCTACGTACAAACCGCCGTAAGGTAAAAGTGAAACAGCCATATTTCCTGCTACCGCGCCGTAAGCTTCTACAAACATTTGCATTGTTTGTTCCGAAAGCCGATCGCACTTTTTGAGTGCCGCCCGTGCAATTGTCGCCCCCGGATCGACAGTCTTCTCGCTTTTACCAATTTCCGACTCCCATTTGGCGATCGCCTCCCCTACCTCCGCTGATTCAGGAGCAAACTTTCTGTCCCGCAAAAACTGGTAAATCGAAACAATCCCCTGTCCCGAAACTACACGCTCGATCGATATTCTGGGAATATCATGTTTTGCTAACAAATATTTCAGCAAATCAAACTCCAACTCGGAGCGAGGAGCAAAATCAGCGTGTCCCCCTTCCGAAGAAAAAACCTTGATGCCATTTGCTTCGGGAATTGCAAAACAATTTCCCAAACCAGTACCCGCACCAATCACAGCAATTGGATCGTGTTTCCCTGGTTTTCCGGCTTGCAAAGTGTGCAAATCTGTCGCTTCTAAACCGCACACACCATAACCAACCGCCACAAAATCATTTATTAAACTGACGCGGGATATTCCTAATTCTTGTTCCAGACGCCTTGCTTCGAGAACCCAAGGCAAATTAGTCAATTTTGCAGTGTTGTTGACCACCGGGCCTGCGATCGCAAAACAAGCTTTTTCAGGCTGCGGTACAGAATCCAATTTTGCAGCAGCTTCCGTCAAAAACTGTCGCACAATCGGCACTAAATCGGGAAATTCCCCGCTCGGATAGCGAAACTCGTAAACAGCATTCATTTCACCCCGAACAGTCCTTTCCACCAAGCGCAAAATTGTCTTGGTTCCGCCAATATCGCCCGCTAATAATAATGCCATAAACCTCCTATTCAACCAAAGATCGTATTCCCCATTTAAACACCCAAAGTATTAATTGCCAACCAAGCCCGCAACACCTCAGCCACAGTCCAAGCTTGAGCAGTGCAGCCCTGGGGCGTGTGGGGGGCGTCGCCATCAAAAATTTCGCCCAGACTGCCCACGCCGCCGCTCATTATATGATGTGCCATCGGTTCGAGGAATTCGCGAGCTTGTGCTGGGTTTTTGTATACGTGTAAGTGAGCCAAGACAAATGGGCCGGTCAGCCAGCCCCAAACCGTGCCTTGGTGGTAGGCGCTGTCGCGCTGCAATTGGTCGCCTCCGTAGGTTGGGCGGTAATGCGGGTGCTGCGGTGAGAGGCTCCGCAGGCCGTGGGAAGTCAGAAGGCTCTGGGCGCAAGCATCCACCGCGCCGCGGCGCTGGATGGGCGTGAGTAGCGGTGTATAGCGGGTTTTCTGGCGCATCCCCCCTGCGGGCGAGGTGGCTGAACTCGGAGGAATCGAGTCTAGGGGCAGGGATACGGCGAATATTTGGTTGGGCCGCAGCGAGCTGTCGTTGCCGTCGGGGCCGTCTAGAACGTCGTAGCAGTAACCGGTTGAGTCGTTCCAGAAGCGGGTGAATCCGGCGCTGGTTCGATCGCCCAACCGATCGTATTCATAGTGAGGCTTGCCCAATTTTCGAGCAAAACTTGCCATTGCTTGCAGGGCATTGTACCAAAGGGCGCACAGTTCGATCGGCTTGCCAATCCGGGGAGTAACCACCCAATCGCCGATTTTCGCGTCCATCCAAGTCAGTTGCAGGCCGGTTTCGCCCGCGCAGACTAAACCGTCATCGGGATCGACGCGGATGTTATACCGAGTTCCCTTTACGTGCCAATCAACAATCTCACATAAAGTAGGCCAGAGTTCGCTCAAAAGTTCCTCGTCCCCCGTGGCATCAATATAAGCGCGAATTGCCTCAAAGTACCACAGCGTCGCGTCTGCGGTGTTGTATTCCGGTGCGCCGCCGGCATCCGGGAAGCGGTTCGGCAGCATTCCCCGATCGACATACCGCGCAAAAGTCCGCAAAATCGATCGGGCAATTTCCCACCGCCCGGTACAGATAGTCAGGCCAGGCAGGGCGATCGTCGTATCGCGCCCCCAGTCGCTGAACCAGGGATATCCGGCGATAATCGTTTTGCCTTCGGGTTCCTCCGGTAGCGGGCGGCTGACGATAAATTGGTCGGCGGCGAGCACTAAGCTAGCGATCCAGTCGGGAGATTCGGCCGCTTGCGGGCAGTTTTGCAGCAGTTCTCGATCGCCCGCGCGGCGCAACTCTAAAGCTGTACCGCCGTTTAGTTCGGGATTTTTATCGGTACTGGCGATTAATGTCACACAACTTCCCGGTGCCAGCACCAAGTGAAAAGTCGCCGCGTGCAAGTGATCCTCGCAATGCTCCAACCCGCGCCGCTTTTCGGCTGCCAGGTCAAATCCGTAGTACCAATTGTATAAGGCAGCAGAAACTCGGAATTTAGCCTCTGGTTCGGCATCTGTCAGCAGGTAAAGTGGCGCGGCTCCGTCAAAAGCAGTCACGCAAACCCCCCGCGTCAAGGTTTCTAGGCTCGTCTGCCAGTCGCCCGCGCTTGTCGTGCCGTGGTAATCGCGGTAGTTGACTAAGGCTTTGAGAGCGAGGGCGATCGGTTTTGAGGCGCGGCTGCTGCGGTATTGAATATACGTTGTGTTAGCACCTTGCTGCATCCAAATCCGCTTTTCTAGAATAGCGTCGGCGAGCGCAAACCTCCACACAGGCGTCGTTCCTTCGAGGTGGAAGCTTTCGATGAAGTTGTAGCCGTGGGGTTCGATCGTATTGTCGGCCCAGCGGTTTGTATAAAGCGGGTAAGCGCGATCGTCATACACAGCCGTCTCGTCCAGCTTGGCGAGCATCAAAGTGCGTGCCAGCGGCGGTTTGAGAGCGGCTACCAGCAGCCCGTGATAGCGGCGGGTGAGGAGATTTGCGATCGTCCCGCTAGCATAACCGCCGATCCCGTTTGTCACCAACCACTCGCGAGACTCCGCCAAGTCAAGATTGCAGCAAATTTCCCGTCCAAAAGCAATCACCATAAAACACACACTCGCGCTAATTTGTAATCTATCTTTAGGGATACTTTAGACCAGAACTCAACAAAAAATATTAACCCTTGCAAGCTGCTAATTGGGCGTACTCTTTCAGATTCCTGCCTTAATTTCAACACAACCAACCGCTACATTTTCCCAGTCAAGAATCTCGCCTTCAATGGCTCTGTCTAAAGTTAGTTGCTTGTTATTTTAAGCCATATTACCCTCTAAACAAGCCCCAACATTCAGAGCAAAGCATTTAATAGGGCCCAAACGGCGATCGCACAATCAACCTATTTTATAAGGAGAACAACTAAAAGTGCAAATAGGAGCAAATTACCTCGGCAACAACCAATGTGAATTTACCGTTTGGGCCCCCACAATCAAACAAATAGCCCTCCAAATCATTTTCCCAAACAAACGCCAAATCCCCATGCAGCAATCCGCAGAAGGTTACTGGCAAACCACAGCTACAGACATCCAACCAGGAACCCTTTACACCTACAAACTCGAAGAAAAATCCGACCTACCAGACCCAGCCTCAAAATATCAACCCCAAGGAGTCCGAGGCCCATCCCAAGTAATCGATGAAAACTCCTTTATTTGGACAGACAAAACTTGGCAAGGCGTGCCGCTAGCCGAAATGATTATCTACGAACTGCACGTCGGTACATTCACCCAAGCCGGAACCTTTTCAGCAATCATTCCCCAACTCAAACAACTTACAGAACTCGGAATCAACGCCATCGAAATCATGCCCGTCGCCCAATTTCCCGGCGAGCGAAACTGGGGATACGACGGCGTATATCCCTACGCCGTCCAAAACTCCTACGGCGGGCCAGAAGAATTCAAAAAACTCGTCAACGCCTGCCACGAACACGGAATTTCA
The DNA here is from genome assembly GCF_015207285.1 of Tychonema sp. LEGE 07203. Lineage (GTDB taxonomy): Bacteria > Cyanobacteriota > Cyanobacteriia > Cyanobacteriales > Microcoleaceae > Microcoleus. The sequence goes on along the minus strand of NZ_JADEXD010000013.1, from coordinate 32,399 downwards.
GTAATTCTTGATGTCGTTTACAACCACCTAGGCCCCGAAGGAAACTACCTCCCCGAATTCGGCCCCTACTTCACATCAAAATACCGACCAATTTGGGGAGAAGCCCTCAACTTCGACGAAGCCTACAGCGATGGAGTCCGCAACTACTTTCTTGAAAACGCCCTCTACTGGTTTCGAGACTATCACATTGACGCTTTGAGACTAGACGCAATTCAAGCAATATTTGAAGTCGGTGCCAGACCCTTTTTGCAACAACTATCCGATGCCACAGCGGATTTTTCCCAAGAGGTAAAAAGGAAAATTTATTTAATCGCAGAAAGTGACTTAAACGATGTCCGCACTACACGCCCCAAAGAACTAGGCGGCATGGGATTAGATGCCCAGTGGTGCGACGATTTCCACCACGCACTCCACGCCTTGCTTACCGGAGAAAATGACCGATATTACCAAGACTTCGGCAAGTGCGAACACTTAGAAAAAGCCTTCAAAGAAAGCTTTGTCTACTCGGGCCAGTACGCCCCCCACAGAAAGCGAAAACACGGCAATTCAGTCAAAGATGAACCGGGCGAAAAATTTATAGTATTTTCCCAAACCCACGACCAAATCGGCAACCGCATTTTGGGAGACAGACTGTCGCAAATAGTTAACTTTGAAGCACTGAAACTCGCGGCAGGTACGGTTTTTACTTCTCCCTACATACCCTTCTTGTTTATGGGAGAAGAATACGGAGAAACAGCACCGTTTTTGTACTTTGTTTCCCACTCAGATCCTAACTTAATAGAAGCCATCCGCAAAGACAAACAACAAGAATTTAAAATCTTTGAAGGCCGAGGCGAATTTCAAGACCCCCAGAGTCCTGAGAGTTTCCAAAAATGCAAATTAAACTGGGAAAAACAAACAGAAGGAAAACACAAAGTCCTCTGGGAATGGCACCAACATTTGATTCAACTGCGGCGGACAATTCCCGCCCTGAAAAAACTAGACAAAAACCGTCTAGAAGTTTCCAGCATGGAATCCGAAAAAATCTTATTTCTACGTCGCTGGACAGATGACAGCCACATATACTGCATTCTAAACTTCAACAAGCAAGAGGTCGCTGTTGTCGCAGCACTTCCCCAAGGCAATTGGAACAAAATTTTAGACTCTACTGATGTAAAATGGATGGGTTCGGGTTCTAGCTTGCCTGACAAGATCGAATCTGAGCAAGAATTGATTGTTAAACCGCAGAGTTTCGCACTCTACGAATTAATGAAATAGTAACTTGGGTGGGGCGGCCGCTCATTGGTGTCAACAACCAGGTCAAACTTAGTATCAGTCTACTGTTTGATGTCTTAGTTTTCGCGATCGCCCCGTAATTAGGGCGGGCACGGGGGCACCGCCCCTACAAAAGCTTGTCATTACCCACATTTTTGATTTTGCGTTTACCGACTAGCCCGCCTTCGGTTAAAACAAACTAAAAAAAACTAGAAACTGGGTTAGTTTTAACCGACTTACACGCATTAGTCAAGGAATTAATTCCCTGGCGGGCTCGTGGCGGATTGAGGGTTTCACCAGATATGGGTAATGACAAAAGTTTTTCGGCGATTGTCGAGCCGAATGCGCTACCGCTCAACCCAACCTACTATTTCTAATTTTAAACAAAAAAACCGACAAACTAATTAAATAGGACTCAAATTAACATAATGAGAATTCCCACAGCAACTTATCGGATTCAATTTCATGGAGGTTTTCAATTTAAAGCCGCCAAACAAATTCTCAGCTATTTGGAAGAATTAGGAATTACCGATGTTTACGCTTCACCGATATTTAAAGCCAGACAAGGCAGCAGTCACGGATACGATGTCGTTGACTCAAATCAGCTCAATCCCGAATTGGGAAACTCAGAAGATTTTGAATCGCTCACCTACGAAATCAAGAAGCGAAAAATGGGATGGCTGCAAGATATTGTGCCGAACCACATGGCCTACGACACTCAAAACTTGTTGCTGTCAGACGTATTGGAACACGGGCCGGATTCCGACTATTTCGATTACTTCGATATTGAATGGAATCACGCTTACGAAAATCTCAGGGGTCGAGTTTTGGCTCCGCTGCTGGGCAATTTTTATGGAGAGTGTCTGGAAAATGGCGAGATTCAACTTCAATACAGGGAAAAAGGGCTGACTATCAATTACTACGATTTAAAATTGCCAGTCAAAATTGACTCTTACGGTAAGTTTATCACTCATAATTTGGGGCATTTAGGCAGGGAATTAGGCAGGCGACACCCAGATTTTATCAAGCTTTTGGGAATTATTTACCTAATCAAAAACACCTCTTCAGAAGTTAAAGGTAAAGCCCGATACGATCAGATAGCTTTTGTCAAAGGATTGCTGTGGGAACTCTACAATCAAAATCCCATCGTGCATGAATTTATTGATGAAAATATCAAGGTTTTTAACGGAGAAAAGGGCAATGCTGAAAGCTTTAATTTGCTAGACGATTTGCTTTCCGATCAGTTTTACCGCCTGTCTTTCTGGAAAGTGGGGGCAGAAGAAATTAACTACCGCAGGTTTTTTACAGTCAACGAACTGATGTCGGTAAAAGTTGAAGAGATTAAAGTTTTTCACAAAAACCATGCTCTGATATTCGACATGGTTGACGAGGGAAAGTTTACCGGATTGAGAATCGACCACATCGACGGACTTTACGATCCAACCGAATATTTGAAACGGCTGCGGGAAAAAATCGGAGAAACTTACCTTACTGTTGAAAAAATCCTGGAACACGAAGAAGATTTGCCGCCATATTGGCCGATAGAGGGGACGAGCGGCTACGAGTTTTTGAATTATCTAAACGGCGTTTTTTGTCGGCGCGATCGCGAACAGCAATTTAGCGAAATCTATCAGAGATTTACTCGACTTACCGTTCCCTACGAACAGTTGTTTTTAGAGAAAAAAGGGCTAATAGTTGAGAAAAATTTGGCGGGAGATGTAGACAATCTGGCTCAACTTTTGAAAAATATTTCCGGTCACTCCAGACAGGGAAATGACTTTACTCGTTCCGGTTTGGAAAAAGCACTGTCAGCAGTTTTAACAGTTTTTCCGGTGTACCGAACTTACATAAATCAAGACGGTTTGCGAGAGTCCGATCGCACTTACGTAAAATATGCGATCGCCCGTGCGAAAGAACTGGTACCGCGACTCCTCAAAGAACTTAAATTTATCGAAACGCTGCTGCTGCTGGAAGAAGAAGAAACTCTCACAGTAGAACAAAAAGAGGAGCGACGGCACTTTGTCATGAAACTCCAGCAGTTGACAGGGCCTTTGATGGCAAAAGGGGTTGAAGACACGCTTTTATACGTCTACTATCGGCTTTTATCCCTCAACGAAGTGGGAGGAAACCCCAGTCAGTTCGGTGTTTCGCTGGCAGATTTTCACGAATTCAACAAACAGCAGCAAATAGCTTGGCCACACAAAATGAATGCTACAGCTACCCACGATACGAAACGGGGCGAAGATGTGCGAGCCAGAATTAACGTTTTGTCAGAAATTCCAGAGGAATGGGAACAGCAAGTCAGGTTGTGGAGAGAGCTAAACTCTTCTAAGAAAGTCAACTTTGTGAATCGAATGGTTCCCGATACTAACGACGAATACTTCTTGTACCAAACTCTGCTTGGCAGTTTTCCCTTTGAGGGAATAGAAAACACTGATTATGTCGGTCGCCTCAAAGATTATGCGATCAAAGCCGTGCGCGAAGCCAAAGTTTATACGGCTTGGCTGAGACCTGACAACGACTACGAAACAGGTTTTCTGACCTTTATCGATAGCGTTCTAGAACTTTCAGAAAACAATCAATTTCTGAAAAAGTTTCTGCCTTTCTGGAAAAAAGTAGCTGACTACGGAATTTTCAACTCTTTATCTCAAACGCTGCTGAAAATCACGGCTCCGGGCGTTCCAGACATTTATCAAGGCACGGAATTTTGGGATTTAAGCCACGTCGATCCAGATAACCGCCGTCCCGTTGATTTTGACCGCAGAATCGAAGTTTTGCGGTCAATTAAACAGCAAGCCAAGACTGATATTTTGCAACTGGTGGAAGATTTGATGGCGACGCGGGAAGATGCAAGAATCAAGCTGTTTTTGACTGCAAGAGTGCTAGAAGCGAGAAAAAACTACTTGGAAGTGTTTAAATCAGGCGACTATCAATCCTTGCAAGTAGTTGGCACGTTTAAGGATAATGCGATCGCCTTTGCGCGAAGCTTTGGAGATACTACAGTTATTGTCATTGCTCCTCGGTTTTTGACGGGAGTTGTCAAACCGGAAGAAATGCCGATCGGCAAACAAGTCTGGAAAGATACTAATCTGGTATTGTCCGAGCAAATGCCGTCGGTTTGGAAAGATGCGATTACCGACCAACCGGTAGAAAGTAACGGTACGCTGGCAGTCGGTGATGCTCTCTGTTACTTTCCCGCCGCTCTGCTGATTGGTCAGTAGTCATTAGTCATTAGTCATTGGTCATTAGTCATTGGTCCTATCGTGTGCGATCGATTAACACCGATCGAATTGGTTCGTAGTGCGGACTACGAACCGTTTTTGTTATTAATCAAAAAATGTAGGAGTTCTCAAGAGTAATATCAAATCCTCTCTTCATCGGAATGATTCAGATATATATTCTCGGACTCTGTGTACTCTGTGTTCTAGCGCCGGTTAAATATTCCGATGGAAGCGTCCACGATATAAAGCATTGTGAATTGGATTATCTCTTCTATAGATTCCAGAGAACGGAGTCCCAGCAGTCTGTGAAAAGACTCTTTTGACTAGGGAAATACTAAATTAGACCGATATCTGAAACAGTATGCTCTAAGAAACGATAGAAAAGGTGTTTCTAGAACTTTTCCCGAAGGCTCCCAACCAAATTTATACAACAAAGACGGCAAACACAACACAAAATATACGGTTTGCCACAATGCCACTAGCGATCGCACGCCGTACATTAGGAAGAGTAAAGAAAAGCAGTCAACAAGTGTAGCGGTGCAGGCCTCACGGATGCAACCGTCCCCCAACAGGTTCGGTAAATACCCCTTCATCGCAAGGTCTACCGCCCGCAGTATAGAGATCAGCACCCTATCGAAGACTGTATTAAAGCAGGACTCACTACCCGTAAACCGCGAGGTGAAATCGCAGTCCTGAATAACCAGACTATCGCACAGATAGAAAACCAAAATTTTGTAGAAATTGGAGCCGGAACACCCCTATGGGAAAAGTAGTTGGAATTGACTTAGGTACGACAAACTCCTGCGTCGCAGTTATGGAAGGCGGCAAACCCACCGTCATAGCCAACGCCGAAGGGGCGCGCACCACACCTTCAGTAGTAGCATTTGCCAAAAATGGCGACCAGCTTGTCGGACAAATTGCCAAGCGCCAAGCCGTAATGAACCCCGAAAACACCTTTTACTCAGTAAAACGGTTTATCGGACGCAGAAATGAGGAAGTAGCCAACGAAACCACCGAAGTTTCGTACAAAGTCCTCAACGTCGGCGGTAACGTCAAACTTGACTCTCCCGCCCGCAGCAAACAATTTGCTCCCGAAGAAATTTCCGCGCAAGTTTTGCGGAAACTCGTAGAAGACGCCAGCAAATACCTCGGCGAAACTGTTACCCAAGCGGTAATTACAGTGCCCGCCTACTTCAACGATTCCCAGCGCCAAGCTACTAAAGACGCTGGCAAAATTGCCGGGATAGAAGTTCTGCGGATTATTAACGAACCTACAGCCGCAGCTTTAGCTTACGGATTAGATAAAAAAAGCAACGAAACCATCCTGGTATTTGACTTGGGAGGCGGTACTTTCGACGTATCGATTCTCGAAGTCGGCGACGGCGTATTTGAAGTGCTCGCAACCAGCGGAGACACTCACCTCGGCGGTGACGACTTCGACAAAAAAATCGTCGATTTCATTGCTAACGAATTCCAAAAAGCCGAAGGAATTGACCTCCGCAAAGACAAACAAGCACTGCAGCGCCTGACGGAAGCAGCCGAAAAAGCCAAGATTGAACTGTCTAGCGTTACTCAAGCAGAAATCAACTTGCCGTTTATTACCGCGACTCAAGACGGCCCAAAACATTTGGACACGACTTTGACGCGGGGCAAGTTTGAAGAGCTGTGCTCGGATTTGATCGATCGCTCCCGCATCCCCGTAGAAAACGCAATCCGCGACGCGAAATTAGACAAATCTGCAATTAATGAAGTTGTCTTGGTCGGCGGTTCTACCCGCATTCCTGCGGTGCAAGAACTCGTCAAAAAAATCCTCGGCAAAGACCCCAACCAAACAGTAAACCCGGACGAAGTGGTTGCTGTCGGTGCAGCAATTCAAGCCGGCGTGCTTTCCGGCGAAGTCAAAGACATCTTGTTGCTCGACGTTACCCCGCTGTCTCTCGGTGTCGAAACCTTGGGCGGCGTAATGACCAAAATCATTCCTCGCAACACCACAATTCCTACCAAGAAGTCGGAAACTTTCTCGACTGCTGTAGACGGCCAAACAAACGTAGAAATTCACGTTTTGCAAGGCGAACGGGAAATGTCGGCTGACAACAAAGGTTTGGGAACTTTCCGCTTAGATGGAGTTCCGCCGGCACCCCGCGGCGTACCGCAAATCGAAGTTACTTTCGATATCGACGCTAACGGTATTTTGAATGTAGCTGCCAAGGATAAAGGTACTGGCAAGGAGCAATCGATTAGCATTACCGGTGCTTCTACACTGCCGAGCAATGAAGTTGAGCGCATGGTGAAGGAAGCCGAAGCAAATGCTTCTGCTGACAAAGAACGCCGCGAAAGGATCGATCGCAAAAACCAAGCCGATTCTTTGGCCTATCAAATCGAGAAGCAGTTGGCAGAATTGGGCGATAAAGTTCCCGATGCTGACAAGACTAAAGTTGAAGGGTTGATTAAAGACTTGCGCGAGGCGATCGCCAAAGAAGACGATACAGCCATCAACACACTGACAACCGAGTTGCAGCAAGCGTTCTACGCTGTCAGCAGCAACCTGTACCAACAAGCAGACGGCTCTGCTGCAGGCGGCCCGACAGGCGGCCCGACAGGCGGCCCGACAGGCGGCCCGACTGACGGCGGTGATGACGTGATCGATGCCGACTTTACCGAAGGCAACAAATAGCAGGCTAAACTAACAGCCCGCAGCTAGCTAGAAGCAAGAAACCCGGTTTTGAACAAAAACCGGGTTTCTCTGTATTATTATGAAAAAAAATGATTCAGCGATTGAAATCGCTTCTACAAAAACTTTCGTCCGCCGGCACCGACTAAGAAATCAAGTCAGGAGTAATCTAAATGTCTCGCGAACCCCTACAAAATTCCTCCGCCAATACTTTCAATAAATCCCACGTTGCATCCTTGCGGCGACTCCGCCAAATCAGCCACTTACTAGATAATGCAATTCCGATTCCCGGTACAAAATACCGCATCGGACTCGATCCGATATTGGGAGTCATACCGGGCGGCGGCGATGTAATCGGTTCATTTTTTGCAGGCTATATTGTCTTTAAATCCGCTCAAATGGGAGTGCCGCAAGAAACTTTAGTCAAAATGGCAGCTAATATCGTAATCGATACAGTTGCCGGTACAGTACCTGTGGCTGGAGACTTGCTGGATGTTGCTTGGAAAGCTAATGTCAAAAATATAGAATTGCTGGATGCTCATTTAGGTTCCCCCGAACCAGGTAAAAAAGCCGACTGGCTGTTTGTCGCTGCTTTGCTGTTGGGTTTGATGTTAATTATTGGAGGCGTGATTTTTTTGAGCGTGATGCTTCTGGGATGGGTGTTTAGAATGATTGCTGGGCGTTGATTTTCATTTTCAAATATTTTAAAATAGACTAACTTCGCGCTCCGATATTTATATCTTTAGGGGATTGACAAAAATAATTAAATAGTTATATAAATCTCAATTTTCAGGCGAATTAACGATTTACTCGATCGTCCTTGAGCTAGATATAAGCTGTTGCGGCATTTAAATTGTATGTCAAAAAAAATAAAACTATTGTGGGGAGTAGGGGTTGGGCAGGAGAGCCCGCCCTGAATATGCAATTTTTATTTGCACGACAGCTTAGTTGTATAGCACTTATCAGAAAGATGAGGTATGCCTTATGCCCGGCGCGGGCCGATGCCCTATGCTCTTCGGCCCGACAGTACCTCATACCAGAGCACAGAAAGGCTATATGCCTTATGCCTTATGCCTTATGCCCGGCGCGGGCCGGCGCGGGCCGATGCCCGATGCTCTTGGGCCCGATGCCCGATCGTCCTCGAGCTAGATATAGTTGTACAATAATCCATACTACAATATCAATCTGATATAAATGCTTGAATTATCAGCCTTGGGACTGCTACAGTGGCAACCCCTGCACGGCTATCGGCTAAAGCAACTACTGGAGCTGTTTATGAGCAGTTACATCAGTGTCAACTACGGAGCGATTTACCCGCTGCTGAAGCGCTTGGAAGAGCGAGGCCAGATTGCGGTAATTGCCGAAGAAGCCGGAGATGCGGGCAGTCCCCGCAAAATCTACGGAATTACCACCAAAGGGCGCGAACTCTGGCGGCAAAAAATGCTCGAACACCCTCAAGAAAGCTGGGTAAACAGCGGTTCCCGGTTCAAAATCAAGTTTTTCTTTTTTGGCTACTTAGAACCTGCCGAACGAATCAAATTGTTGGAACACCGATTGCGAGTCTGTTACATCCGGCAAGAGTACATCGAAAGCCTCAAGAGCGAATATCCGCTAACCGATAACTATCAATTCGCCGCTCGCGATCGCTGCAACTGTGTGCTGGCATCAGAAATACAGTGGTTGACCGAGCAACTAGCCCGAGAGCAAAGCGTCGCAGAGATCGCAGATTTCGCCAAAGTCTAAATAAGTTCAGATGTACAAAAAAATATAAGTGGTGCTGCAAATGAGTTATTCTAAATCGCCAGAATCCGTTGTTGAAGAGCAAAAGCAAAAATCTATTACCCCACCGGAACTGCAACCAACTGATGCAGAAATCGATCGAGCCGAAGATTTTCCCGCCGTTGCCGATAGCCCCCGCCCTGGCAAACCGCGATCGCGCTGGCTGCTAATTGCCGCCATCGCGATCGTCACAGGCGGAGGTTTCGGCTGGTACCTGTGGCAATCGACTCACAATCGCCCGCCGCAACAAGCAGCAGCAGGTCAACCCAAAGGCATACCAGTCAAAATCGCCACCATAGAATCGAGCTCAGTCCAAGATACCTCGGAATTTGTCAGCAGCTTAGAGGCCAAACGCTCAGTAGAAATCAAACCCCAAACAGAAGGGCTAGTCACAGAGATTTTTGTCAAATCCGGGGACTCGATCGACAAAGGACAAGCCATCGCCCGGATGAAAAACGACAGCGCCCAAGCTGACTTGAGACAATCCCAAGCCAATCTCAGCGCCGCCGAATCGAATTTAGCCGAACTCCAAGCAGGTGCCAGGCCAGAAGAAATCGCCCAAGCCCAAGCCCAAGTCGCCCAAGCTCAAGCCAACCTAGCCCAACTGCGATCGGGCTCTCGGCCCGAAGAAATTGGCGTTGCCCGAGCCCGCGTCAGCCAAGCCGAAGCCGATCTCGCCGATGCCCAAACAGGTAGCCTCCTAGAAGACATCGCCCAAGCAAAAGCCCAAATTGAAGCAAACACGGCCGAAGCAAAGCTTGCCAGCCAGCAACTTGCCAGATATCAAGTATTAGCCAAAGAAGGCGCAGCATCCGCAAACACCCTCCAGGAATACATCCAAAAAGAAAGCAGCGCCAAAGCCAACCTCCGAGAAGCTCAAAGGCGATTAGAACAGCGGCAAAAAAACAGACAAGCCGAGATCGATCGGCGCACAGCAGCCTTGAAACAGCAGCAGCAAGCTTTGCGGCAATCACAAAACGGTTCGCGCCCGGAAGAAATAGCCAAAGGCGAAGCAGAAGTCGCACAAGCCAAAGCCAAATTAGCCGAGTTAGCCAACGGTACCCGCCCAGAACAGATCGATCGAGCCCGAGCCCAAGTTGCCGAAGCCGCCGCTCGAGTGCGCGGTTTTGAGGTACAACTGCAAGACACTGCTGTCACCGCCCCCTTCGCCGGAATCATCGGCGATATACCCGTGAAAGTCGGCGACTACTTGAAAAAAGGTGATGCGATCGCCACCTTAACTGAGAACCAACTGCTAGACTTGCGGTTATCAATTCCTTTGGAACGGATGCCGCAATTACGGTTGGGTTTGCCTGTAGAAATGCTCGACGATCGAGGAAATGCGATCGCCAAAGGCCAAATCAGTTTTATCTCCCCCAACGTCAGCGCCAACTCCCAAACAATCTTAGCTAAAGCCACCTTTCCCAACCCAGGCGGCGAACTGCTGAATCTCCAGTTTGTCAAAGCCAGAGTCATCTGGGACCAAAAGCCAGGAATTTTAGTTCCAGTCACAGCAGTCACTCGCTTAGGAGGGCAAACATTTGTCTTTACAGCTCAAAAGCCCGAACAGCCAAAACCTGGAATGCCACCTTTAATAGCGCGGCAAAAACCTGTGAAAGTGGGAACCATTGAGGGGAATAATTATCAAGTTATCGAAGGTTTGAAAGCAGGAGAAAAAGTCATTGTAGCGGGCATTCTCAACTTGACAGACGGCGCTCCGATTATGGCACAAGAAGAAGGGAAAAAAGCTGGAGAAAAATTACCAGTAGAAAGCAAAAAATAAGGTACGTAGTTGCGCTTTGGCGCTCTTAATTCACATTTTAAGAGCGCTAAAGCGCAACTACGTACCTTCTTAGGTGAAACTACTTGATTGCTCCGCTCTTAAAAAGGGGGATATTTGATTTTTTGACTGAAGTGCAACGCCGGAATTAGCAATTATCAACTAATATCGTGGACGGTAGTATCGGAATAATCAAATTCAGTCAACAGTTAACACTCAACCATTCAGTTTTTTGACCCGCCCGTCAACTCTCAACAGTCAACAGTCAACAGTCAACAATCACCTGACGGTGCAACCGGAATTGATATAACAACTACCCATTACCCAAATAATGTTTGCAGATTTCTTTATTAAACGACCAGTATTTGCTAGCGTCTGCGCCATAGTTATCGTTTTGGTAGGCGCAATTAGCATTCCGACACTGCCCATCGAACGCTTCCCCGACATCAGCCCCACCCAAATCAGCGTCACAGCCAACTACAGCGGGGCAAGTGCCGAAATTGTCGAAAATGCCGTAACAAACATCCTAGAGAGGCAAATTAACGGCGTTGAAGGACTAAAATATCTAACTTCTAGCAGCAGTAACGACGGCACCAGTAGCATCACAGCCACCTTTGACGCCTCGCGCAACAAAGATATTGCCGCCGTCGATGTTCAAAATCGAGTTGCAGTTGCTCAGCCACAACTACCAGATGCCGTCCAGCGCACGGGAGTGAGAGTTACCAAACAATCTACCAGTCTCTTGCTGGCGATCGGCTTATTTACAGAAAATCAAGAATATGACACCGTATTTTTAAGCAATTACGCCGACTTGTATTTAGCAGATGCCCTAAAGCGGGTAAAAGGCGTTGGCGACGTGCGAATTTTTGGAGAACGCCGCTACGCCATGCGCCTGTGGATAGACCCCAATAAGTTAGCAGCTCGCCGTCTCACAATGCAAGACGTAACCAGGGCGCTTAACGAACAAAACTTACAAGTCGGTGCCGGCAGAATTGGGCAAGAACCAGCTCCAGACGGACAAATGTATCAAATTGACTTGCGGGCCCAAAGCCGCCTCAAAGAACCCGCAGAATTTGAAAACATTGTCCTCAAAACAGAGGCAAACGGAACGTTAGTTAAGTTAAAAGAAGTTGGAAGAGCCGAATTAGGAGCAGAAAACTACAACTCTTTTCTGAGATTTCGAGCCAATGATGCCGTAGGTTTAGGGATTTACCAACTGCCCGGAAGTAATGCTTTGAATGTTGCCAATGCAGTCAAAGCAGAAATGGAAAAACTAGCTGTTAGTTTCCCTCCCGGCTTGATACATAGAGTAGCGCTGGACACGACTTTATTTGTCCAAGAGTCGATGGCAGAAGTCATAAAAACGCTATTTGAAGCAGTTCTGCTAGTGGTGATAGTAATTTTTGTTTTCTTGCAAGACTGGCGGACTACTATTATTCCCACGATCACCATTCCAATTTCTTTGATTGGAACTTTTGCTTTTATCAAAGTTTTCGGATTTACCATTAACAGTTTATCTCTGTTTGGTCTAACACTAGCGACGGGGTTGGTGGTTGACGACGCTATTATTGTAGTAGAAAATATCGATCGTTTGATTCGCCAAGGCATGAGCGCCCGCCAAGCAGCTTTCGAGTCAATGCGGGAGCTTTTTAGCGCTGTGATTGCCACTTCCTTAGTGTTGATGGCAGTGTTCGTCCCCGTGGCATTTTTCCCCGGAACTACCGGAGCACTTTACAAACAATTTGCCCTGACAATTGCTTTTTCTGTACTGCTTTCTACCTTTATGGCTATTACCCTCACGCCCTCGCTGGCAGCTATATTGCTGCGGCGGGGGCAGAAGTATGGTGGGCCGCTGGGTTGGGTGTTCGATCGTTTTAATAGAATGCTCGATTGGATGCAGCGGCAATATCGGGAATCCTTAATATTTCTGACAAGATTTAAAACTGCTGTCACCCTCCTATTCATCGCTTCTCTGGGATTAACCGCTTGGCTTTATCTATCAGTACCGACAGCATTTATCCCAGAGGAAGATCAGGGATATTTTCTGACAATTATTCAAGGGCCGCAAGGTGTTTCGCTGCAATATACTCGGCAAGTGATGGATGAAGTTGAGCAAGAAATTCTTAAACTTCCTGAAGTTGTCGGGACTTTTACCGTGGGCGGCTTTGGTTTTAGCGGTAGCACTTCCAACCAAGGTATTATTTTTACTACGCTTAAACCCTGGAGCGAACGTCGCGGAGAAAGTCAAACTGTACAAGCAATTATTGGCGGCTTGCGCGGCAAGCTTATGGCGATTCCAGAAGCTAGAATTTTTCCGGTTAATCCGCCAGCAATTCAAGGTTTAGGTCAATTTGGAGGCTTTCAATTTCAATTGCAAGACCGCAAAGGTAACAGCGGTTTAGATGCAATGGTTCAGACGATGGGCACGATTTTGAAGCAGGCAAATCAAACACCGGGATTGCAGGCGGTATTTAGTACGTTTGCTGCGAATACACCTCAGTTAATTGTGGAGGTTGACCGCAATCGGGCGAAGGCTTTGGATATTTCTCTTGATGATATTTTCAGTACGCTACAAACGGCTCTGGGTTCGCAGTATGTCAACGATTTTAATCTGGAGCAGCGAAATTATCGGGTGTACGTTCAGGCGGACAAACAGTTTCGCAGTAACCCTGAAGATATCGGTAAATTGTATGTCCGCTCTGGAAAGAATGAAATGATTTCTTTGAGCAATTTGGTGAAGCTAACTCCGGTGGTGGGAGCCCAAACCATTAATCACTACAATTTATACAGGTCAATAGAAATTACGGGTTCTCCGGCTCCGGGAGCGAGTTCGGGACAGGCAATTAAATCGATGGAAAAGCTGGCAAGTCAAGTTTTACCAGCAGGTTTTGGCTATGAATGGTCGGGGACTTCTTTAGAAGAAATTGAGTCTGGGGGGCAAGCTCCAATTATTTTTGGTTTGGGGCTGGTTTTTGTGTTCTTGGTTTTGGCGGCTCAGTACGAAAATTATGTCGATCCTTTCATTATTTTGCTGGCGGTTCCTCTGGCGATTTTAGGTGCACTTTTAGCTCAGTCGCTGCGGGGTTTGGCAAATGATGTTTATTGCCAGATTGGTTTGGTGATGTTGATTGGGTTGGCCAGTAAAAATGCGATTTTAATCGTGGAGTTTGCTAATCAGTTGCGGGAGCGGGGGTATTCAGTTACTAAGGCAGCGGTTGAAGCGGCTCAAGAGCGTTTGCGACCGATTTTGATGACTTCTCTGTCTTTTATTTTGGGTATTGCTCCTCTGATCAACCCAGAGGGTGCGGGGGCTGCGAGCCGCCGATCGCTAGGGAATGCGGTGGCGGGGGGAATGGTTGTTTCTACTTTCTTGAGTTTGTTTATAGTGCCGGTTTTGTATGTGGTGATTGTCTCGACTCGCGATCGCTTTAGGAAACACGATCGCCCGCAAAATCCCCCTGATGATGGCACAATTTTGGATGAAAATAGTGTCTCGCATCAGGAGATTGAACGCGATCGAGTATCGCCGCTTTAGCTGGTAAGTGGAAAATACGAGCGATCGTGTTGTGAGTAGAATTGGTGCGATCGCCCAAAACCCGCCAATCCCCAATCAAAACCCCCAAAGTCCCCTGATTAATCCGGGGCTCAATTCTTCAATCCAAAATCCAAAATCTAAAATCTAAAATCTAAAATCTAAAATGGATAAAGTCCCCAGATTAGTCCGGGGATGAATTTTTCAATCTAAAATCTAAAATCTAAAATCCAAAATGGATTGACGGCGGCCCCCAAATGCGGCTACGCTTTGAAGTGAGAGGTTGCTTGCTTGTAGAGGAGGCAGCCCGCGTCCCCTCCGCTTCGCTGCGCCCAAAAATCTAGTTGCACTCCCTCCGCTTCGCTGCGCCCAAAGCTGCGCTAACAGCAATGGACAGCTAACCGCCAAACTGAAACAGGCAGTCTGGAGGCTCCGAGAATCTTAACATTCTCTGTAGCCGCCCTGCTATGTGTTGAAAAGCGGGGCGGCTGGGTTTTTGGGTTTTTCTAGAAAACCCAAAACCAGGAGAACATAATTATGTCACAGGAATTCGTGCCTGACGACAACAAATCCCAATGTCCAAATGACGACTCAGCAGCAGTATGCGAACAGGAAGTGGTGCTGTTAACCGTTGTCGGTTCGCCCAAAGGTGTCAGGGAAACCATACTCACTTTGTACCGGCTGGGATTTGCAGAAGTGGGCGATTGGAGCCCGGTACAGCGTGCAGCTAATCCGAAGCAGGTGTTGAGCGTGCTGATCCGTCGGAAGCGCGCTGACGGTACACCGCCGAGAAAATCTGGACGGTAAGTTGCGCTGTCATTCTGAGTGAGTAGCTTAGGATTTACGCACGGGTGGTCAGAAACCGGGTTTTTTGCGAGAATACTTCGTTGAAACGCGCAGATTTGAGAAAAAACCCGGTTTCTTTGGTCGAAGTTTGTAAGTTCTGTCTGAATTTATGAATAATTTTAGGGTAAAAGTAAGAGACTTGCGATCGCAGGCAACAATTTACTGCAAGCTTCTACCAACGTCGCCGCACTTGGTAAACCAGCAATAGTGCCTTTCAGAATTTTCATTGCCGTTTTCCCCGCCTTTTGCATTGTGCTTTCTTGGGGATTTTGCCCTACTTCTGCCAAAGTTTTTACCTGTTCCAAGGCTTCAGCTTTATCATCATCAGATAAATTAGTTTCAGATTCGATCGCACTTTGTAACTCAGTCAATAATTCTTTGATTCCCGGTTCATCTGGTTTAGCAGAATCAGATAATTGATTAATTGTATTGGCAACAGTACCGCTGATATCACCTAAACTTAAAGCTCCTGCACCGCTAGCGTGAATGGTTCCACCTGTAATTTCTATTTTGCGACTTTGGTCACTCATAACTTTATTCTGTGATGTAGATTTAACTTCATTATTAATAATAACATTAACAGGTCGCGTCGCCAACAATTTTAGAATTTCATTTAACTCCAAACTTTTCTGACGGTAAAAGTCTATATCTCTATCTTTAGCTTGCAGTTCAGATTTGTGCTTGGCTTCTAAATCTTTGATAATTTGCTCATAGGCCTGGATGATTCGAGTAAGACTTTCGTCCTTTTGCATGGTTTGGGTAAGACTTTATGCTTACTTATCCTCCTGAATAATATTAATCGACAGCGGTTGTTTAGCTAACATCTCTGTGAGTTCTCTCATTTCAGCTATTTGCTGGCGATATAAAGCGATTTCCTCATCTTTATATTTTAATTCTGCCTTGTATTTTTGGGCGATCGCCCTTAGTGACGCAACATCCTCTGATTCGGCGCTCGACTCATATTCCTGACTGGAATTAGCAGCGGTTTCAAGTTCTGTTAAACTTTCCGAAACTGCTTCGGAAATAGCTATCGCTTGACGGTACATGGCAATTTCACAATCTTTGGCTCGCAATTCAGCTTGATATTTATCTTCAATAGCCTTTAACAGCAGTTCGTAGTTTTGCTTTAAATCTTGATGAATTATAGCTTGCTTCTCATCTGTCGGAGTATTAACAAAGATGGCAATTACTGGATTTCCTGGATTTTCTATAGTCTGGATTGACAATTCTGTGTTTTCATTCGCGATCGCAGCTTGCAATTGCAGCAGTAATTCTTTAAATTCCGGTTTTTCTGAACCTACTGATACGCTCATAGCTTTGATTTCCGCTGTTACCAGAGTTTGACTAAAATTATAGCATTACTCACTTTGTTAGGAAGGGCGATCCTCTTGGAGGGCTGCGCTAACGGCTGGATCGGGCAACTCTTCGATCGTGTTCGCTGTTGTACCGTCATTATCTCCTAAACTTAACGAGCCGGCACCGCTAGCGTTAACCGTTCCGCCTGAAATTTCGGCTTTGCGACTTTGGTCGATGTTATCGCTGGTGGCTTTATTTTCTGCTGTAGATTGAGCATGAATGTTAATTGTAGGGCCAGATGGCTGAGTCACGGTTGAAGCATTTACGAAACCTTTGCTAAACATTCCTTTCATTAATTCTTCAGAATAGTATTTATGAATGGCTATAATTTCATCTTTAGAATTTAATTTGTCGGCTTGACTTTGAGCTTGCAGTCCTGCTTGATAACCTTCATCCCAAGTTTGCTCAAATTTTCCTTTATTAGTTCCTTCAGGAACATTAAAACTCAGTAAAATATCATCTCCTTTTTTATCAAATGCTTGAATTGAATCCGGTGTAATCTCTGGAAATTCCCGCATTAACTTCTGAAAAGCGGCGACAAAAGCTTCTGGGTTAATCCCATTCTTGAGCAGGATTTGCACGGTTTCCATAATCTTTTTATACAGTTTCTCGAAATCGCCAGGTTCAAAACATTTACTGATGTGGTGAGGGCGGCGATCGCGATCGTCAGTTCCCGGTTTAGGATATTCTAGAAGATAAACAAACCGACAGTCAACGCGATCGAGCTTTGTACTCGCGTCAATGTTCCAACCTTCCAAACAAGCACCTGTAAAACAAGCTGCTGTAAAATCTGTTGCCAATGCTTGAGTTTCAGTGAGGTTTGCGAATTCCAAATTAGCTTGATGCAAAGTTGCTTCGCTGAGGTTAGCCTGCTTGAGATTAGCCTCGTTGAGATTAACGCCTGTCAAGTTTGCACCTTGGAAATCTGCACGGAAATATGATTTGTTGTAGCCATTGCCAGTGATGACTAATTCTCGGACGCGAATATCAGCTAATATCGATTTACAAACTCGCGCGCGATCGAGTTTTTCTGTATTTCGGAAGCAAGTGCGAGTGAGATTAGCTGTTCTAAAATCTGTACTTTTGAGGATTGCGTAAGTGAAATTGGCATCAGTTAAATCGGCATTGCGAAAGCTAGTGCCACCTGTAGCAGCAAAGGCAATGGCGATGGTGCGAATCAAAGCGTGTTTCTCATCCCCAGCCAGGGCACGCCAAGCAATGTAAATACCTAGTCCTGTCGCTGCCACTGTTGCTGCCGCTGCCCCTGCCACTCCCACTGCCGCTGCCCCTGCCGCTGCCGCTGCCCCTGCCGCTGCCCCTGCCGCTGCCGCTGCCGCTGCCCCTGCCACTGCCGCTGCCCCTGCCACTGCAACTGCTGCTTCCCCTACCGCTGCCACTGCGGCTGCCACTCCCACTGCCGCTATTGCTCCCACTGCAACTGCCCCTGCCCCTGCCACGGCCACGGCCACTCCCACTGCCCCTGCCACGGCCACTGCCACGGCCGCTCCCCCTGCCTCTGTCGCTGCCCCTAGACCTTGGCGGATAATAGCTATAAACAAGATTGCCAAAACTATCAACACAACTACACCAGGACGAATGGTGTACTGCTTAATGATATCTGGAGTGAAAAAAACTGCTATCCACAAAGTAGCACGAGCTGACATCAATCCCGATATTAACGATAGAAATAGCGAGATAGTTACTAGAAAAATTATCCAGCGCTTTTGTAGCCCAGCTTTGGCACGGGTGAAGTCAGCTTCTCTGAGGATGGCATTAGTGAAGTTTGCGCCTCGGATGTCTGCATAGCTGAAGTTTGCACCTGTAAGGTTTTGACCTTTGAAGTTGCGGCCTCGGAGATTTTTACCGGAGAAGTCTTGGGGCATGATTTCACGCATAGAGATAGTAGCTATTTTTTGATTGCGATGCTGTGGCGATGGCCCTGACAAAAATTTTACGGAATTGGATAAAAATCTACCACAAAGGCAGAGATAGTTACAATACTGACTTAAATACTTTTATTCATACCTGATGTAAGTTCCTAAAAATTCCAGTTGATTAATCATTTCCTCCGCAGACTTGTTACCAATCAAATTCAACAACCCGCGCAACTGTTCGCCTACAGAGTAACTTTGTCGCGGTGCAACAATAATGCCCGCATGACTCCCGCCTACTGCGAGCAAGTTCCCGTGCAACCGACAGAAATCTCGACTATTAAAAGTATAAATGACTCGACCTTGCTCTGTTGCCCATATCAGTTGTTCTTCATCTATACGCCCTAAATTATTGGCATCTGAGACAGTCACTACATCAACCCCATTATCTCGCAGGGCTTGCACGAATGCTTTTCTCAGCGTATCCTCATCCAAATACAAACGAATCTGGCTCATTAAAGATTCCCCGCCCTGTGTTCAGCTTCCAAAAGCTGATATTCAGCTAATTCCGCAGCTAAATCTGCCTCAATTTCATTACGGTTAGCATGATAGTAAGATAAGGCTGCATAGACTTGCGCCAAGTTTAAATACGGAATCTCTTCGAGTATTTCTTCTACACTCAGTCCTTGTTGATTCCAAACGGCAATTTGAGCGATAGAAATTCTGGTTCCCGCAATTCGGGGCCGCCCTCCACAGGTTTCAGGCGTACTGACAACCAGCGTGCCAATGTCGATCGCAGTTGTTGACATACTTACCTCTTACAAAAAACTCAAACAAACCAAAATATCCTGTTGCGTGAGATTTAGCTACTGTTCTCAATTTTAGCATCTGAAAATAGCGATCGCCTCGCAGGTTCTCCGTTAGCCGATCGCACTTATTGCATCAACCAACCGCAAACTCAGTAAATTTCCGTTTATAGGGATTGTGAAACCCTAAAACAATATCGCTTTTAGGAATTCCTGCTGCTAGTAAATCATCAACCACACACAAATCCGTCCAATCTTCTTCAACCCAAATTTTGCCATCTTTAATACGAAGATACATCGTAATGTGGCATATCC
The DNA here is from genome assembly GCF_015207285.1 of Tychonema sp. LEGE 07203. Classification (GTDB taxonomy): domain Bacteria; phylum Cyanobacteriota; class Cyanobacteriia; order Cyanobacteriales; family Microcoleaceae; genus Microcoleus. Next base: position 12,968 of record NZ_JADEXD010000013.1, on the reverse strand, counting down.
GTTTTTTTTCCTCCCAACCAGAGCGAAACCACAGATATTGATCTCGTTTTTCGTCAAATGCAAGGCGGCTGTCTGTCTCTAATTCATCTAGCGCCATCCCTCCCTTGACACCGAGTTCATAATATTCAGTCAATATTTTTTCAATCGTAGTCCGATAGAATTTTAGTCGATCCATTGCAGGATTTCCTCCTTTTCCATTTCAACGACCATTAACAAAAGCTTATTTTCATTAGTAATTAATTGTATAGACTTGCGTTGAAAAAAGTTTGTGTAGACAACATCATCAATTGCTAAATAGAGCTTGTATTCTGGATCTGTGAGTTGAATGAGATTTCTGTAGACCATATATTGACCGAGTGCGCCGTGAAAATCATACATGAGCGATCGCCCAACAAAGCTCTTAATTTCAACAACTATCTTTTGTTCCTGACGTTGTGCTGCGATCGGCTTTTCAGCTGCTAAATCAGCATATAACTCGGCATCCTCATATTTAATAAAGTATGGATCGGCCGTAATTGTCCAACCGTCTTTCAGTAAGGCATTTTTAACTTCGTTGTGGTAGATATCTTTAGCTGGCATACATTAACTTGAGTTTTCAGCTAGTTAAATTATAGTCAGGCTGACGAGCATACTCCCAAACTTGGCGATCGAGTACAGTAGGTAATCCCATCCTATAATATCCTAATTCACTTTAACTCAATCCCCCCACAGCCAGCACTCGCATCAAGTCCCATCAGGGGCGTACCCGGAGTCTTTTTGAGTATCTTTTCGCCGATCGCCCTCCACCGTGCAATAATAAAATGACTTGCACCCAAACTCTATCACTAGGGTAAACACTGACAAATTTACCGCTACATATAGCGTCTCAACTGTCAAGCCGTGCAAGTTTCAAAATCAAACCGGCTGTTGCACTACACAAATTTTTCCTAATGGCTGAAGTCCCCCAAACACCCTCAGAACTTGCCGAAGCCCTCAACGGCTTTACCGATATCAACTTTCAATTGCCAGATCCCGAAGACGAACAAATACCCGACTTCGACTTTGAAAATCAGGTTGACACAGCATGGAAAGTGTGCGATCGCTTCGACTTGCAAACCGACATCTGGCGCGGACAAATTCTCCGAACAGTTAGAGACAGAGAAAAAAAAGGCGGCGAAGGACGCGGCACTGGCTTTTTGAACTGGCTCAAAGAACGAGAAATTGGCAAAAGTCAAGCCTATTCTTTGATAGAATTAGCTAATAGCGCCGATACTCTAATCCAGCAAGGAGATTTAAACCCAAATTCGATTAGAAATTTTAGCAAAAGAGCCTTTGTAGAAACCGCCAAAGCATCTCCCGAAGTGCAGCAAATGGTAACAGGTGCAGCAGCAAGTGGCGATCGCATCACCCGTCGCGAAGTCAAACAACTGTCCGACGAATGGATGGCAATGAACTCAGAATTATTGCCAGAAGAAGTCAAAGAAAAAGCATCTAGCGGTTCTCTTCCTTCCCGCTACCTCGCACCCTTAGTCAAAGAAATGGAGAAACTATCTCCATCTCATCAAATCGAAATTCAAAAAGAAGTAGCAGAAAATCCCGACGTAGATACAGTAAAACAGCTAACTTCCGATGCCAAGAATTTATCAAAATATCTCGACGCAGCCGCCCAAGTGCAAGCCCTCAACCAGTCTCATTTAGACATGGAAATGGCTTTAGAAGAATCTTTGCGAGTCGGTTGTTTGGGAACGACAGCCGACGTGGTTAAACAAGCCGCACAGCTAGAACAAACAGCAGTTAAACTATACACAATTTGGAAGCGTTTAGGTAGTTTGGCAGATAGATTGTACGTGGATACAGGAGCAAGTACGCCCAATTTGCGGTTGCTTTTGGGATGCTTGGACAGTCTTTCGGGAGAAAAGATTGAGGTGGATTTCGGAGACGGAGAACGCTCTATTCGCTTGCAAATTTTTAGCGAATAGCTCAACCTTGACCGCAGGTAAACGCCAACATCCCGGCTGATTATCTGCGTCGATTCCTGTTCATCGGCGGTTAAAATTTCTGATTTTTTTCCAAAGATAGCGGGGATTTAAATAACGCCGATATTTGGTAACTACTTCTTTCCCCAACAGCACTACGCTAATCCAAAAACAAATTTCTGCCCCGACAGCCAGAACAATATCAATTGTAGTTTTTTCGGCGAGGCTCAGCGGCAGAAACGGCACAATAAATAAGATTGCCAGCCACGGTAAAAAAGATGCAATAAATAAAAACAAGCCCAGCTTTTGCACGTTCTTCATCGATCTTATTTATTGGATAATTTGAGTTCGATCGCACTCTGGGTCATACATGAGATTATACGGAAAATCTCGAATAGTTCGGGCGATCGTCAATCCAGAGGCGAGAAACCCAGTTTTTACGAAAAAGCTTGTGTTAAGTAACGAGAAATCTACGAATAAACCGCCTCTGAGGAATGCCAACAGCACAATTCGCCCAGCCCAAACTCAATTCTTAATCCCCGTCGCCGCAATCCCGCGAATAAACTGCCGCTGACCCGTCAAAAACAGCAACACCACCGGCACAGTCCCAATTACCACCGCCGCCATCAACAACTGCCAACTGCTAGTAAACTGTTCCTGAAACTGAGTTAAAACCAACTGCACAGTCCGCAATTCCGGCCGCGTCGTAAACACCAACGGCTTAAACAAATCGTTCCACTCCCCGATAAACGCAAACAAAAACAGCGTCACCAAAGCAGGGCGGGCAATTGGCAGCATCACCTGCCACAACACCTGCCAGCGGTTAGCCCCGTCCAGCATTGCCGCTTCTTCCAATTCCACCGGAATTGTCATAAAATACTGGCGCAGCAGAAAAATCCCGAAACCGTTAGCAGCAGTCGGCAAAATCAGCGCCCCGTAGGTATTCAGCAGGTGGCCCCACTTCAAAACCATGAAAATGGGAATTACCAAAAGCTGAAACGGAATCGCCAGCGTTGCCAAAACCACCAAAACTAGAGCCTGCCGCCCCCGAAACTTCAGCCTGGCCAAAGCATAACCGGCTAAAGCAGAAGTCAATACCTGAAAACCTGTCACTGCGATCGCCACTAGAGTAGAATTAACAAATGCCAACAAAAAATTCCCCCGCTGCCAAGCCTCCTGATAGTTCGCCAAAGTCAAGCCAGCAGCCTTGACACCGACACCAGATGGTGATAGCGAAACCAAAAAAACAGCAGCCAGCGGCAGCAGCACCAGCGCAGCCCCCGCCAGCAAGAAAATAAAATTCAGCACTTCCAGCGATCGAGACCTGCCCAACGATTTACCCATAAACTTGTGAATTAACCTAAAATAATAAGCTTGTGAGGCTCTCTAAAACCAGATCGCCTCCCTGATTCCCACACAATCGTAAATTTTTAGTCGAAAATAGGTAAAGTGTAGTGCAACGCGACCCCAAAATTTTAAGGGGTTTCCAAACATCCTACAAGGTTATATAAGGAGAAAACGTATCTATGCCCCAGCTTGAGGCCATCCCAACAATAGACTTTCACACCGAAACTTACAAAGACGCTTACAGCCGTATCAACGCCATTGTGATTGAAGGCGAACAAGAAGCTCACGACAATTACCTGACACTGGCCGAACTGTTGGCTGACAAAAAAAGCGAGTTGGTTGGCTTGTCCAAGATGGAGAACCGCCACATGAAAGGCTTCCAAGCTTGTGGCCGGAATCTCAAGGTCACGCCCGACATGGCATTTGCCAAGCAATTCTTTTCTGATTTGCACAGAAACTTCCAGACAGCAGCGGCTGAGGGTCAGATTGTAACTTGCTTGCTGATTCAATCCCTAATTATCGAGTGTTTTGCGATCGCAGCCTACAATATCTACATCCCCGTCGCCGATGACTTTGCCCGCAAAATCACCGAAGGCGTCGTCAAAGAAGAATACAGCCACCTCAACTTTGGGGAAGTCTGGCTCCAAGCTCACTTTGAGGAATCCAAAGCCGAACTCGAAGCAGCCAACCGCCAAAACCTGCCCATCATCTGGAGACTGCTAAACACTGTCGCAGACGATGCCCGCGTCTTGGGAATGGAAAAAGACGCTTTAATCGAAGACTTTATGATTGCCTACGGCGAAGCTTTAGGCAACATTGGGTTTAACAGCCGCGAGATCATGCGGATGTCAGCACAAGGTCTGGCTGGCTAGTTCATTGGGAAATAAGGAATGAGATAAAAATTAAAAAATAAAACCTTTTAATTTTTCCTTATTCCTACTTCAAAAGGCTTCGCAGCCCGCTCAATTTGGAAATAAGGAATCAGATAAAAATTAAAAAATTTTATTTTTTGATTTTTCCTTCTTCCTTCTTCCTTTTTCCTTCTTCCTTCTTCCTTCATTTGACAACTTAATGTTTGGTCTAATCGGTCACTTAACCAGCTTAGAACACGCCCAATCAGTAGCTAACGAGCTGGGCTATCCAGAATATGCCGATCGAGGTCTCGATTTTTGGTGCAGCGCACCGCCCCAAATAGTTGACAATATCACTGTCACTAGCATTACCGGGCAAAAAATAGAAGGCCGCTATGTGGAGTCCTGTTTTCTACCGGAAATGCTAGCCACTCGCCGGATTAAAGCAGCCACTCGCAAAATCCTGAACGCTATGGCGCACGCTCAAAAAAACGGGATTAATATCACTGCTTTAGGCGGCTTTTCTTCGATCATTTTTGAGACTTTCAACTTGCAGCAAATCAAGCAAATTCGCAATCTCAAGTTGGAGTTTGAACGGTTCACCACTGGTAACACCCACACGGCTTACATTCTCTGCCGCCAAGTAGAACAAGCTGCCCCTAAATTGGGGATTGAACTTTCCAAAGCCACGGTAGCGGTTTGTGGGGCTACAGGCGATATTGGCAGTGCTGTGTGTCGCTGGCTCAATGTTAAAACAAATGTGGCAGAATTGTTGCTCATTGCCCGCGACAAAGAACGCTTGCAAGATTTGCAATCGGAATTGGGGCGAGGAAAAATCATGAAGTTGGAAGAAGCCTTGCCCCAAGCGGATATCGTAGTCTGGGTTGCCAGTATGCCAAAGGGAGTAGAAATTGACCCGAAAACTTTGAAGCAACCTTGTTTATTGATTGACGGCGGCTATCCGAAAAATTTGGCAACTCAGGTTCAGCATCCCGAAGTTTTTGTGCTCAATGGCGGGATTGTGGAGCATTCCCTCGATATTGAGTGGAAAATCATGAAGATTGTCAATATGGATGTGCCGGGCCGACAGTTGTTTGCCTGTTTTGCCGAATCTATGCTGCTGGAATTTGAAAAATTGTATACCAATTTTTCTTGGGGACGGAATCAAATTACAGTGGAAAAGATGGAGCAAATTGGCGAGATGTCGGTCAAACACGGTTTCCGACCTTTGATGATGTCATTTTGATGTGATTTTTTGCGGTTATTGGTTATTGAGGATAGTTTTTCTGATAATAACCAGTAATTGTTTTGAGAAAGCTATAGCGTTTCTCATTAACGCGAGACAATCTTCTGCGATCGGGCGATCGGGCATGAGCCGCTCGATCGCTTCTGGGTACTTTACCATGCTTGAGAACCGCTATAGCTGTTAACAGTTAACACAATGTTCGATCGCGCGATCGGACTAAAAGTTGTTTGCAGTCAGGACAAAGAGTCCCAATTTGTCAAAAAACCGTTAATTAATAACTTATTAGTCATTTTCTAAACAGCCTGCAAGCGAGCCTGGAAACCGAGCATTACGGGAGATGTTTAATAGCTCTATCGCCTCGGAAGTTCTCCCCGCAGTTTTTGAGAGTCATGACTTCGATAATGTTTTTGCTCAGTTCGTCTGGAATGTCCAAAGCTTCGGACAGTTCAAGCAAGAAATCCTGTTCCTGGGCCGTGAAAATTCCATCTACCAAAACCAAATCCGCAGCAATAGCAAAAGCTGTTTCTCGAAGCTGAGGAGTCAAAGCATTTTTAGCAGCAGCAAATACCTCAGCCGGAGTGTACTGGCGGCTCAATTTCAAGACTTTCTTAAAAAGTTCTTGGAAGTGTGGGCCTGAATAAGACCTGAACAAGCGAATGTGATTGGCCGCGAGAGTTTGTCTTTCTTCTTCTGAGATTTTACCGTCGGCGGCAACAGCTAATACAGACAGGGCTGTTAAAGCTTCCGAAGCGGTGAGTTCGATCGCACTTGTGTCGCTTTTTGTGCTTTGGAACAATTCAACAGGATTTAGTTTTTTGTTGCTGTGGGGGGGCATAGGAGTGCGGGGAGCTGCGCGGGTAAAACTTTGGGAACTAGCAAAAATAGTTTAGCAAAAAACAAGGCAGGAGCCTGTGGTTTTCAACTCTTGTTACCAAGCAAAGCACAATTCAAAATTCAAAACTTCCCAGAAACCCTCTTTTTCAGCAACACCTGACAGGGTAGGATCGTCCAAGTGCCGATCGGCCAAACCTTAAAACCCTATAGAAATTATCAGCGTGATCAACCCAGACCGCAAACCACTACTCCTAGATTTTGAAAAGCCGCTGGCCGAACTCGAAGCCCGAATTCACCAGATTCGCCAACTCGCCGAAGAAAACAGCGTCGATGTCACCGACGAAATTCGCAAACTCGAAGCTCGTTCCACCCAACTGCGGCAAGAAATTTTCAGCAGCTTGTCCCCCATGCAGCGGCTGCAACTGGCCCGCCACCCGCGCCGCCCCAGCACCCTCGATTACATTCAGGCAATTAGCGACGAGTGGATCGAGCTGCACGGCGATCGGCGCGGCGGAGACGACCCGGCCCTCATCGGCGGAATTGCCCGCATAGACGGGCGTCCTACAGTCATCATCGGCCATCAAAAAGGGCGCGACACCAAAGACAATATCGCCCGCAACTTCGGCATGGCAGCGCCGGGGGGCTACCGCAAAGCCCTGCGGTTGATGGAACACGCCGATCGATTCTCCATGCCAATTTTCACCTTTATCGACACTCCCGGAGCTTGGGCGGGCTTAGAAGCCGAACAGCTAGGACAAGGAGAGGCAATCGCCTGCAACCTCCGAGAAATGTTTCGCCTGGAAGTGCCGATTATTTGTACCGTCATCGGCGAAGGAGGTTCCGGCGGCGCATTAGGTATCGGTGTCGGCGAGCGGCTGTTGATGATGGAACATTCTGTTTATACCGTCGCCACCCCCGAAGCTTGCGCCGCCATCCTCTGGAAAGACTCTGGCAAAGCCAACTTAGCAGCAGAAGCTCTCAAAATTACTTCCTGGGATTTGAAAAACCTCGGCGTTCTCGATCAGATCGTACCCGAACCTGTCGGCGGCGCTCACTCGAATCCCTTGAAAGCTGCGTCCGCGCTCAAACAAGCTTTGTTGGAAAACTTAGCAGAACTGACACAGCTTACCGGCCAGCAGCGACGGGATCTCAGGTATCAAAAGTTTCGCGACATCGGTGTATTCAATGAAATTGTTGCTTGAACCGATCGATTCAGATGTATTGCAGAGAACTTGAATAATTGTTGTGGAGCAGGCTCGCTGGCGGGCTTGCTGGCTTTTGAGGATTCGTTTATGAATGTCTATTATTAAAAAATCTCTTAACTTCCAGCGAGCAACTCAAAACTGACTATTCTGCAAATCTGTCAGCAGTGTTATAATTTTTCAGGTGACACCGGCTTAACAGTTCTTAATGTCGATCTCATAATTAACTGTTATCACCCGCAGCCGACATTTGTCTAACTTGCCGAAGAAGGCTGTAACGCTCGATCGAGAGTTGCCGAGGGAAAGTATCAGGAAATTTAATGAACGATCGAACAACAAAGCAGGCTCTGATTACCGGAGCCAGCAGCGGTATTGGCAAAGCGACGGCCCTGGCGTTCGCCGCCGAGGGCATCAATCTGGCCTTAGTTAGCCGAGAGTCAGAAAACTTAGCAGCCGTCGCAGCAGCGGCTCGAAAAGTCGGAGTGAAAGCAGAAGCTTATCCCTTAGACTTGGCAAAAATTGAACAAGTGCAAAGCGGCATCAGCGCGATCGCATCTCAATTCGGGCCCGTAGATATCCTGGTCAACAGCGCTGGCATGGGCTACACCGGCTCCTTGACAGAAACCTCCCTAGCCGAATGGCAGAGCGTTCTCGACCTCAATCTAACTAGCGTTTGGCAGTGCATTCTCGGAGTTTTGCCGTCCATGCGCGATCGCGGATCGGGAATCATTATCAACGTTTCCTCGATCGCCGGCAGCCAAGTCTTCCCCAACTGGGGGCCCTACTGCGTCAGCAAATTCGGTCTCATGGCTTTGTCCAAGACTTTAGCTGCCGAAGAACGAGCACGGGGAATTCGCGTCACAGCCATCTGTCCGGGTTCTGTCAACACTCCCATGTGGGACACAAACACCGTGCAAGCCGACTTCGATCGCACTGCCATGTTAACCCCGGAAATCGTCGCGCAATCAATTCTGCACGCAGTTCAGTTGCCGGCAAGTGCAGTAATCGAAGAAATCACCCTCATGTCCAACGCTGGAGTTTTGTGAACTTGAGATTTTAGACTGCTCAATTGCGATCGAATTCAACAATCTTTGAATAGATAGCTTGATGCCAATCTAAAATCGATAGCTCGATCGCAATCGAAAATCGAAAATCGAAAATCGATAGCTCGATCCCAATCGAAAACCCAAAATAGCTCGACCCTCACACAAAATTATTATGACAATTGCATCGAACAACGGTTCAAATACCACGAACTCAATCTCGACAGACAGCATGAAACCTTCACAAACCGCAGACAAAAACGCCGCGCGCATCAGCACTAGACCCGATCGCAATTCTTCCAACGGTCAAGAGTCTAACATACCCGTACCCTCAGAAGTAGGTATGGATGAAATGATGGAGGCGGTTCGGACGATGCTGCTGGGAATAGGAGAAGATCCCGAACGGGAAGGACTCCTCAAAACCCCCAAGCGGGTAGCAGAAGCAATGCAGTTTCTCACCAGCGGCTACAGCCAATCCCTCGAAGAACTGCTCAACGGCGCTATCTTTGACGAAGGTCACAACGAAATGGTACTGGTGCGAGACATCAGCGCCTTCAGTATGTGCGAACACCATATGCTGCCATTTATGGGTCGAGTTCACGTCGCTTACATTCCGAATCAAAAAGTAGTAGGACTGAGCAAATTAGCCAGAATTGTCGAGATGTACAGCCGCCGGTTGCAGGTGCAAGAACGTTTGACGCGCCAAATTGCCGAAGCAGTTCAGACAATATTGGAACCCCAGGGAGTCGCCGTAGTAATGGAAGCCAGCCATATGTGCATGACAATGCGGGGCGTGCAAAAACCCGGTGCGTGGACGGTGACGAGTGCCATGTTGGGCGTGTTTCAAGACGAACAAAAAACTCGCGAAGAATTCTTGAATTTGATCCGCCACCAACCAGCATTCTTTTAGTCATTAGTCATCAGTCATTAGTCATTAGTCATTAGTCATTAGTCATCAGTCATCAGTCATTAGTCATCAGTCATTAGTCATTAGTCAATCACTTTTTTCCTGGTGGCTGTAATTAAACATGGGGCCCAGAAACCGGGTTTTTTTACGATATACTTCGTTACGCACCGTAAATTGGGTAAAAAACCCGGTTTCTTTGTCGGAGTGCGTCCAGGACCGATCTAAAATCTCAAATCAGATGACGATCGCCCGTTCTGCCAATAAAATAGATTGGTGACTCATGGCTTTTGACTAAATGAATCCTATTAAATTCGGAACCGATGGCTGGCGCGGCATTATAGCCGACGATTTTACATTCGATCGCGTAGCATTAGTAGCTCCCCTAGCAGCACAAGTTCTCGCACAAACCGGCGGCAATAATGCCAGCAGCGGTACCGTAATTGTCGGTTACGACCGCCGTTTTTTGGCTGAAGATTTTGCCCAAAACGCGGCTGAGGCAGTCCAAAACGCCGGATTTGACGTGCTGCTGAGCGAATCCTACGCCCCTACTCCGGCTTTCAGTTTAGCAGCCAAACAATTAAATGCTTTAGGTGCGATCGTCCTGACAGCCAGCCACAATCCCGGATCGTATTTAGGGTTAAAAGTCAAGGGCGGATTTGGAGGTTCAGTTTCGCCCGAAGTTACGCAACAGATAGAAGCAAAACTAGAAAATCCGGCCGCACTTTCAGCAACTCCCGGAAAATTAGAGAATTTCAATCCTTGGCCGGCTTACTGCAAAACCTTGCGGGAAATGGTGGATATTGAGGCGATTAAAGATGCGATCGCCTCTAACAAAATTACAGTATTTGTAGATGTAATGCACGGCGCTGCAGCAGGAGGATTATCTCAAATATTAGAAGAAACAGTGCAAGAAATCAACAGCGATCGAGATCCGCTGTTCGGCGGCGGCGCACCAGAACCATTACCGCGCTACCTGTCGAAATTGTTCCGCATGATGCGTACTCACCAGCGAAAAAGCTCTGGTTTGTCGGTTGGATTTGTATTTGACGGAGATAGCGATCGAATTGCAGCCGTTGACTCTAGCGGCAACTTTCTGAGTTCACAAATCCTAATTCCCATATTAATCGAACACCTAGCTTCGCGGCGCGGGTTTACTGGGGAAGTGATTAAAACTGTCAGCGGATCGGACATAATTCCCAAAATAGCCGAACTTTACGGCTTACCATTATTTGAAACGCCGATCGGTTACAAGTATATAGCCGATCGAATGCTGAGCACCCAAGTCCTAGTAGGCGGGGAAGAATCAGGAGGAATCGGCTACGGAACCCACATACCCGAAAGAGACGCTTTACTGTCAGCCCTGTACTTATTAGAAGCAGCCGTCAAATCCGGCGAAGACTTAAGCGAAATTTACAGCCGACTGCAAAAAGAAACAGAGTTTACCTCAGCCTACGACAGAATCGACCTGCACCTAGCAAACATGGAAGAAAGAGCGCGCTTGCTGGAGCTGCTGCAAAACCAACCATTAACAGAAATCGCCGGCAAAACAGTAGTAGAATGCAACAAAGTAGACGGATACAAATTCCGTTTAACCGACGGAAGCTGGCTGTTAATTCGGTTTAGCGGCACAGAACCGGTGTTGCGGCTGTATTCCGAAGCAGCGACATTGAAAGAAGTGATGCAAAACTTAAACTGGGCGAAAGCTTGGGCGCAGAATTAATCGGATGAAAGCAACCGCAGACGAACGCAAATGGATTGATATTAAACCTCTCCTTCTCTGCGTTCTCTGCGGCCTCTGCGGTAAAAAAAAATCCACAAAATTGGGAAAACTCTCTTCTCTTCTTCTCTCTTCCTTAGCGTCTAAGCGCTTCGCGCAGGCTACGCCAACGCGGTTCGTAAAAAATCCATGATGAACGCGGATAGATCGTTAAACCTCTCCTTCTCTGCGTTCTCTGCGGCCTCTGCGGTAAAAAAAATCACAAAATTGGCAACTCTCTCTTCTCTTATCTTCCTCCGCGTCTAAGCGCTTCGCGCAGGCTACGCCAACGCGGTTCGTAAAAAATCCATCCGTAAAATTTAACAGAAATAATGACTAATAATAAATTGCTAGTTGTAGCTACCGGCAATCCGGGTAAACTCAAAGAAATGCAAGTTTATCTTCAGGATTTGGGGTGGGAGTTGCGGCTGAAACCGGAAGAATTGGAAGTCGAAGAAACGGGCGAGACTTTTATGGCTAATGCTTGCTTGAAAGCTTCTGAAATAGCCAAAGCTACAGGCGAATGGTCGATCGCCGATGATTCTGGTTTAATGGTGGATGCACTCGACGGCAAACCAGGGATTTATTCGGCGCGCTACGGTTCAAGCGATGCTGACAGGATATCTCGGCTGCTGAAAGAATTGGGAAACGAACCAAACCGGGAAGCACAATTTGTTTGCGCGATCGCGATCGCCCGTCCCGACGGTACAATTGCCCTGCAAGTAGAAGGAATTTGCCCGGGTGAAATCCTGCACAGTCCTCGCGGTACGGGAGGTTTCGGGTATGACCCCATTTTTTACGTACCGGCACAGCAGCAGACTTTTGCCGAAATGACACCGGATATCAAGCGATCGCACTCCCACCGCGGCAAAGCATTCGAGGCTCTATTACCACAAATGGAGTCATTAGTCATTAGTCATTAGTTATTAGTTATTGGTTATTTGTGATTAGTTATTGGTTATTTGTGATTAGTACCAATTATCCAATGCCCTGCGCAGGCCAATGCCCAATGCCCAATGCTATAATGCCCAATGCCCCATTCCCCAGTATCCTAGATTGCCTCCAGGTTCTTTTCTCCAGTCCGAATTCGGATAATTTGTTCTACCGGAGAGATGAAAATCTTGCCGTCGCCAATCTCGCCCGTGCGAGCAGCAGCGATAATTTTATCAACCACCATATCAACCTGATCGTTTTCCACAACAATCTCCACCTTGAGCTTTTGCAAGAACTCAACGGTGTACTCAGAACCGCGATAGCGTTCAGTCATGCCTTTTTGGCGACCAAAACCTCTAACTTCAGAAACAGTCATCCCCACAATCCCAGCATTGACGAGCGCGATTTTCACTTCGTCTAGTTTAAAGGGGCGAATAATAGCTTCAACCTTTTTCAAGTTTTTCACTCCTAACACTTACTACCTTCGCTATATTACTTAACTGGCGCGACATCTTTTAATATCACTGCCAACACCAAGTATTTTGTAAAATATACTACCGTATGTTGTACTCGCGATGAAATGCCCGCCAACCTTTAAGAATATTACCGGATTTTCCGGCACGGGCAGTGGCTCGAACAGATCGCGGTGGAGCAAAAAACAGCGCAGCCATCTCCCGCCGATCTGCTAAAACAGAAAAAGAACCCAGGAGACAGGACTTTTCGCCCGTTTCCAGTTTGTTGTCTCAAATTTGCAGCTATTGCTGAAAACTATAATTGCTACAAGCGGTCAGTTAAACTATTCCTATGCACCCAGCCAGCCCTCCCCCTGACCGCAGCGGGCTTGATGCCCTACTGAGAAATCGCCCCTTCCTCGCCTTGTGGACGGGCCAGTTG
>NZ_JADEXD010000220.1 GCF_015207285.1 Tychonema sp. LEGE 07203 | reverse complement strand
TCAATCAAGAAACCACTCTCAAGCGTAGCTTGCCACAGAAAAGGAAACGGGCTGCAATGAATGATGAATACATGATGCTTCTTCTCAAATCCTTTTGTCAAGACTGATTGAGATGCTCTTACCCTGGGTTAGGCACTACCTTTATAGTCACAATCCCATTTTATAAATAGAAGTAATAGGATTTTCGCATTGGGGATTTGAGAACTAGGAATAACCGCGCCCAAAAACGGCAGCCCCCGACGCGATAGAAAATCGAACCCAAAATTTTAGGCCCTAGCCTAGCTCCCAGATTCATCTATAAAGTAAATCTCAAATCTCAAATCTAAAAATTCAAATCGACTGATTGATAACTATCAGGAACAGAGGGCGCATTCACTATTAAGAATCCAACATGAAAACCCTGTTAAAAAAACTGTTGGTTCCCCACCACTTGGAGTACCTAGCACTGGATAAAGACTTTTTAATCCAAGAAACATCTCTCAAAGTGCAGCGCTTCGCCGACTTTCCCGAAGAAGTAACGGCCGGCAACGATGTCCGCAATCCCTTTCCCGAATTGATAGGAACTGAAGAAATTTTAATCGATATTTTTGAAGGGCGGTTGCCAAACTTTGAATTCAAAGCGATAACTCGGATATTAGAAAATGGTTCGCGGCTTTATTTTGATATGTATATCGTCGAATTCAGCAATGACGATAATCAGAGATTAATTATATTTTTTGAAGACGTAACCGACAGGATGGGTTTGGAACAAACTCTAGTCCAAGCTACCAATGAAATGAATATTTTATTGAGTACCTTAGCCGCTACTAATAATTATGTTGAAAAAATTATCACTTCAATTGCTGAAGTTTTGTTGGTGACAACTGCATCGGGAAAAATCAAAAAAATCAATCAAGCGACTCAAGATTTATTCGGTTACAGCGAATCAGAATTAGTAGGAAAGCAGATAAACGCTCTTGCTGCTGATGGTGAATCTTTGCAAGCAGTCAGCCAACAGCAGCCTCAATCCTCTCCAACCAATGTCGAAGTAGTTTGCAGGGCAAAAACCGGAGAAAAGTTCACAGTTGCCTTTTCCTGTACGGCGATTCCGAGTGAAATTCAGGGGATGTCTGAAACAACAGCCGCCCTCCAAGATTTCGTGTACATCGGCCGCGATATTACAGATAGAGAGCGAGCCCGCAAGCGAAAAGTAGCTCAGTACGTCACCACTCGCATCCTGTCTGCATCCGAAACAATCAAAAAAGCTCTAACAGCAATTTTACCCGTAATTTGCGACACCTTGGAATGGGATACCGCCGAACTTTGGATGCCAGAAGCTGGGGAAAAACTGCTGTCAGGAAGTAAGAGAATAACTGCGATTTCCGACCCCAACTTGCTCGGGTGCGCGGCCAGTTGGACAAAAGGCTCAGTTTCTATCCCCAAATTTGCAGAATTTCGCGAACAAATGACCTGTGGGTTAGGCGAAGGATTGCCCGGTCTCGTTTGGGCCAGCGGTTCTCCTGAGTGGATTGCAGATGTCACAGAAAGCGACTGTTTTCTGCGCCGAGAAATCGCTGCTGCTGAAGGATTGCACGGAGCTTTTGCCTTCCCTATCTTGGGCGACTGCGAGCAGGAAAATTCGGAAAACTCTGTGTTGGGGGTGATAACTTTATTTAGCTGTGAAGTGCGGAGCTTTGATGAAGAATTGCTCCAGACAATGGCTACAATCGGCAGTCAAATCGGTCAATTTATCAAGCGCAAGCAAGTCGAAATAGCTTTGCGGGAAAGCGAAGAACAACTGCGAGATTTATTTGAAAATGCTACTGATTTAATTCAAAGTATTGGAGCCGACGGTCATTTTTTGTATGTAAATCGGGCTTGGCGAGAAACTCTGGGCTACAGCGAAGCAGAAATTGCTCAAATGACTGTTTTTGATATCATTCATCCTAACAGTTCCCAAGAGTCTCTGGATATATTATATCAAGCTATTGCTAAAAAAGACTTCAACGAACATACATTTTATCCCGATTCTATAGAGGTAATATTTATTACAAAATATTCCGAAAAAATCTTGCTAGAAGGCAGCATAAGCTGTAAATTTGCGGAAGGTTCGCTAGTAGCGATTCGCGCTATTTTGCGAGACATTACCGATCGCAAAATGGCCGAAGATGCTTTAGCACAATCTGTGTCTTTGTTGCAAGCAACGTTTGATTCTACTGCTGACGGTATTTTAGCTATTGACAGGAGCGGAAAAATAGTCAGTTTCAATCGAGAATTTGTGGAAATATGGGGCATACCCAATGAAGTGATGGCGCTGCGAGACGATGCCGCAACGATCGCTTTTGTGCTGAACCAACTCAAAGATCCCCAAGGATTCCAAGACAGAATAGAATCGCTTTACGAGCAGCCAGAAGCCGAAAGTTTTGATTTGCTGGAATTTCAAGATGGCAGAGTTTTTGAACGCTATTCGGAACCGCAGCGGCTGGGAGAAAAAATTATCGGCAGAGTTTGGAGTTACCACGATATTACGGAACGCAAGCAAGCAGAAAATGCCCTGCGGGAAGAACAAGCAAAATCAGAAAAGCTGCTGTTAAATATTTTGCCGAAGGCAATAGCAGAACGCCTGAAAGAAGATGAAACTACTATTGCTGAATATTTTCCAGCAGTGACTGTTTTGTTTGCAGATATTGTGGGGTTTACACCTTTGTCTGCTCACATGAATCCGATCGAGCTTGTGGAAATCCTCAATCAAATTTTCTCAAGATTCGACCTTTTGTGCGAACGGCACGGCTTAGAGAAAATCAAGACCATCGGCGACGCATACATGGTGGCGGGAGGGCTGCCCAACCCCAGGGCAGACCACGCTGAGGCGATCGCCAAAATGGCCCTAGATATGCAAACAGAAATAGCTCGGTTTAATGTTCGGAATCGGAAATATTTTAGCATCCGTGTCGGCATCCACAGCGGCCCGGTTGTTGCGGGAGTAATTGGCATCAAAAAGTTTATTTATGATTTGTGGGGCGACACGGTAAATATTGCTTCTCGGATGGAATCTCACGGTTTGTCTTGGCGGATTCAAGTTAGCGAAACTACTTATCATTTATTGGAACATAAATATTTGTTTCAAGAGCGGGGCATTATTGATGTTAAGGGAAAAGGGCGAATGAAAACTTATTTGCTCGTTGGCATAAAAAAATTAGTCAGCAGTCATTAGTCATTAGTCATTAGTCATTAGTCATTAGTCATTAGTCATTAGTCATTAGTCATTAGTCATTAGTTGTTGGTTATTGGTTATTGGTTATTTGTTATTTGTTATTGGTTATTGGTTATTGGTTGTTAGTTGGTTATTAGTTATTGGTTGTTGTTGTTGGTTGTTAGTTATTAGTTACTTGTTACGAATTCACAATTTCCAATTATCAAGTTCCAACGAATAACAAATAACAACCAACAACCAACAACCAACAACCAATAACAAATAACAAATAACAAATAACAGTTAACAAATAACAAATAACAAATAACAGTTGACAGTTGACAGTTGACAGTTGACAGTTAATTTACTATTGCGATGAAGAGAGGATTTGAGATCGTTAGTCATTAGTCATCTGGGCTGATGACTAAAAGTGTTGCTAAAGTTAGTTAACAATACTTTTGATGTCTAGGCTGATGGAATTTGCTAATTTGTTGAGAAATTTACGATCGCCCTTAGAATTTGTCGATCGCCATCCGGTAACGGTTGCGCCTTCAACTTCCCTCCCAGAGGCGATCGCCCTGATGCGTCCGAAAAACCCTTGTCGGCTGCCGAATTCACCGCCAGACTCAAACGCAGCGGTAAAAACATCGATTAGTTGCCTCTTAGTTGTCGATCGAAATCAGCTAGTCGGACTGCTAAGCCTCGGTGACGCGCTCAACTTAGCCACAGAATCCCGATGGCAAGAAATGAAAGTCGCCGATGCCATGACCGAGAATTTAATAGTTTTAAAAGAATCAGAATTTACCGACATTTTTACCGCATATAAGCTATTTTGTCAACACTCGATCGATTGCTTGCCAATTGTAGACGAACAAGGTCAGCCCGTAGGTTCAGTCACCGAAGCGATGATTCGCCCAGAAATTTACCGCCTCGTCACAATGTTGTTGCAGCAAGAAGTTGTAAAACTTCAGCAAAAACAGTGTGAACCCTTAGAAAACCAGTCAAAAATCGCAAAACAAGCGATCGACCGCCAAAATGCCGAAAATGCCCTGCCAGAGAGCGAAGCCCGCTACCGGGCGATTGTGGAAGACCAAACGGAACTGATTTGCCGCTACCTCCCCGACGGCAAAATCACATTTGTCAATCAAGCTTACTGTCGCTATTTTGGCGTGCAACCAGAAGACTTGCTGGGTAACAGCTTCATGCCGCTAATTTTAGAGGAAGACCGAGAATCTTTTAGGGATCAATATAATTTACTGTCTCTCGAAAAGCCTGTTTTTAGTTCCGAACACCGGGTAATTTTGGCGAAGGGAGAAATTCGCACTCAGCATTGGATCGATCGGGCGATCTTTGACGAAAGCGGACAAATTGTCGAGTACCAAGCTGTGGGCCGAGATGTCACGGATCGCAAACAAGCAGAAATCGCTTCGCAGCAACTCAATGCAAAGTTAGAAGTGCAAGTTGAACACTGCACTGAACGCTACGAACAAGCCGTATTAACAGCTAAATTGACCGCAGAAAAACTGCAAAATTCCGAAACCGAACTGCTGGCGCTGTTTAATGCCATGACGGATATCGTGCTAGTTTTCGATGCTAGCGGCCGCTGCCTTAAAATCGCCCCCACGGCTCCACAACCGCTGTACAAACCGGCTGCTGAAGTGGTGGGCAAAACCCTCGCGGAAATCTTCCCGGAAGCGGAAGCTAATTTTGCCCTCGGCCACATTCGCCAAACCTTGGCATCTGGGGAAACCCACAGGGTTGAATACAGCATGGAAATTGAGGGGAAGTTAATCTGGTTTGATGGCAGTGTTTCGCCCTTTGGGGTCGATCGGGTGATGTGGGTTGCCCGAGACATTACTGTTCGCAAAAACACAGAAGCTGCATTGCAAAAAAGCGAGGAAAAGTTTCGCAATTTGTTTGATGATGCGCCGATCGCGATCGGTTTGGCAAGCTTGCGCGACTACCGCACGATCCAAGTCAATGAAGCTCACCGACAGATGTTGGGCTACAGCGATGCGGAGTTGGCGAACATGACTTTTATTCAACTCACGCATCCAGAAGATATAGAAGCAGATTTAGAGCAAGTCGAGCAGTTAATTGAGGGCAAAATTTCTCGATTCGGGATAGAAAAACGCTTGATTAAGAAGAATGGCGAGCTGATGTGGGCTAACTTGACGGTGACGCTGATCCGCAACAGCGATGGCCTGCCTCTCTACAGCATGGCGGCGATCGAAGATATCAGCGATCGCAAGCGGGCAGAAATAGAATTGCAACAGTTAAAAGAACGGTTACAATTTTTGCTAGCCTTCAATCCGGCGGTAATTTTTACTGTGGAACCGAGAGGGGATTTCGCTACTACTTATATTAGCGACAACGTGAGGGCTATTTTTGGCTGCGAGCCTCAAAAGCTGTTAGCAGATTCTCAATTTTGGTCGAGCCGCATTCACCCAGAAGACCGGCAGCAATTTCTAGTAAATTTTGCTAATTTGTCTGAGGCAGCAAATAGTATTTTTGAGTACCAATTTCTGCACGGAGACGGAGTTTACCGCTGGCTGCGGACGGAACTAAAACTATTGGTAGATAGCAGGGGCAAACCGCTCGAAATTATTGGTTACGCCGCCGATATTAGCAATTCTAAACACGCCGAAATCGCTCTGAGGCAGCAGTTCGAGCAAGAACGGCTGGTGGAGGCGATCGCCCGCCGCGTCCGCCAGTCTTTGCAGTTAGAGGAAATTCTCAACACTACGGTTGCCGAACTCCAGCAAGTATTGTTAGCCGATCGAGTTTTGGTTTATCAACTCTTGCTCGAAGGCGGCCGAGTCATTGCCGAAGCGGTAGCAGAAGGATGCAGCCCGCTGGTGGATAGATATTTTGGCGAAGAGGTTTTTCCTGCCGAAAGCTATCAGCTTTATTTGCAAGGGCGAATTTGTGCGATCTCCGAACTAGACAACCCCTCCATTACACCTTGTATGCTGGAGTTTATGAAAGAAATTGAAGTTAAGGCAAAGTTAGTCGTGCCCATTATTCAGCACGGCAAGCTTTGGGGATTGCTGATCGCACACCAGTGCGACGGGCCCAGGGATTGGCAAGAATGGGAAATCAATTTATTTCATCAGTTGATCAATCAATTGGCGATCGCCATTCAGCAATCTCTACTCTACCAGCAACTGGAAGCTGAACTAATCGATCGCAAACAAGCAGAAGCAAATTTGAAAAACTCCCTCAAAGAGAAAGAGATTTTGCTCAAAGAAATTCACCACCGCGTCAAAAACAACCTCTGCGTAGTTGCCAGCTTGCTAGAATTGCAATCTAACACCGTTGCCGACTCGCAATTAGCTAAAGTGTTTGAAGAAAGTCAGAACCGCCTGTACTCTATGGCTCTGATTCACGAGAAACTGTACAAATCGACCAACCTGGCGCAAATTAATTTTGGCGAATATCTCGAAGATTTGGTAACTAACTTGTTTCACTCTTACAACATTAGCGACAACCGCATTCAGTTGCAGGTAATAGCTGAACCAATTTCCCTAAATCTGGAAACTGCTACTCCCTGCGGCTTAATTGCCAATGAATTGGTTTCAAATACCCTAAAACACGCTTTTCCTGATGCTACGGGCGGTACAGTTAGTGTAGAATGCTATCAAACGGGCGATCGGCAAATCCACCTCTTCGTCAAGGACAACGGCACGGGCTTTCCTCAAAATTTAGATTTTCGGAAAACTAACTCGATGGGCTTTCAAGTTGTTTGCACTTTAACCGAACAGTTAGAAGGAACCATCGAACTCTCAAGACAAACGGGCACAGCATTTCACTTGAAATTTAACGAATTAAATTACGTCCAAAGGTTTTAGAATTATGGATTTTCATTTTCAACCCACTAAGATTTTGATAGTAGAAGACGAATTATTGATCGCTAAAAATTTATCTGTAAAATTAGAGAAGTTGGGATATCAAATCGTCGATATCGTTTCTTGTGGAGCCGACGCAATCCAGCGTGCCGGCGAAATAAAACCAGATTTAATTTTAATGGATATAGTCATCAAAGGCGAAATTGACGGCATAGAAACAGCAGCAATAATTAATCAAAAATTAGATATCCCAATTATTTATACAACTGCCTATGCAGACGACGAAACTTTGCAGCGAGCCGAAAATACTGGCTCTTACGGCTACCTGCTCAAACCGTTTAAAGAAAGAGAACTGCACGCCACGATCAAGATCGCGCTGAGCAAACATCAAGAAGCAGTTAATATGCAAACACTTCTGGCACTAGCAGCCGCAAAAAGCGACAACAGATCGCGATTTATTTCAATGGCTTACCACGATTTAAACACTCCTTTAACTACCATACAGCTATCGGCTGAAATGCTGGAAGATTGCGAGTTTATGCCGTTACCAGGAAGGACAAATAAAAATATCGATCGCATTAAAAAAGCAGTCAGCAATATGAGTGGATTGCTGGAGGATATTTTAATGCTCAGCAAAGCAGAATCAGGCAAACTTTCATTAAATTTAAATCAGCTAAATGTGACTGATTTCTGCGCCTCTATTTTAGAAGAGCTGCAACCTATCCTCACCGACAAACACTTCCTAACTTTCGCTGCTAAAACAGAGCCGCTGCACGCTAATCTCGATGCTAAATTGCTGCACCACCTCTTGACTAATTTGCTTTCAAATGCTATCAAATATTCTCCCGACGGCGGCAATGTTAGTTTAGAATTAATCTGCGAAAACCAGCAAATAATATTTTGCGTTCGAGATGAAGGAATTGGGATGACAGCGGAATATGAAGGAAAACTATTTCAGCAGTTTGAGCGGGGCGAGAATGTAGGTAAAATTAAAGGCTCTGGTTTGGGACTCTGCATTGTCAAACACATAGTTGACCTGCACGGCGGTACAATAAGCGTGGAAAGTGCGATCGGTAAAGGTACTACATTTATTGTCGCCCTGCCTTTTTTTTAGTCAGCAGTCAGATCAATTCCGGTTGCACTCATACCGGAATTGTTGACTGTTGATTGCGAGCCCGGGCATCGGGCATGGGGCATGGG
>NZ_JADEXD010000219.1 GCF_015207285.1 Tychonema sp. LEGE 07203 | reverse complement strand
CAACCCCCCCTTATTAAGGGGGGGCTAAGACTTCATCTATAGCACATCTTTAGAAAAATGGTATAAATTCGAGTCAACAGTCAACAGTCAACAGTCAACAGTCAACAGTTAACATCATGTATGAGTGTAACCGGAAATGATATTACTTGGTTATAACGGTCAATACCGAAGAACTTTATGATGATTGATTAACCGAATTAGAATTCAAATTTCACATCTCAAATTGATAATTCCAGATTCAGGTATCGCGTGTCATCTAGAACCGATTCAGCATCTACTACTATGGCTCAAACTCAGTCAAACGACAGTCAGCTAAATTGTCCGCAGCCAACTAAAGTTGCGACTTCTGAAAGATTTCAAGCAGGATTGAAACCGTACACATACAACTTATCTTTTACGAGAAAACAGCTAATCGGACTGCTGGTTTTACAAATAATCTTGCCAGTCGGATTAATGGCAGCAGCATTTTGGCTAACATCAACAGTTGGCAGCAATCGACTGCAAAATCAAGCTAAATCAGAACTGAGCCTTAGTGAAACAAACTACAACCTGCAACTAAACCGCGCCGCCCGCCGCTTGCAAAACTCCCCTGACAGCGAAACGATCGCCCAAACAGCCTCAACTTACAACAGCGACAAAAACTTACCATATTTGCAAAATTCTGTCAATAAAATTCTGGCAACTCAAGTTAAAACAGGGGAAATAGACAGCGCGGTATTAGTTGGAAAAAATCGGCAGATTGTGGTTGGTGTCAACCTCAACCAGAAGGAAAAAAGTTTTAATCTGGCAAAAATAGTCGGTCGAGTATTCGCTACAAAAAAGCCAATTACCGCCACTGAAATTATTGCTCAATCTGAAGTTCAAGCACAATTTCTATCTTTGCCGCCCGGAATGGACGATCGCCCTTTACTCGTCCGCTACGCAGCAATTCCCGTAAAAGATTCCAAAACTCAGACAGTGATTGCCGCCTTAATTTTAGGAAAAATTCAAAGCCTGCTTCCGGGAGTCGCTATCGGCGAAACAGTCAATTCACAGGGCGGATATCGCGCTATCTACACGCCGCTTGCTGACGGTGAATTTGTTTTGGCAAGCGCGGAAACACTGACAAAAGATCGAGAGTTGCCCGACTTGCTGGCAAAAAAATCTGTGCTAAAAAATGCAGTTGCCGCCGACGGCAAACCAGTTGCCGCACAGGTACAAACAGACGGTAAAACTTATACAGTAGCTGCTATATCTCTTGACAATTTAGCCGGAAAACCCGCAGCAATTTTAGTCCGGGGCATCCCCAAAACCTCCGACATCTGGTGGGGCAACAATTGGCTGCTGCTGGCCTTGTCTGCCGCCGCCGCCCCCGCCGCTTTGGCGGTTGCAGTCGCCCGCCCGATCGCCAAACCCGCTAACTCTGATTTATCAACAGCAGAGGGGAATTCATCATCTAATTCTACTGCCGAACCGCAGCAGCTATTGGAAAAGTTAGACCGCGCTTCTGATAATTTAAATTTGGCTGAGTTTGGTTTATTATCAAGAAAACCGAGTTCAGACGGTCAATTAGCGGTTGATTTTCAAGATAAAATTTTTTCGGGCGATCGATCGCAAATCGCAAATTCCGAAATTTCGCCAAGCTTCCCACCGGTAGAATTGCCGGAAAACAGGATTTCTCAGCAGCCGCTGCTGGCAAATACAGAAATAGAAAAAAGCGCGATCGCCTTAAATCAAGTTCAGGAAGCTTGGCAAGATTTAAATCGCCTCAACTTGGAATTGCAGCGAGAAATACTGGAACGCCAAAACACTCAAAAAGCCCTGCAAAAGAGCGAAGCACTGCTGCAAGCGATTTTAGACAACTCCACAGCAATGATTTACGTCAAAGATGTTGATGGGAAATACCTGCTCACAAACAGCCATTTTGACAGTTTGTTCCACGTGGCAAAAGAGCAAATAACAGGCAAAACCGACGGCGATATTTTTCCCGAAAACTCTTGGGCAGCCGGGCGAGAAAATGACCTGAAAGTTATTGAAACCTGTACGCCTTTGAGCATTGAAGAAGTCATCCCTCAAGACGACGGCCCCCATACTTATATTTCTCTCAAATTTCCCCTCTGCAACTCCAAAGGCAAAGTTTATGCAGTCGGTACAATTTCTACAGATGTCAGCGATCGCAAACTTGCCGAACTCACCCTAGAAAAAGCTAAGGCAGAACTAGAAATAGAAGTCGAACAGCGCACGCTATTCCTCAAACAAGCCAACCAATTATTGCAGTTTGAACTGGCGGCTAAGGCCCGCGGGGCGATCGCCGTCAGACAAATGAGCGCCCAGGTAGCCCGACACGCCAGAACAGTTGACGGGATTCTGGGCGCTTCCCTCGACCTAATTTTTCTAGTAGATCGATCGGGAAAATACACCTATGTCAGCCGCACCGCCGCTTTAGCTGCCGGCATGAACCCCAGAGACACGATCGGCAAAACCTGGCAGGAATTAGGCTGGTCCCCAACAATTATGCAGCGGGTTCACCAAGAATGCGACAGCGTATTTGCCACCGCCGAGCCCGTCAAAGGCGAAGTCATCGTCCCCACCGCCAACTGGGGAACCCGCGACTACGAATACATTCTCAGTCCAGTTTGCGGCACAGACGGCAGCGTGGAAGCGGTGGTGGCAACGCTGAGGGATATCACCGATCGCAAAAATGCCGAGGCATCGTGGCAGTTGGCCAAGGAAGCGGCAGAAGTCGCCAACCGCGCCAAGAGTGCTTTTCTGGCAAACATGAGTCACGAGTTGCGGACTCCCCTGAATGCGATTATTGGTTACAGCGATATGTTGGCGGAAGATGCCGAGGAGTTGGGCAACTTAGAGGTTGTCTCGGATTTAGACAAAATTCGCACTGCTGGCAAACACTTGCTGCGGCTGATTGATGACATTCTCGACATTTCCAAAATTGAAGCTGACAAGATGGAGATTTACCTCGAAAGCTTTGATGTCGGCGGGTTAATTGAGGAGGTGGCGACAACTGTAAAACCGCTAATGGATAAAAACGGCAATACTTTGGAAGTGTTGATTGCTGAGAATGTTGGCGCTATGCACGGCGATTTGATGAAAGTGCGGCAGGTAATGCTAAATCTGCTGAGCAATGCTGCTAAATTTTCTACTGATGGGGCGATCGTACTTAATGTCGAAAGAATTACTAGCGAAGAATTAAAAAACAAATATCAACCGAGGGTTGCTCAAATGTTAATTTTGGATTCAGACTTTCTAGTTTTTCGAGTGACGGACACGGGCATCGGCATGACAAAAAAGCAGCAAGAGCGGCTGTTCCAACCTTTTACTCAAGCTGACAATTCTACTACTCGCAAGTACGGCGGTACTGGTTTGGGATTGACTATCAGCCAGCGTTTTTGTCAGATGATGGGCGGCGATATTGAAGTTAGCAGCGAGTTGGATTGCGGTTCTACTTTTACTGCTTGTCTGCCTGCTTCGCTGTTTAGGCGATCGGAATTTTAACAGTTTTGCAGAAATAAGAGCAAGAAGAGTCGGCGGTTGAAACCGCTACTATACAAACAATGTCCGCCTCCGCGGACTGAAGAATAATAAAATTAATATCAAATCCTCTCTTCATCGGAATGATTCAGATATATATTCTCGGACTCTGTGTACTCTGTGTACTCTGCGGTTAAATCACCTGACGATGCAACGGTCAACGATATAACTGGTTCCCAGGCTCCAGCCTAGTAACGAGTAATTTAAAATTATCTGCGTTTATCCGTGTTTATCTGCCTTACATCTGCGGTTTCTGTATGAATGAATGATTTATGCAATCTTGTCTAATAATATGATGAATTACCACAAAATGCGCCACGAAAATCAAGTTTCTCGCCGCAAACACGGCATTTTGACAAAAAGTTTATTTTTGTTCTTAATTGCCAGTTCTACCTGCATCACGACCTTGCTGTGGGGACAATCTGCGGCCTATTCCCAGCAGTCGGTTTGCCCGACTGGTAACGCTGCGAATTTCCCGCCGCCGCCGCTTTCGCAAGCCGAACCAAGCGTGCCGAGTCTGTGGTTAGCTGACAAACTGTTTGGTGGCAAATTGCTCGATCGCTGGTTTGTCGATCGCAACAACACTGCAGTAATCATCATCGTCAACCGCCAACTGTGGAGTTTGCTAGACTATATCGAACGCTATCAGTTTGTCAACCGCTTCGGCACTGTTTCGAGCGAATACGGCTACAATCTGCGAGTTTGCAACCGTGAAGGGAAGGCTTTGGCGGTTTATTCGTGCAAGGGCGATCGGCTTAACTGTAAAATAGATTTAGAATCTCTGTCAAATCCAGGACTTAGAGGCAAAAAGAAAGGCTTTTAGGAACAGGAACTTTATACAGTTTTTCTAAATATGTTAAGTGAACCGTATTGCCACATATTCGAGAAAAAACCCCGGTTTCTTTGACCTTTTATATCAATTCCGGTTGCACCTAAATGATGTTAACTGTTAACAGTCAACAGTCAACAGTCAACAGTGGATTTACTATTCCGATGCTAACGGATTTGATATCACTACTTGGCGAATTTCTTGCCAGAGCGATCGGTATTGCTGAATCCCCGCCTCCCCCAAAGGCAGCAGAAAGTCGCTAGCAGCCAGAATTTTAGCAGGCGGCAACAGCACGGGATTAGCGCGAATATCCGCAGGCAAATCCTCCGGTTTCATGCCGGTAATTATCGGCGAACTAGCTTTGGCGAGCAAAGATAATTGAGGCGCAATTTGAGGCTGCAAGCAAAAATCAATCCATTTTGATGCTAACGAAACTGCTTTTGTTGATGCGGGTTCTACCCACAAATCCGTCCAAAGAGCAGTTCCCGAAACCGGAATTACTAAAGCAATATCCTTTTGAGTTTGTAGCAGTGGCAGCAAGTCTCCAGAGGAACCGACAGCCAACCAAGTATCGCCTAAAACCAACGGTTGCAAATAAGCGTCGGAACTGTAAAGTTTAACTTGTGCGTGCAGATTTGTGAGTTCTTTTTTGAGGTTGGGAACTCGATCTAATTGCTGCGTATTGTAAGATTTTCCCAGTTTTTTTAAGGTTAAACCGATAACTTCTCTGGCACTATCCGGTAGAGAAATTCGATCGCGCAATTCGGGCTTCCACAAGTCACTCCAATCTGTCGGAGTCCACCCCAAAGCCTTAAATTTGTCAGTTCGATAGGCAATTACCGTACTTCCCCAGCGGTAAGGTGCAGCCCAAACTTGACCTTTAGCGTCCAGTTTACCGTCATCGTTGCGCCTGACGAATTTTTGCCATCTTTCGGGCAATTGCGACCAATTATCAAATTTAGCAGGATCGATCGGCTTAATCAATTTTTGCCGTATTGCCAAAGTCAGCCAATAATCTCCCAACATCACCAAGTCAGCTTGATTTTTGGCTGCCGGCATTCGTTTCCACTGCTGCAACAGCGCGAATAATTCTTTGAATTGTGCTTCCTGCGTTACCTGCAAAATTGGAGACGGTTGTAACTCGCGGCTAAATTTGCTTGCGAGTTGAGCTGGAATGCCGTTTTTGAGCGATCGAATTTTGAGAATGGGCTTCGAGTCGCAACCTGCCGCCAATTGACTTAAAGTTAGGGTGGCTGCACCCAATAGCAAAGACCTTCGTTTCACCTGTGAATCCGCTTTTCTAAATATTAACCGATGGGGAATGCGCTCAGCAGCCCGGAAAATAATTGTGTTTCGAGTCCGGTAATTGGTGCCGATTTGTCTTATTTCTTTTTCAAACACAGAGCTATTGTACTCGCTTCTGCCGCGATCGGACTCTGTTTGACCCAAAGCACTGGTGGCGGGCAATTAATCTAACGGCAGACTCCGCCCTCCCACTCTCGAAAAGCCGTTTATTTAACTCTGATTAAAAGTTAGAACCAAGTGTGCGAGTTAAAAAACCAGTTTCAGCATCCGCGACTTTCTCGCATCTCAAATTTTCAATCCGAGAATCTCAAACAAACAAGCTGAACCCCTGAATCTACCGTCAGGATTGGGAACACAACAATTAGCTCAAAAATTAAATAATTTAGTGATAAATGCCAGTTATGTAAAGATTTACGTAGAATGTCAAGATACTAAGTTACGATCTCAAGGATAATTGTATGGAAGCGCTCCGCCAGCAAGTTACAGTATTGACGCAACAAGTCGATGCTCTCTACAAACTCATAGAAAACCTCAATGAAAAGTTATTGGAGTCGGCTCAGAAGACGAATCTGCTAGTCCAGCAGCAGAAAAACGATCGCCCCGGAACTTTAGAAAATCAAAAAACCTCGCTATGTGCAAACTACAGCACTCTCGACGGGCTGCTGGAACACAAGGACGTACTGTTAGATGACAACTACTTCGACAAGAATTCTCAAAACGTGGAAAAAGAGTTGAGCGCGGAAATTCAAATCCAGCGCCTGACTGCTCAGCTAACAGCGGCTTACAATCGAATTGCAGCCTTAGAAGAACAGTTGCTATCCAAAAGAATTCACTCGCAACAGACAGGCGGATATCATTAAATCTTGCTGCGGGCGATCGGGAATTAATCTCAGAAAAAATACAAGTTGCGTTAATTTCGGCTCGTCTGCTTGTAGAGTTATGGCATCGAGTTTTTTCTCTGGCACAATTAGCAGGAGGAATACTGCATCTCAGCGAGATATTGTGTAGAAAATCATGTAAATCTGAGAGCAAAAATGCTACAGAAAATGATATAATTATTCCGCCCAAACGAAGCAGGTTGAGCAGCACAACTAGCTTCGCAGTTAGAGGGGCGCATCTGAATTTTTAATATTTAATATCAATTCCGGTTGCACTCCTCATGATGTTAACAGTAGTCAACAGTTAACAGTTAACAGTTAACAGTGAATTTACTATGATGTCAACAGTCAACAGTCAACAGTCAACAGTCAACGCCTGAATTTACTATTCCGATGAAGAGAGGATTTGATATAATTCCTCACATTCCTCGACGCACAGACAACTAAAAATCCGGTTTGTCAGTGTTGATGAGCGTTAATAATGTTTAATTTCACACCTGCGCCCCGCTAAAGCTTCAACAGCTTGGAGGAGTTGAGTCGGAGTCCAATTTGCACTCAGCCCGCTGGCGATCGCGCACGCTCCAGCACCGACACCCTCTTTAACATACCCGCGATCGTAAGCTTGCAGTTGCTGGTAGCGAGAACCCGCAAAACTGAGCTGCGCGGCCAACAGAGGCACACCGCCGATATCCTTAGCAAGTCCTACAGTGTCCCCTGTCGGGTCTTCTGCCACCCAGCGCGTAGTCCCCACCGCCACTTGTTCGGGACACCAAAACAGAGCATATTTGCGGGCTAAGGCCTGCATCAAAGCGTAGACTGCCAGCATTTGCGTGCCCCCAGCCAACAGTACCCCGCAAGTCCGACTCGCAGCGATCGCCATTCCCGCCACCGCTACCTGCATCGGATCGCCCACCGCCGCTACCAAATCCAGGGGAGTGCTATTTTGTCCGCCAATTTCCCACTCAGCACGATCGAGTCCCGCTGTCACCGCAGCCAATTTTTGAGCGTGATTGCAGCGAGGGTGAGAACTGTTAACCTTTCCCGCCGCCGCAATACCCAAACCCATTAACACCGCCAAAGCAGTAGTAGTTCCCCCAACTACGCACTCCCCTAAAATTAAATAGCTGCCCTTAGTTTGAGCAGCCAATTTAGCTCCCCAAATTAACCCTTGTTCCAACAAATGTTTGACTGTTTCGAGTTCTAAAGCATTCCCAGAAATCACGCACTTTGCCGGAGTGCCGCCCAAATCAATTGCAGGTACCGGAGGCGCGAGGGGCAAACCAGCATTAAACAAGTAAAGGGGAAGTTGCAAAGCTTCGACTACAGCGCGAGATATCAGTACCGGAGAAGCACCGGCTTCTAGGGGCGGCAAAGGATACTGGGGCGAGGGTTGGGGGCCGTCATACAAAAATTCTGCATCGGCCAAACAAGTAAACTGTCGATCGCGCGGTGTTGCTCCGGCTGCCGAAATCCCCGGAATTAAGCCTGTCGCCGTGAATCCTAACACGCAGGCAAATATCGGTTGCTGTCCCCGATGGCGATCGAGCCACCGCTGCCCCCGTTCAATTTCTGTATAAATACCAATCATAAATTAGTCAGTAGTCAGTAGTCAGTAGTCAGTAGTTATTAGTTATTAGTTATTAGTTATTAGTTATTAGTTAACTGTTAACTGTTAACTGTTAACTGTTAACTGTTAAC
>NZ_JADEXD010000218.1 GCF_015207285.1 Tychonema sp. LEGE 07203 | reverse complement strand
GGGGAGTTTGGACGATGGTGGCGCGGGGCACGATGACGAGTTCTACGGCGCGGCGCAAATCTTCGGCGTTAACTTCTGTGCGTCCTTCGATGGCGGCGGCGGCTTTGGCGACGCGGCAGGCGAAGATTTCGGCGCGGTGTCCTTGGACTCCGCCGCGCAGGGCTTCTTCTACTAGGTAGGTTATTTGTTCGCGTTTAATGCTGACATCTTTGAGCCATTCTCTGGCGAGGATGATTTGGGTTTTGAGGTTGTCGGTGTCTTCGGTGTATTGGTTGAGGAATTCTTGGGGGGAACTGGAGTAGGATAGGGCTTGTTCTACTGCGTATACTCTTTCTTCTAGTTCGAGTGCTGCGTCGGCGGAAAGTACGATCGCGATGCGATCGAGCAAATGTTCTCTGAGCGACCCTTCTTCGGGGTTGTAGGTGGCAATGAAGAGAGGTTTGCAGGGGTGTTGGAAGCTGATGCCTTCGCGCTCTATTTGGTTCCGCCCTTCGGTTAATACTGTTAGCAATTGGTTGGAAATGTTGTCATCGAGCAGGTTGATTTCGTCTACGTAAAGTACGCCTCGATTTGCTTGGGCTAGGAGTCCGGGTTGAAATACGGTTTTGCCAAATTTCACTGATTGTTCGACATCGACGGAACCCAAGAGTCGGTCTTCGGTGACACCCAAAGGAATTTGAATGAAGGGTGCGGGAATAATTTCTGTATTTGGGGAATTAGTATTTGTGGCGCGGGCATCTTGCCCGTTTTCTTCTAATATAAAAGATGTCTGTTCTGCAATGTTTTCATCGGGTTCGGCGTTGCAAAAAGAGTCTTTAACAATTTCAATTGGTGGCAGTAGGGAATGCAGGGCGCGGGCCATTACTGATTTTGCGGTACCGCGGCGGCCTGCGATCGCAACTCCTCCCAATCCGGGATCTACTGCTGCTAAAAGCAGGGCTAATTTGATTGCTGCTTGCCCGACTACGGCGGTGAGGGGAAAGGCGGTTGTGGAAGGGCTAAGGTTGGCTGCGGGCATAGGATTTTCGACTGTAAAAATTTGAACTTAATGTTTAGCTTACTGCTTGAAGTATTTTAACTTCTAAAGGGAGAATTACGGTAAAAGTTGAGCCGACTCCGATTTCTGATACTACCTCTATTTGACCTTGCAAAAGTGTAACTAGCCGCGATACTATGGCTAATCCCAGGCCGGTGCTGTCGGGGGGATACTGCTGTTTGCCGGCTTCTCCTGCTTGAAAAAAGGGGTCAAAGATGCGGTGGGTATCTTCGGGGGCGATGCCGATGCCTGTATCTGTAATGGCGATCGTCCAATTTGCTTCTCCGACAGGGCGGCAACTCAATTCAATGCTACCAGATTCTGTATAGCGAATGGCATTGCTCAGCAAGTTGGTGATAATTTGTTGCAGCCGCTGTCCGTCTGCGACTACTTGTTTGGGGGCGCAGTCGCTGGTAACAGCAAGCTTTAATCCTTTAGCATCAGCAATGGGCTGCATCATTTCTACTACGGAGTTAATTAAAGATTGTACATTAGTTTGCCGCAGGTTAAGTTTAATTTTGCCGGCATCGGCGCGAGCAAGTTCTAGTGCGTCGTTAATCAGGCGCAGCAACTGTCTGCCGTTACGCAACACTCGCTCGATGTGTTCGATGCCGGGGAGGGTGTCTTGGATTTCTGTTTGCGCCTTTCCTTTTCGCAAAAATAGCTCTGAATAACCGATGATTGAGTTGAGAGGTGTTTTGAGTTCGTGAGCTAAATAGGAGAGGTTTTCTTGGTTGACGCTGACGAGGCGATTGAGTTCTTGATTTGTGAGTTGTAACTGAGCTTGGATTTGTTGGAGTTCCCGAAGCTTCTGAGCGACGTAGCTATTGAAACACTGGGCAATTGCTTCGTCTACTACGGCATCAATCAGGCGAAAAGCTCTGAATACTTCGGCGGTGGTTCCTGCTAACAATTCTGCTTCTAATTCTGAGAATATTACTTGACGCAACAAATGGTATTCCCGGGCAACTTCTGCAGCGTCGTAGCCTTGTTCGGCCCTGAGAAAGCCGTGATCTAAACTGGCTTCAATTATTACTTTTATTTCGGTGTTTTGATACTGGGAAAGCAATGCAGCCATCGCCGCCAACAGGTGAGGTATGTGATTTTCGATCGCTGAATGCGGTAAAGCATCAGCACTTTCAATGTTCCGATCCTGACGAACTGCTTCAATCCAGTTTTTGAGGATAATATCGGTTTTGTCGGCGAGCAGTTGGCTGTAGTCCATGATGTCTGCGTGGGGGTTGAGTTTGGCAGATGTTGCCCATGCTCTATTGTAGTTGAGCGATCGCCCGATCGCCATACTAAATTTCGGGCGATCGCGACAGAGCCAAAAGAAGTAGTTTCGAGGTGATTTTTCCCCGTGCTGCTGCTCTATCCATCACTAGATCCCAGCTTGCGCCTGCCAAAAGGAATACTTCAACCTATTGACATAATAGCCCTAAAGTAGTACGATCGGCGGTCAAACAGAGAATTTTTAATTTTTAAGCTTTAAATTGGTCAAAAAATTAAATGGAAAACGTGCAAGCTGCGATCGCTGCGGCAACTTTTATCGGTGTGGTTTTCTTAATAATTACAGAATGGATACACCTGACAGTTGCAGCTTTTTTGGGAGCGCTGATTCTAGTATTTACCCACGTGATGACGTTAAATAATGCGATCGAATATATTGGTCGCAGTCACGGAACGCTGGGATTGTTTTTCGGTGTCATGGTAATGGTAAGAGCCTTTGAGCCTACCAAAGTATTTAATTATTTATCCACTAAAATGGTGCTGTTGGCTAAAGGCAAAGGCAAAAATTTGT
This sequence comes from Tychonema sp. LEGE 07203, assembly GCF_015207285.1. Lineage (GTDB taxonomy): Bacteria > Cyanobacteriota > Cyanobacteriia > Cyanobacteriales > Microcoleaceae > Microcoleus. The sequence continues at coordinate 5,479 of NZ_JADEXD010000218.1, read as the reverse complement.
TGCTGGGTATTGTGGCGATAACTACCCCAATTTGTGCAGTTTTGCCCAATGCCACAACAGTCATGTTGCTAGCGCCATTAATTCCGCCCATAGCTCAAGAAGTCGGGGTAGATTTTGTGCCATTACTGATTTTAATGGTATTTGTAGCTAACAGTTCTGGATTGCTGACAATCGTGGGAGATCCGGCGACATTCATAGTCGGCGATGCGATTAACATGAGCTTTGCAGATTACCTGCTAAAGTTAAGTTTGGGTGGGGCGATCTCAGTAGCAGCTTTAGTAGCTATATTACCTTGGCTGTTTCCCGAAATTTGGCGAAAAGAATTAGAAAATTTGGATAATTTGCCGCCGCCAACAATCAATCACCCGCGAGTTTTAGCAGTGGGCGGCTTAATCGTAGCTTTCGTGCTGCTATTTTTTGTAGTCGGAGAGTCTCTACCCATACCAATTTCACCGGCGGCGGTTGCTTTGTTGGGGGCAGGTTTGGCAATGCTTTTAGCGCACCAATCCAAGATAGATACTGTTAACAATATTTTGCGGGATTTAGATTGGAGCACGCTGTTATTTTTTATGTCATTTTTTGTGCTGATTGGCGGTTTGGAAAAAACCGGGATTATCGGCAATCTCTCAGGATTTTTAGTCGTTATTTTAGGTAAAAACATTTTTCTAGGTTCTCTAGCTTTGTTATTTTTTGTGGGTTTGATGTCAAGCGTAGTGCCAAACATTCCGCTGGTGGTGGCGATGGTGCCGCTGTTAAAACAGTATGTTGTGAATGTCGGCCTCGCACCGACAGAAGTGCTGAATCCAGATTTTGCAGGACAGTTTCCAGTTGCAGTGCTGCCGCTGTTTTATGCGATGATGTACGGGGCAAATTTAGGCGGAAACGGCACTTTGATCGGAGCTTCTTCTAATGTAGTGGCAGCGGGAATTTCGGAGCAGTACGGACGGCGAATTTCTTTTCAAACTTTTTTGCGTTACGGGCTTCCGGTGATGGCGGTGCAATTGGTGGTGGCTGCTGTTTATGTAACTATTCGGTTTTTGATTTGAAGAAGTTGTTGGTTGTTGGTTGTTGGTTGTTGGTTGTTGGTTGTTGGTTGTTGGTTGTTGGTTGTTGGTTATTGGTTATTGGTTATTGGTTATTGGTTGTTAGTTATTGGTTGTTAGTTATTGGTTGTTAGTCAACAGTCAACAGTCAACAGTCAACAGTCAACAATCAAACAATCAACAGTCAACAGTCAACAGTCAACAGTCAACAGTCAACTCCAATGTTGAAAATGACAAACTGAGATGCTCCTGCGGGTAAGGCGCACCCTAGATAATAGTAGTAATACTCAATCAGGTTTCAATACTTCCTTTATTTCTTAATTCCTTAGTCTTTTAAAGAGGGACGAGAGGCGGAGTTTTGTGAAGGTGTTGTCAGTGCTTATCCGATCGCAGACAGTTCGTTAACTAATTTTATCCTACCCCGGCACACAGAACGCAAAAGGCGATCGATCGAGCGTCTCTCTTCCTCTGTCAAAGTCTCGTCAAAAATAGCGGCCATCAAACCGTAGCGATCGGCTAAAGTAATGTAGCCATTATCATTCACTTCGGCGAACAGCTCGCCCAAAGCAGATGGAATCAGGTTGACAGGAGTTTGCATGGCGATTCACTCTCGATTCGACGATCGGGCGATCGCACTTTATCTGCAGTCACAGAGGGCGATCGCACTTTCATAGTTTGTACGTATATTTCCTTAAAATCAGTGACAGCAAAAACCAATAATTGTGATAGAAAACAGCAAAAACTGTGAACTAAATCACATTCAATAATTGCGAATTATGATACTCCTTGCATTTGCGTTCGATCGCCAATGCAAGCAACTGCAAACCTAACTTGTTTTAAAGATTGTAAATCGGCACTTCCTCCACAGGTTCAGCCAACTCAAACTTAAACACGCGAGAATAAAAATAGAATTCGCCATCAAGAGTTCTCTTGATATTTTCAGCGCGACGAAAACCGTGCTGTTCCCCCTCATAGGTAACGTAAGCAACCGGCAAACCTTTAGCTTTCAAAATCTCTACCATCATTTCCGCTTGATTCGGCGGCACCACTTTATCTTCCAATCCTTGAAAAAAGATTACCGGACAAGATAAACGTTCAGCAGAATGAATCGGAGAACGTTCTACATACAAATCTTTGCGTTCTGGATAAGGCCCAATTAATCCATCCAGATAGCGCGCCTCAAACTTGTGAGTATCAGTAGCCAAAGCCTCCAAATCGCTAACCCCGTAATAGCTAGCACCGGCCTGAAACACATCCCGGAAAGTCAGAGCGCACAGAGTCGTGTACCCCCCTGCACTGCCACCGGCGATCGCCATTCTCTCGCCATCAACCAAATTCTTTTCAGCTAAATATTTAGCACCGTTAGCGCAGTCATCAACATCAACAATTCCCCAACTATCTTGCAGTCTTCTTCTGTATTCCCGGCCGTAACCGGTGCTACCGCCGTAATTGACATCGAGTACAGCAAAACCGCGACTCGTCCAATATTGAATTTTCAAATTCATGCTGCTAGAAGTAGCAGCAGTTGGGCCACCGTGACTTTTAACAACAAGCGGCGGTTTTTCACCCGCAGGTGCAGCAAAACTTTGATTTTTCGGGGAATAGAAAAAGCCGAAAGCAGTCAAACCGTTTTCCGTGGGAAATTCGATCGGCTCCGGTACAGAAAGATCCCCAGAATCGATGCTTAAATCGCTCGACTTTCGCAAAATATCCCGTTGACTTGTTGCTAAATTCAATTTTACAACAGCAGTAGATTTAGTCGGAGAACCCGCCAGAAAAACCACAGTTTCTCCCCGCGCCTGCACCGACGAAATATCAGTATAAGGCAGATTAATTGTTGTTAGTTGCTTGTCCGTCAAATCGAGACTCGCCAAATACCACTTACCTTGCTGAGTGTAGGTACAAATAATTTTGCTTTCGGAAACAACCGCATAGGTAGACATTCCAAAAACCCACTGAGGAAGACCGAATTCAGCCGCCATTTCGCACAGAGGTTCAATTTCTGGTTTTTCCTGCCTGGGATTAACAGTTCTGTAAAAATTCCACCAGTTCGACTTGTCAGAAACAAAATACAAAACTCCATCCGGCGACCATTCCGGCTGAAAAATCGACTCATCAACCCCGCCGGCAACTAAATTTTTTTCGCCTAAAGAACCGCCAGCATTAATTTCGGCAACCCACAATTCTGTCCCGTCCCACGGCATATTTGGATGGTTCCAACAAATCCAAGACAGTTGAGAACCGTCGGGACTCAAGCGAGGAGAAGCATAAAAATCATTGCCTTGAGTTAAGATTTGAATATCTTCGCCGTTATCTAAATTAATGCTAACAATAGTGTTGACAGATTCGCCCTCACCTGCATGGTCTTCGCGCACGCAAATCAAGCGATTTCTGTGTCGGTCAACAATGCCATCTGCATACCGACAATCGGCGGCGGGTGTCAGAGGTTCTGCTTGAGAATCCAATGCTTGACAATAAATACGTTGGTCGGAAAAATGAGAGAAATACACTGCACCGCCGCTGACGGCAAACGCAGCGCCTCCGTATTCGTGAACGCGAGTGCGAACATTGAAAGGCGGCGGTGTTACATCAGTTATTTGACCGTCAGGAGTGCGGCGGACAACAACGCTTCTCCCCCCTTCCGAGGGTCTTCCCTCAACCCAGTAAATATCATCGCCGTCCATAGCAACTTGTCCGAGCCCGACAGTTCCCGAAACAATTAAATCCGAGGTAATGGGAGATTTCCAAGAGCCGTAAGGTGATATGTTATTCATATGGTTTAGGTTGTTTTGTTTAATGAAATAGAGGATTTACGCGATCGAACCTTCACAACCAAGTTTTTCACACAATCTGCAAGTTACAACAAAATATTTTCGTAAAAAACCAGGTTTAGACACATCCGTTCAAGACCAACATAAATTAATATTATTACTTTACACTAATTCAGTCGCGGGAAAGCAGAACATCCAAAAAACTGGTATGAGACCTCTTGCAAAAAAAATCTATGTTACAATTAAAGGCTTTGAGTTTTAGACCTCAGAGCTAACTCATAACTGTAAAATGCAGATAAAACCTGCAATCTGCTCCACTTAAGCCAAACCCTCCACTATAGCATAAAATGATTTTACAATAGGTCTAATCAAACGCTCCCTCAAAATTTGCTAGCAGCGGCCGCGCGTACAAAACCAGCCCTGACCTTTCTTCTTTTCCCTCTCTTTCTCTGTGCCCTCTGTGTTCTCTGCGGTAAAAAAAATCTTAAAAAAATCATATCAACTATCAACAAACTTGCAACAACAAAAATATTAGATATATATCCTCAGCCCCAGCAATCTATCAGGTACAAAGCTCTAAAATTTTATCTATTTTTTCATAAATTTAGCAAAAAACCAGATGAAATTATCAAAAAAAAATTGGATTGCTGCCTGTGTTTGGTACTTTTTGACGATTCTCAGTATCATGCTTGCAGCAGATATGGGGTTATTAGTCAACTTCTCACTGGCGCATCCACCTTATGACAAAGTTGGACACTTTGTATTGTACGGAATAGCATCTTTTTTGTGTCATAGAGCAACGGGCAAAAAAACGATTGGTTTATTTAATTTTGCGATTCCTTTTGGGCCTGCAATTTTTACTATCTTCACTGCTGGGGAAGAAATGCTGCAAGCTATTTTACCCAATCGTACTGCTAGTATTGAAGATTTGTTATTTAGTTTAGGCGGTATTTTAGTTTTTTATTGGGTTGGAGAAGTTTGGGACAAAAAAAGGGGGAATTGATATTGAAGGAAGTTCGAGAGCGGACTTTATAACGGATTTAACGGATAGAAGAAGAGCCGCGATATATCGGGGTGGGGGTAGGCACTCTTAGCACTACCCTACATATTTACACAATTCCAGACGGCTCGCTATAGCGGTTCTCAAGCGTTGTGAGGTATGCCCTGTTTGCCCTGTTTGCCCCATGCCCTGCGCGGGCCTTCTTCCCAATGCCCGGTTTGGCCTATGCTCTTCGGCCCGACAGCACCTCATACCAGAGCACAGAAAGGCTATAGAGGGTTCAATTGCTTTCTTCTAAAAATGTTTGTACTCGACCGTTAGGTCTCAAAACTATGCGAATTTTCGGATTTTTTCCATTGGAAACGGGAGAAACAAAGGGTTCGCCAGCTAAGGGCATATTAACTTGTTCGATATAATCGGCTGCTGCTTTTCCCATCGGGAAGATAGTTTCAATTGAGCCGTTTTCATCAATTTGGATGCTGTATTCCAAGGTTTGTTCCATTTTTTCGGTGGGCTTCCAGCGTTCTTCAAAGTAAGTTCTAGCTTCTGAAACTTGAGGGATTGTATCAAATAGAGTGCGATTTTTTTTGCTGGCGGCAGCTTGGTTGTTGTCAGACTCGGCTTGCGGTTGAGCGTCCTCAAGGGGTGGGAGTTCTGTGCTGGCG
>NZ_JADEXD010000217.1 GCF_015207285.1 Tychonema sp. LEGE 07203 | reverse complement strand
ACCTGACAGAAGAGCACCATTCTCAACAAGCTCTTAAAAACCGGGTTTCTGAACGAGAGATATAGGTTGTGATGCGGTTTTTGCGGTCAGAAACCCGGTTTTTGCCACAGGTGCTCTTCTATCAGTTTACTCTGCTGCGATCGTTATTTCATCCAAAGATGCGATCGCCACATCAGCCTTTTCCAAATGATTAACCCCCGCATTTCCCCAACAAATCCCGATACAGCCAGCCGCGCCCGCATTCTTGCCCATCTGAATATCGCCCGTAGAATCTCCCACCATCAAAGTTGCTGCGGGATTCACTCCGAGTTGTTCGCAAGCTTGCAAAAACAATCTCGGATCGGGTTTATTAAGTTCCGCCGAATCCACACCCATTTCTAACTGAATCCACGCGCTTAATTCGTGAGTTTTCACAAATTTCTGCACCGCCGCAGTCGTAGCAGCCGAAAGAATTCCCAGCTTCAAACCCGCTTCCGAAAGATTTTTCAGCACTTCCAAACTGCCGACAAACATCGGAGAAGTAGCAGCATTTTTAAACATTTCGTCCGCTTCATCAAAAGCGCGGCCGGCTATACTCAAAGATTCCAACCATCCCCTGCCAGTTTCTGCGATGTATCCCGCCGCCACAATCTCATTTTCCCTGCGACTACCAACTGCCAGCAAACCCGTCGGGTCAATGCTGCCGCCTTCGATGCCGAAAGCCATTTGTAAAGGCTCTCCCACGCCGGGAATTTGAGCGTCTGCGAGGCGCGATCGCTTAATTCCCAACAGTCTCAAAAATTCTTGAGAGTCCTCTAGAGTGCCGTCTTTGTCAAAGATTACGGCTTCGATATTGGAGAAGGTAATGCCGCGACATTTAATAGTTACCAAGAATCATAACTCCCTAATTTTATATGTTTTTTTGTATGGTCTCATATTGTGCTATTTTTAGCAATTGTTTTTAGCGCAACATAACTCTCTTGTCCCCCCCTTATTAAGGGGGAGTAGGGGGCAAGCTAAGGGGGGATCTGGCCTTAACTATTACGAGATGCCCGATCGTACTCTTGTCCCCTGCTTATTAAGGAGGGTTAGGGGGGATCTGGCCCTAAGAATGACGATCGCACGCACCCAACAACTCCTGACAAACTCCCTCAAAACACTGCAACACATCAACATTCGTAAACCTGACAACTTGCAGTCCATACCCCTCGAAAATCCCTGTTCTTTCCGCATCATATTGTTTCCCCTGTTCGGTAAAATGACTCTCGCCATCAACCTCAATTACCAATCTTAAAGCAGCACAATAAAAATCTACAATAAAATTGTCTATCGGGATCTGTCTCAAAACTCGAAAAGGGAAATTTCTCAGAAAATCTTCCCAAAGTTTCTTTTCGGCTGGAGTTGGATTTTGCCGAAGTTCCTTGGCGATAGGGATGAGTTTTGGGTTGTAAGGTAGGTGGAAATTGGAGTCGTTTAATTTGGTCATAATCCTCCTAATCTCGATCCGGAGATCCCCCCTAACCCCCCTTAAGAAGGGGGGGACAGGAGTCTGCTCAAAGTCCCCCTTCTTAAGGGGGGACAAGAGAGAGTTCTCAAAGTCCCCCTTCTTAAGGGGGATTTAGGGGGATCTCCGGTGGATAAAGAGTGTTAACGCAAGCGTATTTGGTCATAATCCTCCTAATCTCGATCCGGAGATCCCCCCTAACCCCCCTTAAGAAGGGGGGGACAGGAGTCTGCTCAAAGTCCCCCTTCTTAAGGGGGATTTAGGGGGATCTCCGGGGGACAAGAGTTTAACTGCCTAATCTAATCTCAAACATCATAAATCAAAACTCCACAATATTTAAAATCTTCCTGCTAAATGGGCAACAATTAATGCTAGTTGAATCGGCTTGACAGGCTTAGCAATGTGTGTTTGAAAACCGGCCTCGATCGCCCTTTGGCGTTCTTGCTCGCTCGCATAGGCAGTTAGCGCAATGGCTGGGATTTCTCCTCCGGCAGCAGCAGCAAGAGCTCGCACTTCTCGAATCAAGAAATACCCATCTTCCCCCGGCATGGCGATATCGGAGATCAGCACGTCGTATTTGCCGGGATTTTCAGTCAAAGCAGCGATCGCACTTCTGGCAGATGCAACTGTCAAAACCTCTGCCCCGTAGCTTTCGAGCACAAATTCCAATAACTCGCGGGTATCGATGCGATCGTCCACAGCTAAAATGTGCAAGCCTTCGAGAGAGGGGACTGTATCGCTAGATACGTCGCCTGAACCTGCCGCCGATACAGTTGGTGGAAAATCGATCGCCCCTGTCAACACTTCAGCCGAGTCTGGCAAAGGCAATCTCACAGTTATTACAGTTCCTTTTCCCTCCCCCGGACTTTCGGCGAGCACGATTCCCCCGTGCAATTCGACGAGATGGTAGACGATCGACAAACCCAATCCCAGCCCTTGATTCGTCTTAATGCTGCTAGAATCTCCTTGGTGGAAGCGCTCGAAAATATGCGGTAACAACTCCGGCGCAATCCCTTTTCCCGTGTCGGTGACTCGAATTTGAGCGCGATGCTCGATCGGCTCCAAGGAAACTTCCACTCGTCCCTCCGGTGGAGTAAACTTAATCGCATTAGACAGAATATTCCACACAACTTGCTGCAAGCGATCGGCATCGCCTAAAACAGTCGCAGAAGTCAACTGCGAAACAATTTGAATATCTTTGGCATCCGCTGATAGTTGAACCCCATCGATCGCAGCTTGTACCACTAACTGCAGATCGATCGGACTCGTATCGAGAACGAGCTTGTTGCCGGTAATCCGCGAAATATCCAGAATATCTTCGATTAACTGAGCTTGCGCCAGCGCGCTCCGCTCGATCACCTCTAGAGCGCGATCGGCGACGGCTTCCTTCAGCTTCCCGCTACGCAGCAGTTTCGCCCACCCCAGGATCGGAGTCAGGGGATTGCGGAGTTCGTGGGAGAGATTCGCCAGAAATTCGTCTTTAGTGCGGTTAGCAATTTCTGCTTCTTGGCGGGCCAACTGTTCCTGTTCCAATAACTGCGATCGCTCTGTCTCAAACTGCTTGCGATCGGTGATATCTTCGACAGACAGCAAAATCATTAAAGCTCGGTCTTCTCGTTCAAGTTTACAAGCATTCAGCAGCATAGTTTTGGAGCCGATATGCTCAAAGAAATGGGTCAACTCAAAGTTTTGCAGCCGAACATCGCTCACCAGAATATCTTCCAGAATCCATCGCAATTGAGGGATATTCCACTGCCCGTTTCCTAGCTCGAACAGCGAAGAGTTCGCTGTTTCTGAGGATAAAACCTGAAACGTTTCATAGAACGATCGATTTGCTTTGTGCACTCGGAAATCAGCATCTAGCGTGACTAAAGGCGTTTGCACAGTTTCCACAATAGTTTCAGCGTAGTTTCGGGCCTCATCCAAGGTTCTGGCACTGAGTTTTAGAGCATCAATATCGATCAAAACCATCACCACGCCCTCAATCTGGTTTTCCGTGGTGCGGTAAGGGCGAATGCGGAGGTTGTACCAATATCCCGACAAAGTTTTAACTTCTCGTTCTTGCGTCTGGAGAGTATCAATCACCTCCAAAACCATCTGTTCCAAGTCAGGAACATCAAGAGTCGATCGGATGTCGCTAAAGGGTCGTCCAATATCTGTGATAATTAGATTAAAAAGTTTCTGCGCCGTGGGCGTAAAGCGTCGAATTTCTAAATTGTTTGCCAGCATTAAAACTGGGATATTGATACTAGCAAGCAAATTTGTCAAATCGTTATTGACCCGGCTTTGTTCGAGATTTCGGCTGCGAAGTTCCTCGTTAGTAGTGGTGAGTTCCTCGTTAGTGGCTTGAATCTCTTCTTTGGCCGTTTCTAGTTCCTCGTTGATGCTTTGCAGTTCCTCATTGCTGGAGAGGATTTCTTCGTTGGCAACTTTGAGGTCTTGGTTGAGATTTTCCTGCTCCTGAATTAGCGATTGCAGGTGCGATCGCGCCGCAAGTTTTTCTTGGTTAGCGGCGGCAAGCGCCTGCGTCAGCCGCTCATTTTCGGGATCGGAATCACCTCGATCGCCACTTTCAGCGGTGACAGTGGAAAAGTCGATCGCGGGGGCTAAAACTTCTTCAAACAGCACCAAAAAATAGCGTGCTGCGGTGGTGTGGGACTGGAACGGCACCACCTGAATATTCACCACAGACGATCGCCCGCCCCATTCAACCAATACCCTTTCTTTCCTAACAGTCGCGTTCTCCGATTGTGCCTGAGAAATTGCGTTGCGAAGCTCCACAACCAAGCCTCCCCTTGCCATTGTCAGCAAGTTTAAGTCCGGCGTTCCGGCTACCACTCTAAAGTAAGGATCGATATCTCCCCGCACTTGCAGGATTTTCATCTGCTCGTTAACAAGCACGCTGGCTGGGGCATAGCGATTCAAAATCAGTTGGTCAGTTTCGCGCTCTAAGTCAAAATTATCGATCGAATTGTCTTCATTCATTCTCTGTTCTCGAACAGCTTTAGCGGCGGGGTAGAAACTCGGTGCCAACGAAAATGTGGGAGGAGTCGCCGTGAATTTTTTGCTATAAATTTTAGACTTTTTATCAACAGAAGTAAACAAATATGAAAATTTTCCCGTACTTTCAGAACTGCCTAATAACAGAAAGCCTGCTGCGTTGAGACTGTAATGAAAAATCGGCATCACTTTTTTTTGCAGCGACTCTCCCAAGTAGATCAGCACATTGCGGCAGCTAACTAAATCGAGATTGGAAAAAGGCGGATCGCTGCCTAAGTCTTGTCGCGCAAATACACACAGTTCGCGGACTGCTTTGCAGATTCTATAACTACTTCCTGCTTCGGCGCGAATAAAGAAGCGATCGCGGCGTTCTGGTGAAACGTCTACCATCTGGTTTTCTGAGTAGGTGGCAGACCTCGCTTTACCGATCGCCGTCTCGCTGATATCTGTAGCAAAAATCTGGATCGGCAGCGAAAGATTCCGATCGCTCAAAAACTCTAACAAACAAATGGCGATCGAATAAACCTCTTCACCTGTAGAACATCCCGCCACCCAAATCCGAATGGGAGCGTCTGGCGATTTATTTTGGGTAATCGTGGGGAAAACCAGCTTTTTTAACTTTTCAAAGGCTTCGGGATCGCGGAAGAAACTGGTAACGTGGATCAAGATTTCTTCATACAAAGCTTTGACTTCAGCCGCATTTTGTCGCAGGTATTCGGCGTAATCATCGAGGTTTTCGAGCTTGTACAATACCATCCGCCGCTGGATGCGCCTCGCGATCGTTGTGGGTTTGTAGTGGCTAAAATCAACGCCTGCGGTTGATTTTAGCAGGGCAAAAATAGCTGCCAGGGCATCTCCCGGTTCGGGCGATTCCTCAACTTTTGTCAGGGAAATCGGGGAACTCAAAAGGCTACTGCTGCTGCTATAGTTTGCCAGTTCCTCGGCAATTTTTTCTGGCGGCAGAACAAAATCGACATTCCCTGTAGCGACAGCGGTATTCGGCATACTATCAAATTTTGCCGTGTCTTGACATTGAGCAAAAGTCATGCCTCCGGCTGCTTTGATTGCCATCAGCCCCAGCGAACCGTCTCCGTCTCCCCCGGATAATACTACGGCAATTGCTTTGTGGCCGCGATCGATCGCCAATGAGGTAAAAAACGCATCTCCCGGCATATATTTGCCGTAAATTTTCTCGCGGGGTGACAGTTGCAGCACGCCTTTACACAGCACCATCTTGGTGTTGGGCGGAATGATGTAGACTCGATTCGGTTCTACAGCTACGCCGTCTTGTACCTCACTAACAGGCATTTGCGTCTGTCTGGCGAGAATCTCGGTTAGCAGACTTTTGTGATCCGGGGCTAAATGCTGAATCAGCACATACGCCATACCCGTATCTACCGGCAAATGGCTGAGTAACTCGCTGAATGCTTCGAGTCCTCCGGCTGAGGCAGCAATCCCAACCACCGGAAAAGGGGCATCGGTTGTTGCTGATTGTTGGCTGTCGGGGAAGATTAGGGCAAATTCGGGTGTATTTTCGGGAGAAGGTTGATTAGAAGTCACGGTGTCAAGTCCTATACGGTACACTTATACCATTTTTATAAATATGTGCTGATGAAGTCTTAGCTTCCCCAAGGCATCGGGGGAGTTGGGGGGTAATATCTAGCGCTACTTTATTTCATTGGTATTACTTAGAAGCGAAAGTATCTGGTCACCCCCCGTAACTAAGTAATTAGGACTATTTTTATCAGAAAAATGGGTTTTCAACCCCGTCCTAAAAGGAGGGCTTTTAATACTGAAAAACTCTTTTAGGCTTGACAGTATTTTCCATAAGTCTAGTATACTAGAAATAGATACAGGTAGAATAACCGCGCTTCACAAATAAGCGAGAATCCAAAACGACTGGCTATAAAACAATAATATCTCGTGGGTAGCGAACACCACAAAAACATAGCTAGGGTAGCCACCGCGCACCCGTACCAAAAAACTCAAAAACTTAGTAGTTAGATGTACCCCAAGGGCCTACGGGAACTTGGGAAGTGATTCCTTAACGCTTGGGGAGACAAGCCCTCTGGGGCTATTCAAATTAGACTCGATACTTCGTTCAATCGGACGGGTTTTTGGTTTGCTCGTTACCAGGAAGAGCCTGGTAATGCAGAGCCTCCGGATCTGCATCCTTCTTTCTTGCAACTTACAGGATACAGGACTGTAGGATGTGTTTAAGTTATTAAGTTTTCGATCCTTAGCTGCTTCGGGCGATCGGTGTGCCAGACAGCGCGATTACCGATTCAGTATTGATTCTAGCAGTATAAGCGACTTGTGCCCCTTGTATTCCCTTTAAATCTTCAGCTCGTTTTTGAATTTCCGACACTCCTGTAGCTTTTAATGCTGTTAAAAATTCTGGATCTGCATAAACTTCTTCGGAAAACGAAACTTCGTCGCTTTTAGAAAGATTTTGAATCCGGGCTGCTTTGTTGACTGTGGAACCGAAATAGTCGATCGCATTGTTAAGATTTACTAACAAAGCCATCCCTCGGTGAATACCGATTTTGACTCTAATCCACTCTTGTTGCGGGCGATTTGAGTTGTACTTTCTGAAACTTGCCGCCGCAGCAGCAGCCGCCGCGATTGCTTGTTCGTTGCTGACAAAAGAAGCCATGACAGCATCGCCGATGGTTTTAATGACTTTGCCGTCGCATTGCTCGATCGACTCAAAGAAAATTTCAAAATGATCGCGCACAATATTGTAAGCTTTGGTATCTCCCAATGTTTCGTACATTCTCGTAGAACCGGTAATGTCGGTAAACATGATAGTAATCGCCCGAATCTTGACTCGCTCTCTTTCCGAAAGCGCTTGTTCGCCGAACAAACGCTTGTAATCTGGGTGATGCAACAATTGTATTCCTGACAGCCGCAAAGGCAGTTGTTCTAATGTCAGTTCGTCGGGCAGTTCATCTAGATACAAAATTAGTCCAGACAAATTGTGTCCCTGATTAGTTAATTCTATTTTGACTTTTCCCGGACGGACAACTACCTCTTTTTGGTCAAAATTTGCGCCCTTCAACTGCGTGAGTTTAATTTCTTGTATGTCTTCTGTTGGTTCGCCTTCAACTTTTAAAATCCCCTTAGCTAAAGTCAGGGGACAGCAGTAGCGGTATCTACCGTTTTCTAAGATAACTATCTCCGATTCGGTGCAGCATAAAGGCGTTACCAGTTGCAGTTGGTTCTGAATTACTGGAGGCGGAGCACAGACGGGCCGCAGTTTCGGGTCTTCGATTTCTTTGTTCAGGGAAAAAGTAACTTCGACGCGATCGAGCAAATCTATGTTAAACTCGCGATCGCACATCGGGCAGAAAGAAATTTCCGATGCGCCTGCCAAATCCTTAAATTCCTCTGTAATCATGTTGCAGTGCGGGCAGTGAATGTCCCAGTGCAAATCAAATGTGCCGGCTTTTACTCCGTGCAGAAACTCCGAAGTAATTCTTTTAATATTCTTGACAGTATCGCCTGCTACGTAGTAAGGGTTAATCCGCAATCTCTGCAAAATGTGGGAACCGGTTAACCAGTTTTCGATTTGGTCGATCGTTCCTTTGCTCGAATTGGGACGTTTTTTCAGTTGTTCTAGGTTTTCTTTTAAAAGTTCGATATTCACGATATGCTTGCCTTTGAGCATCAGGGCAAGAAATTTCTAAGCATTGTCTGGTACGATTTGCTCGTCTGCTGTGTTCTTCCCTGAGAATTACGATGAGTTTGCACCTGTACCGCTGCCCCCGATATGTGTATAAATGTTAACAAATTAGCAGGCTAAAGGTGATGTTTCTTTGGGCAGAACGATGAGCGCTTGTTTAAATCCCAAGGGCGATCGCATCTGTCTAAAGGAAGATATAATATAGCCTTTCTCAGTAACATGAGGCGATCTGGGGGGCATGGGGC
>NZ_JADEXD010000216.1 GCF_015207285.1 Tychonema sp. LEGE 07203 | reverse complement strand
CCCCCCTTGGTAAGGGGGGGCTAAAGACTGTTGCTGACCCGAATGTTCCTTCTACTAAGCCGGGGGAGTTGGGTTCGTTTAAAGGGGGGTTGAAGGCTTTGCCAGAGGCGATCGCGGCTCAATTGGGCGATCGGCTGAAACTCAACTGGCACCTGACTCGGCTCGATCGCACAGAACGCGAAACTTACATTGCTGTATTCTCTACGCCCGACGGACAGCAGGAAGTTGAGGCCCGGACTGTGGTTTTGACAACGCCGGCTTATGTTACAGCCGAATTGTTGGAACCCCTGCAACCGGAAATTAGCAGCGCTTTACAAGCTCTTACTTATCCTACGGTTGCCTCCGTTGTATTAGCATATCCGGTGTCGGATGTCAAGGGCAAATTGGTGGGTTTTGGAAATTTAATTCCGAGGGGGCAGGGAATTCGGACTCTGGGTACGATTTGGACATCGAGTTTATTTGCCGGTCGCGCGCCTGCGGGCTGGCAAACTCTCACCAGTTACATCGGCGGGGCTACTGATTCGGAAATTGGCAATCTGGACTCAGAACAAATTGTTGAGCAGGTGCACCGAGATTTGTCTAAAATTTTGCTGAAGCCTGATGCGGCGCAGCCGAAAGTGTTGGCTCTGAAATTGTGGAAGCGGGCGATTCCTCAGTACAATTTGGGTCATCTAGACCGCCTGCAACAGGTCGATCGGGGTTTAAAATCTTTGCCGGGGCTGTATTTGTGCAGCAACTACTTTGGGGGCGTGGCTTTGGGAGATTGCGTGCGCCGGGGTTTTGAGCGGGCGCCAGAAGTGGGCGAGTATTTGCAGCAGCAATCGGATAGTCGATCGATCTAAATCTAAATTATTGTTCGGTGCGGGCGGGTTGATAAATATCGAGTATGTCAAAGTAGAATTTTTTTGATAGGCCCGGCACTGTCTGTTGTTGCTCGTCCCAAACGCCAAACGGGCGAAGCCTGACGTTGCTGTTCGATCTCGTTTCCGGTTGCATCGTCAGGTGATTGAACCGCAGAGAACACAGAGTACACAGAGAGAGAATATATATCTGAATCATTCCGATGAAGAGAGGATTTGATATGAATCCAGCATCAGGATTGCCCAAACGCGCCGGAGAGTACCTCAATAGGTTGTGGGTTCAAACTTGTAACCCACTCCCCGGACGGTTTGAATCATCGAAATTTGATTGGTGTCTGGTTCAATTTTGCGGCGAATTTGACCGATATGGACATCCACCACGCGATCGGCTCCCACATACTCGTAGTCCCACACTTCTTGCAGCAATTCCGATCGCCTCCACACGCGACCCGGTTTGCTGGCCAAACAGTACAGCAAGTCGAATTCTAAAGCAGTCAAAGCAACTATCTGACTGCCGATAATCACTTCGCGGCGAACCGGATCTATAACTAGCTTTCCAAAGGAAAGAGTTTGTTGTTCGACAGGAGTAACAATACGCTTGCGCTTCAAAATTGCTGCAACGCGAGCTCCAATCTCCACAAGACTAAAAGGTTTAGTAATGTAGTCGTCAGCACCTTCGGCAAACCCTTTCATTTTGTCAGCTTCATCGGCTCGGCTGGTCAGCATCAACACAAACACGCCCGTGCGTCTTTGCATTTCTTGACACAGTTTGTAGCCAGTAGTATCGGGTAAATTTACATCTAGAACTACTAAGTCAGGATTGAGTTGCTCAAATAATTCCAGACCGGTCTCACCGTCCTCGCCAGACTCAACTTGATAACCTTGCTGGCTCAAAAAACGGTGAATTAAAGTTCGGATTGCCGGGTCGTCATCAACCACAAGGATTTTTACAGGGGCCATGACCACAAATTTATTTGAAGAATTAGGTAAGAATATTCAGCCATAATAGTAGAAAATTGGATACAAATCTCGAAAAAATTGAGCTTTTAATAGTTATAGCCGTATTTATAACCTACGCAAGATTTCGGGCAACAAATCTCCGGGAACTTTGGATAAGGCTAAATTTTGGCCCGGCAGCCCGCATTCACTATAGAAAGCTCTAATCGTTTTAACAATATAGCTCAATGCTGTTTGCCGGCAATCATCAGCAGTTTGGGAGTTGGCGGTGGATTGGAGGTTGAGTTTGTCTCCATATATTAACCCTTTGTGGTTGAGATGTTGTCCCCATTCCGCGCACACTTGCAACTGCTGGTGCAGTGCTGCTTCTAGATGGCTAGTCTGCGCGGCTTTGTTGAGGGCGAAATCAGGGTCTGTGGCTAGTTGATAGTGGGCTAGTCCGAGATTGTTGCGGGCGGCAAGAGTGTCAAAGGTGAGTTGGGTGCGATCGATCTTTGCAGTAGCGATATCGAGGGCGGTTTCGTAGGCAGCAATCGCCTGCTGCAATGATTCAGTCCGGGCCTGTTTTTGCTGAAACTGGTTCGCCAAATGCCAATAAGCGGTAGCCAGATTGTTGTAGGTGGCGGCTGCGGCTGCGGGTACCAATTCTCGGGTGCGGTATTTCAAGGCTTCGCGGTAGGCCTCAATCGCCGTGACTAGCAGGGATTCTGAGGGTTCGTGCTGGGCGAGGTTCCAGCAGGCGGTACCGAGGTTGTTTTGCACTCCGGCATAGTTGAGGGGTTCCCGTTCGGGACTGTAGCCCAAGAGGGCTTGGGTGTAAGCGGAAATCGCGCTTTTGAGATAGGCGATCGGCTCACCGTCTTGAGCTAAATTCCAGTATGCTGTCGCCAAATTATTCTGAGCCGCAGCGTACTGCTGGGGCTCCGTCGCGGGGTCGAGATCCAGCAGCGCCTGTTGGTAAGCTGCAACTGCTTGCTGCAAGTTCTGTGTCTTGTCTCGATAGCGGGCTAAATCTGCTGAGGCGATGCCCAAGTTTTTGTTCAATCTGACGCGGGTTTGAGGTGGACTCTCGGCATCTGTGCGGTTCAAACCTTCAAGGTAGAGGGCGATGCTGCGTTCGAGGCAGGATACCGGATCGGGGACTTCCATACCGTTGGTGCGATCGCGCGACAGCATCCAGTACAGAGTGCCGAGATCGTTGAGCAGGTCGTCAATGGACGGTAAGCTGTTAGATTCCTCGGGGCAGTCAGTTAAATTTTGTGTCAATTGGGCAATCAGCCGCGCGCATTCGTCACTGGGCGGTTGATTTGTCTGCAAGTTGGCATCGAGTTCGAGGTATGCAATCACTTGCTCGATCGCGCGAATGGCGATTGTCAGGTTTTGCGGCGAAGCGTCGCCGCCGAGAATGCGATCGCGGTAGTAATTCCCCAAACTGTGATAAGCCAAAGCCAATGCTTCGGAACAGCACTGATGTTCTTGGAGCAATTCGATATATTGCAGGGTTTGCAGCGGCAAACCGCTGTCCTCGGATGCAGGATTATTTTCTGCTTCCAAATCCTCGGAGGAAGTCGCTGCTAGCACCAAATCTGCCAGTTCGACAGATTTACCATCTGGCGCTGCGGACGGGGAATCGGGAATTGAGGGTTGTCCGGCCTCTGAAGATATCAAAAGTTTGTCGCCGGAATCTCCCTTGTCCCGGAAGTTGCCGAAGTTGTCGGAGTTCCCGAAGTCCTCGGAGTTGCCTTCATCTTCCTTGGCTGGAGTCGGTTCTCCTTCAAACTCAAATACTCCGGTTCGCCACTGCCAAAATTCCGGGGCCGATTGCTCGATCGAACTCAGCCAGGGGCGCGACACCCACAGCAACAGAGTAGACTCGCACATTTGCAAGTTTGCTTCGATGTCCCTCAAATAGCTCAGGAAAGACCACTGTACGGCTGCTGAGTGCCTGGTCAGGTGTTCTGCACCCAAAATTTGAAAACCGGGCAAAGGGCTGTAGATGCCCATGTTTTGGGGCGGTGGGTGTTTGGTCAGCCACGCGGCGATCGAACCCCAAGGATTTGGATCGTTCAAGTCGAGTTCCAAACTGACAAATCGGGGATAGTCGATCGGGGAACGAGGAATCGAACCGCCGTCCTCTGCTGATAATTCTGCTTGCAAGCGGGCAGCCAGACAGTCCCGCAAGCGCAAGTCGTCGCAGGCGGCAATAAAAATTTGACGGCGCAGATTGAGGTCGATCGCCTGTTTCAAGCGTTGGTATATTTGCTTGTTAGAGCTAGAAACTTTTTGGGAAGGAGTAGACATCACAGTCTGGCGATTTTAGATTTTAGATTTTAGATTTTAGATTTTAGATTTTAGGGCTGAGAGTTCAAATCGCAGATAGCTCATAACTCACAACGCCAGCCTGTTCGGCAGTCAAATTATCTCCTTCGAGAACGGCTGACAATCAGATTAGTTCGATCGTTCCCAATACCGGTGCCGATCCATCTGAGGACTTGCATTCGGAACGATCGAACCTTGACAGATTGCGGGTAATCGATCGGACATAATATCAATCGCACCGGCGACGACCAAAAGATTGTAGACTTGCGATTAGCAACCTGTGATGTTGGTGGGGTTCCGGTCAGGTTAATTAGCACCCAAGTCCCCGAACCCAACGGCACAGAGGAAGCAATTAAATTTCTGCGGGTCTAGTTGACTTTTCCAGCACTCACGGCTATCTTCAGGACGATCGCAACTACCTAATGTTTATTGAAACACAAAAACCATGTTGACCTTTTGACCTTGGTAGGGAAAGATTGTCAATTGAAGGATTATTTAAAATTGCGATTTGAAGCGGCCTTGAGTGTCAGCCCAATTTTTAGCTAGTGGGACTAAGACAGTTTTTCCGCCCTAAAAAAGTCCAAAACCTATCCGGACAAGCGAAAGAGCTCGCTGACCGTGCGAATTTCTCCTGTGGTACCCGCCACGTGCTCGATTCACCGAATCAATCGGGAGCATCTGCAATCTCAAATCCTCAAGCCCGATCCTCGATCCGTGGTGTCGCCTCCAAAATCTCAAATCGAAAAATGGAAAATCTAATGACACCAGAAGGTTCGTACAAAGCAAACACGTACAATCTGGAATTTGAGCAAGAAATTCAGCGGTTAAAAGCTCAAGTTCTCCTCAGTTGGGAAAAAGAAGCGCGAACTTTAAAATGGTTCGGTTTAGCCGACAAGATGAATGTTTTGGAAGCGGGTAGCGGGCCGGGATTTTTTACCGAAAAACTGTTAGAATTGCTGCCCAAAAGTTCGATAACAGCGGTAGAAATTGACCCATCACTGCATGAAAAAGCAGTAGACTATTTGCAGGACAAAGGGGGCGATCGAGTAAATCGCATTCAAATGTCGATCGCGAATACTGGTTTAGACGATAACACATTTGATTTTGCGATCGCCCGTTTGCTGTTCGTTCACCTCCCAGAGCCCGTCGCAGCAGCTAGAGAGATATTTCGCATCTTGAAACCGGGCGGTAAACTGGTGATTGTCGATAGCGATGCGGATCTGTTTTGGCTGACAACTCCACCCATGTCAGTTGAGATTGTCCGCGAGAAATTCAAGCAGGTGATGTCCTCGCGGGGCGGCGATTTATCCGTCGGACGAAATCTGTGCCGCATTCTCCAAGAAGCTGGGTTTGGTAGCATCGATTTAGAAGCGGTTGTCAGCCACAGCGATATCATCGGAATTGAAGCGTTTGAACCTTTGCTGGACTCCGGGCCAATTTTACAGTTGGTTAAACAAGGATTGATTTCCGAGTCAGAAATAGCCAGCTATCTGGTTTCGCGGGATGAGTTTTTCGCTGCGGGCGATCGATTAATGATGAGTTTTTGGTTGATGGCTTGCGGAGAAAAAATCAACCGAAATCTCGCATAACTCTCAAGCTTCCTTCCAAAAATCACCCCTGACTGGTTACTGTGAAAAACTGGCGTTGCTGAAAGCAAAAAGTTGATTCATACGCCAGAAGTGAATCAGCAACGCCCTTTTTTTTTTACCGCTCTTAGCGCTCTTAGCGCAGAGAGAAGAGGGAACAGAGGTATTATGGTAATGTCAAATCCAGTAGAATCAGCACGATCGAATTTCTCTCCCCTTTCTCTGATTCCTCTGCGTTAAGAGCGGTTAGAACTTTTAGATATTAAAACTGGCGTTGCTGAATACAACTATCAATTCGAGATTTCCCAATTGCTACAAGCCAAGTATGGTGAGCTTTGTAATATCAAGCAAAAAGTTGATTCATACCGTGCCTTTTTTTTACCGCTCTTAGCGCTCTTAGCGCAGAGAGAAGAGGGAACAGAGGTATTATGGTAATGTCAAATCCAGTAGAATCAGCACGCTCGAATTTCTCTCCCCTTTCTCTGATTCCTCTGCGTTAAGAGCGGTTAGAATTTTTAGATATTAAAACTGGCGTTGCTGAATACAAATATCAATTCAAGATTGCCCAATTGCTATGGGCCAAGTATGGTGAGCTTTGTAACATCAAGCAAAAAGTTGATTCATAGGCCAGAAGTGAATCAGCAACGCCCTTTTTTTACCTTCGATTTTTACCTAGAATTTAACAAAACCCAACCCCGCTATTTTCTGCTGCTAATTCTTCTGCTTTCTTCCTTCGCGTCTTCGCGTCTTCGCGGTTCGTTTCTACCGCAAATACCCAATCCAATCCGGCAAAACCTCCGGCGAACCGTACCACCGCCCCGGAGAACGAGGCGAATGCCAAACTCCCTCCAACACCAAATTTTCGGCCCCGTCCAAAAGAGCAGCTTCCACCGGCGTAATTCCATCGCCCCAAGTTTCGCCCTTCCCCACAGTCAGCTCATAACTTTTATAAGCCAGCCAAGTTCCCAAACCCCGCTTGCCAAAAACAGCCTTCCCAGCAGCGCACACGTAGCGCACCTGCGGGTGAAAAGCCCCCGGATAGTGCATTTTGACAAAATCTAGGTTTTTGCGCGTCCAGCGCTCTTGAGAGATTTGTGGCGTGCCTAAACAGATTAAAGTATTGACAGACGAGTGAGCGTTCCACAAACCGATATCATCAAGCACGTCGCCGTGAATGGTGTAAGGCTTTTCGCCCAAATAGATGCGAGAAATCCAGCCGCCGGCGGAATGACCGATGAGATTGATCTGTTGGCTGCCGTATTGCTGTAACATTTGTTTGACGGTGCGATCGAGCTGTCGCAAAATTGGCACCATCGACCGCCCGCCAAAAGTCGGCAACCAATCTCGCTTGCTCAGAGGTACTGTTAAAGTTGGGAAACCTCGATCGATCAGAGATTGTTCTAATTCCCGATAGTCCGAAGCAGCAGCAAAATATCCAGGCAAAATCACAGTTGGTAATGGCACGATCGATTTTAGATTTTAGATTATTGGATTGGTGGCTGGGGGTGCTACGATATATTTTTCAAGTTTAAAAACCTTTGAAAAAGCACCCTTTGGGTTGCTAACAGCGCCTCATCCGGCTGCCGCTCGTTAAACTTTTTGCTTGGGGAATATCTACTTTTATGGCTCGCGAGCCGATTCCAACATTGTATTTTACCCTAGTTGTCGTTCACTTAGAAGACCGTTTTCTACTGGTACAAGAGCGCAAGTACGATCAGCAGTGGTATCTCCCGGCAGGGCGAGTGGAAAAAGGGGAGACTTTGCTCGATGCTGCTGTACGCAATACCGTCCAGGAAGCGGGAATTTCTGTGATCGTTGAAGGAATTCTCAGAGTAGAACATACGGTGATGCCTAGGGGCAACGTGCGCCTCCGGGTGATTTTTGTGGCTCGTCCTGAAGATAGGACGCCGCCCAAGAGCAAGCCGGACGAGTATACTTTGTGTGCTGGCTGGTATTCTCTCAAAGAGTTAGATCAGTTGTCGCTGCGGGGAGAGGAAGTTCGGGAAATGTTTCAGTATATGGCAAGCGGCGCTCCTATTTACCCGATCGACTTGCTGAGCATGGAGGGAGCTCCTTTTAAAACTTACCGCTATCGCTGGTGAATCCTGCGATTTGAGATTTGAGATTTGGGATTTGGGATTGCACAATTACTTCCACGGATGAATTCGGTTTTGTAACCGAATTGGAAACAGGGGTCGATCGCGCCGATCGTCGGTGTTTAATCAATTAATGTCAGTTTGCCGCCTGCCGAGAGATGGTATGGCAGCGGCGGGTTGGCGATCGGGCAATTTCCAGGCCGACCGTGCTACAATTACACCTTTGAATTCCACAACAGCTACTTTTAAATCGCTCAAAAGAAAATACAAATTAATAACTATTAACCTCCTATTCCACATTACCAATTCCCAAATTACCAACTACCAATTCTCTATTCCCTATGGTCATGACTGACTCTTCCTCCCTAGCCAACACCCTTTCCGAACCGCTGCGCCAGCCTTTTTGGTGGGCAGCCCTAGCCTCTGTCGGCCTTCACGGAGTGCTTGGAGTAGGTGCCCCGACGCTCTCAAATCTCATCTACGGTGGAAACTCTTCAAAAAAAAATATCCCCGGTGCAGTCGGCTTCGTACAATTAACTCCGGCTCAAGCGCAGCGCCTGCCACAAACTATACCACCAAAGCCCTCCAATCCACCGTTTTCTCTCGTCGCACCAGTTCCCGTGCCCGCCGCCCCGCCCAAGTTAACCC
>NZ_JADEXD010000012.1 GCF_015207285.1 Tychonema sp. LEGE 07203 | reverse complement strand
GAGTGGGGGGGTGGGAGATGGGGAGTGTCCGAGAGTGGGAGATTCGGAAAATATTCCTTTTTCATTCTTCTTTTTTCTTTTTTCATTCTTCTTTTTTCCTTGTTCCGTATTCCCTCTTGCCTCTTGGTTCTTCCTTCAGAAGACGCTCAACGTCTATAATCAGCAAGTTAAATATTTACGGCAAGACCCCTATGGAAGCAGCACATAAAGATTTGTTACAACAAATAGCCCGATTATCGGAAACTTATGGTAATTTAGCCGATCGCCTGTCCCAAGCAGCCAGACAACTGCAAGACTCGGGTCTTCCTCCCTCAGACAGCTTACTGCAAGAAATTGCCAGCTACAGCAGAAACTTTGCAGGAGTCCAAAAACAAGCTCTCGAACTCAACAAATCCGCCCTGGCACCGGGGGAAATTACTTCGCTCAAAGACATTCAAAACTTAGTCGAGACAGCAACAGCTTCCGAAGGTAAAGCAGAAATTCGCGATGCAGCATTGAAAGCGCTCGATCGAGTATTGGCGATCGCCCACCGCGAACAAAGCGACTTCCCGCCCCTACAATCAGTTCATGCCAAAGCCCGCGAACTGCAGCGCGCCATTTCCGAATCCGCCCCGACTCAACTGCATTCCGACGCAGAATCCTTAGTCAGCGGCAAACACCCCGTTGCAGCAGTGCTCGCCCTCGTGGAACAGCAAGACAAATTAGACGACCAACAGTGGGTAATCCTCGAAGAAACAGTCAGCGCCGCTTTTGGCAAACAAATAGCCGTCGCCATTTCCAGAGGCAAATTAACCGTTGCCCAGATGGTAAAAGCAGCACCGGCTAAAGTCGAACCCGCATTTAAAGCAGCGCCCGAACCAAAAATGGGCGCCCAAGCCTTGCCGGAAGTGATTATCATCCCGTCGGGAAATGTCGCACCGAAACAAGTTGCAGTTGCGCCAAAGATCGAGATTTTGGAATCCCCCGCCGCGACGGCCCCGATGCACGAAGTGATTATTGTTCCTAGCGTGGAAGTACCTAAATCTCTGGAAAAAACCGGATCGGGCAACATTGTGTTTGGGATACCTCGCGAGATTCAACAAGCTCCTGTAGAGGGCGGTTTGGGATTGAAAGTTTTGGCGCACATTCAAGGAATTGGCGATCGAACTTTCGGCCCTGGAGAATACGCCGGAACTAAGGGGCGGGGGCTGCGCGTCGAAGGATTTCAAATTAATATCGAGCCGCCAATTTCCGGCTTAACAGTCGAGTATATGGCTCACGTCGAAGGAGTTGGCGATACTCCTTGGATCGGCGAAGGAGAATTGGCTGGTTTTCGGGGTCAAGCGAAACGAATTGAAGGATTTGCGGTACGTTTGAGCGGGGCGCAAGCTGATAAGTATGACGTATTTTATAGCGCTCACATTCAGAATATCGGTGATACCGATGTGTCCTCCAACGGCGATTACTGCGGCACTCGCGGCAAAGCTTTGAGAATAGAGGGCATCAAAGTGTGGATTGCGCCATCTGCGAGTTCTCGAGTTGCGGCGGCTGTGGGTTTAAAAGTTTTGGCGCACATTCAAGGAATTGGCGATCGAACTTTTGGCGATAAAGAATACGCCGGTACGAAAGCTCAAGGCCGCCGCGTCGAAGGATTTCAAATTAAAATAGAGCCTCCGGTTCCCGGTTTAAATTTGCAGTACATGGCTCACGTTGAAGGAATTGGCGATACTCCTTGGATCGGCGAAGGGGAACTGGCCGGTTTCCGGGGGAAAGCCAAGCGCATTGAAGGATTTGCCGCGCGGCTGACTGGGCCGCAAGCCGATAAGTACGATGTCTTCTACACGGCTCACATTCAAAATCTGGGCGATACTCCTGTTACTTCTAACGGTCAATATTGCGGCACTCGCGGCAAAGGTTTGAGGGTTGAAGGCATGACTGTTTGGGTTGAGCCGAAAGCGTAAAAATTTAGGTTCCTGGTGGCCTAGTGAATTCAAGAAACCGGGTTTCTTCCTAAATTTTTGGTACTAACCGAAATTTGTCGCAGAAACAACGAATTCAAGAAACCGGGTTTCTTCCTAAATTTTTGGTACCGAAATTTGTCGCAGAAACCCGGTTTCTGGCTGGCCTACGAATTCAAGAAACCGGGTTTCTGGCTGGCCTACGAATTCAAGAAACCGGGTTTCTTCCTAAATTTTTGGTACTAACCGAAATTTGTCGCAGAAACCGGGTTTCTGGCTGGCCTAGTGAATTCAAGAAACCGGGTTTCTTCCTAAATTTTTGGTACTAACCGAAATTTGTCGCAGAAACCGGGTTTCTGGCTGACCTACGAATTCAAGAAACCGGGTTTCTGGCTGACCTACGAATTCAAGAAACCCGGTTTCTTCCTAAATTTTTGGTACCGAAATTTGTCGCAGAAACCCGGTTTCTGGCTACCTAACGAATTTGAAAAACCGGGCTTAGCAGGTAATTGAAAACTTTTCAAAACTTACCCTCGTTACGATGTTTTTACTGTGGCTGTATTCTCTGTAATTACACGGTTGCGGAACGGTAAACGATCGGCATAGAATATATTTGTAGGTTGGATCTGTGTGAGTTGACAGGAGGGTATAATTTGAGTTAGCCTCGGCTCGTAGGATAAAAATTTACAACAAAAAACACAACATTCAGATGCTGGCGATCGCGCTTTGACCTGAATTGTTAATTAAAACAAGTATTAAACATCCGGTAACACTTGCTCCAAAGTTTTTAGTTCACTACTCGCAGGTAAGTATGTCTTTGCCAGCAGCAGACCGTCCCCAATCTGTAGCAACTGATAGCGAATCTTCCTATCAACTTTCACCGCTCCAGCAGGGGATGTTGTTCGAGGGCCTTTCGGGCCAACAGTCAGGGGTAGATATCGAACAGGTACTGTGCAGCCTGGGCGAAGAATTGAATGTTTCAGCTTTTGTCGATGCTTGGCATCAAAGTGTCGATCGATATCCAGTTTTGAGAACGAGTTTTAGTTGGTTGGATCGAGAGGTGCCGGTGCAAACTGTACACCCACAAGTCGAAGTACCAATTGTTGATGAAGACTGGCGCAGTTTGTCCCAGGGCGATCGGGAAAATCAACTCTCCGCTTATTTGCAAGCCGATCGCCTGCAAGGATTTGACCTAACTCAACCGCCGCTGATGCGTTTGGCTTTGTTCCGAGTTGCGGAAACCGAATACAAACTCATCTGGACTTATCACCATATTTTGCTCGACAGTACCTCGGCAATAACTGTTTTGCAAGCAGTTTTTACCTTGTACGAATCTCTGTGTGCCGATCGGCAATTAGAATTAACACCGCCTAGGTGCGATCGAGATCGCCTCGATTGGATGCAGCAAGATATCTCGAAAGCAGAAACATTCTGGAGGCAATACTTAAGCGGTTTGTGCGATCCTACCCCTTTGGTTGGGGATTTTTCAAGAACGGGCAAGATGCCCGTTCCACCAGAAAACTTATCAGTTGTGGAACAGGCATCTTGCCTGTTGCTAACTCCACCAAAAATCCGGCTTTCTAGCACTGTTACCGCAACCTTAAACTCCCTAATTGAAGAACATCAACTAACCCTAAATACTTTACTGCAAGGAGTCTGGGCTTTACTTTTGAGCCGCTGTTCCGGTTCGCAAGATGTAGTATTTGGAACTATTTGCAACAGCCGATCGCCAAATAGAGAAAAAATAGAACCAGCAGTAGGATTGTTCATCAATACTTTGCCGCTGAGAGTAATTGTCACTCCAGAAATGCCAGCCATCGACTGGCTGAAACAACTGCAAAATCAATGGACTGCATTGCAAGAACACGGTAACGTACCGCTGGCAAAAATTCAAGAATGGAGCGAAATCGGTCGCAGCAGAGCTTTATTTGAAAGCCTGGTAGTAGTTGAGAAAACTCCGATAAATGCAGCCTTACAAACTCTAGGCGGTAACTGGCAAAATCGAGAATTTCAGCTTTTAGAACAGACGAGTTTTCCGCTAACAGTTTACGGCTACGGGGGAGACGAAATGCTGCTAAAAATTGCGGGCGATCGCCAGCGGTTCGATGAAAACGTCCTTACCCGAATGTTGGGACACCTGCAAACTTTGCTAGAAAGTATCGCCGCCAATCCCCAGCAGAAAATCAGCAAATTGTCAATGCTGACAGCAGCCGAAATTGCTCAATTGCAGCAGTGGAACCAAACTGAGGCAAATTATCCCGACAACAAATGCGTTCACCAATTATTTGAAGCGCAAGTCGATCGATCGCCCGATGCCATTGCCGCCGTTTTTCCCCACAATTCCCAACAGCAGCTTACCTATCGCGAGCTCAATTCCAAAGCCAATCAACTCGCGCATTACTTGCAGCAATTAGGAGTCGGGCCCGATGTTTTAGTTGCGATTTGCATGGAACGTTCCTTAGAAATGGCGATCGCAGTTTTAGGCATTCTCAAAGCAGGCGCAGCTTACGTTCCCCTAGATCCAGCCTATCCCAAAGAAAGGCTGACTTTCATGTTAGGCGACACCCAAACTCCGGTTATTCTCACGCAATCTCACTTAGTAGAATCACTGCCGGAACATCAAGCGCAAACCGTTTGTTTGGACGCAAACTGGCAAGAAATCGCCAATTGCAGCACCGAAAACCCCACCAGCACCGTCTCGCCAGAAAATTTAACATATACAATATATACATCCGGTTCCACGGGCAAACCCAAAGGAGTTCTCCTCCCCCACCGCGCCCTAGTCAACCTAATTGCGTGGCAACTGCAAAACTCCACCTTGGAAGATGCAGCCAAAACCCTGCAATTTGCCTCTCTCAGCTTCGATGTCTCATTTCAAGAAATGTTTTGTACTTGGTGTGCGGGCGACACCCTCGTTTTCATCACCGAAGAAATTCGGCGAGATGCCCAAAGTTTGTTGCAGCTAATCGAGACAGAAAAAATTCAAAGATTGTTTCTCCCCTTCATCGCCCTGCAACACTTAGCAGAAGCGGCCGATACCTACAAGCTAGTACCAAAATCGCTGCGCGAAGTCATCACTGCCGGCGAACAGTTGCAAGTCAATCGTTATATAACCAGTTTCTTTCAACAGCTAGAAAATTGTACGCTGCACAATCAATACGGCCCCTCCGAGAGTCACGTCGTTACAGCTTATACCCTCAGCGGCCCGCCGGAAAATTGGCCAGCACTGCCTGCGATCGGCCGCCCTATTGCCAACACGCAGATATATTTGTTACACCAGAATGGTGAGCCTGTACCTTTAGGAGTAGGTGGAGAACTATACATCGGGGGTATCTGTTTGGCCCGGGGCTATCTCAACCGCCCGGACTTGACTGCCCAAAGATTTATTCCCAATCCTTTTAAACACAATGAAAAAAGCACGATCGAACAAAAATCAGATTTTTCCCTTCTGCCTTCAGAAGATCGCCTTTACAAAACTGGAGATTTAGCCCGCTACCTGCCCGACGGTAACATCGAGTACATCGGACGGATTGACGGCCAAGTCAAAATTCGCGGCTTCCGCATCGAGTTGGGAGAAATCGAAACTGCACTCGCAAAACATCCGGCAATTAAACAAGCTGTGGTGCTAGCGCGGGAAGACGAACCGGGGGAAAAACGCTTGGTTGCTTATTTAGCAGTCAATCCAGAAGAGCAACTAACAATTGCCGACCTCCGCGTCCAATTGCAAGGACAACTCCCCGATTACATGGTGCCTGCGGTGTTTGTGACTGTGGAGGCGATGCCGAAGACTCCCAGCGGCAAAATTGACCGCCGCGCCCTGCCGGCACCTGACTCGCAGCGACAAGAACAGTCCCAGAGTTACGCGGCACCGCAAAGCGAATTGGAGAAAGTGCTAGCGGGCATTTGGTCTAAGTTGCTGAAGCTCGATCGCGTGGGGATTCATGACAATTTCTTCGAGATTGGAGGGAATTCTCTGATGACTCTGAAAGTTGCAGTGCAAGTGCGAGCTCTGTTAGCTACTGACTTGCCGGTGGTGAAATTGTTCCAGCATCCGACGATCGCCCAATTAGCAAATTATTTAAACCAAGGAGAGAGTACGAATCAGTCTAGTAATAAATTTCAAGATAGGGCCGATCGACAAAAAGCCGCTTTTAATCGATCGAAGCAATTTACTAAAAGACGGTAGTTAGTAGTCATTAGTCATTAGTCATTAGTCATTAGTCAGTAGTCATTGGTCATTAGTCATAGCAAATCCGGGTTTCCGATCCCCTTTACAAACCAGTCGGCGCAGGCCGACTTTGTATGTGTAGATGCGGTTTCAACCGCCCCGTCATAACTTTATTTAGTAGTTTCAAAGAGGAGGATAGAAAGAAGAAAAATAATGTAACTAGCTGTTGAATCTTACTTTTACGTTGAATTATAGGGACTTACTGATGACAAATTCCGAGGAAAATCCAGAACTTGACGGGATTGCAATTATTGGCATGGCAGGTCGCTTTCCCGGTGCTGCAAGTGTCGATGAATTGTGGCAAAATTTGTGCGGCGGAGTCGAGTCTACAGCGCTGTTCAGCGACGCAGAACTAGACCCCAGTATTGACCCCAATCTCAGACAAGATCCGAATTATGTCAAAGCTAGAGGCATTATTGACGGTGCCGATCGCTTTGATGCAGCATTTTTCGGCGTGAGTCCCCGCGAAGCCGAAATTACCGACCCGCAGCAGCGCGTTTTTTTAGAAATAGCTTGGGCCGCCCTAGAAAATGCCGGCTGCGATCCGAATACCTTCAACGGCTCGATCGGAGTTTACGCCGGCACGGGCAACAATACCTATTTTCCCAACAACATCGCCGGACGATCGGACATAATTTCCCGCGCGGGCGAGTTTCAGGTAATGGTAGGAAATGAAAAAGACTACATTGCTACCCGCACTTCTTACAAACTCAATCTCAAAGGGCCCAGCGTCAGCGTCCATACCGCTTGCTCTACATCATTAGTTGCAGTTTGTCAAGCTTTTTATGCCTTGATGAGCTATCAATGCGATTTAGCTCTCGCCGGCGGAATTTCGATTACAGCTCCCCAAAATAGCGGTTATTTGTATCAAGAAGGGGGGATGTTTTCCAGCGACGGACATTGCAAACCATTCGATGCTAAGGCCCAAGGGACGGTGTTCGGCAACGCAGGCGGGGCTGTGGTACTGAAGCGTTTGGAAGAAGCGAGATCCGACAGAGATACAATTTATGCGGTAATTCGCGGCGTTGGTTTAAATAACGACGGGGCGGCCAAAGTCAGCTTTGCAGCGCCCAGCGTGGATGGACAAGCAGACGCGATCGCGATGGCCCAGGCGATGGCCGGCGTAGATCCAGAAACGATATCCTACGTCGAAACCCACGGCACGGCAACTCCCCTCGGCGATCCGATCGAAATTGCAGCTTTGACTCAAGCTTTTGCCCTCAAAACCTCAGCCAAACAATTTTGCGCGATCGGCTCCGTCAAAAGCAACTTCGGACACACGATCGCCGCCGCCGGAGTCACCGGGCTGATTAAAACAGCTTTAGCCCTCAAACACCAACAAATACCCGCCACTCTCCACTACCAAACACCGAATCCGGCGATCGACTTTGCCAACAGCCCTTTCTACGTCAACGCCGAACTTGCGGAATGGAAAGCAGGCACAACGCCCAGAAGAGCCGGAGTCAGTTCCTTTGGAGTCGGCGGTACCAACGCTCACGTTGTCCTCGAAGAAGCGCCCGCGCTGGCACCGTCAAGTTCTTCTCGCCCGCGGCAGTTACTGCTGCTGTCGGCAAAAACTCCATCTGCTTTAGACGCGGCTACCGCCAACTTGCGATCGCACCTCGCCGAAAACCCAGAAATCGATCTCGCCGATGCTGCTTACACCCTGCAAACCGGGCGGCAAGCCTTTAATTACCGCCGTTTCGCCGTTTGCAGCGATCGCGCCGATGCCCTAGAGTTACTCGAATCCCTGCCGCCGCTGCGTACAGCAACCCGCTGCGCCGAATCGAGAAATCCGGCGGTAATCTTCATGTTTCCCGGACAAGGGGCGCAATACGTCAATATGGGCTTGAATTTGTACGAATCTGAGCCTTTATTCCGCTCCACGGTCGATCGCTGCGCCGAAATTTTGCAGCCGCACCTAGGCCGAGATTTGCGCGAAGTGCTGTATCCCGGTAGCGATGAAGCGACAGCCGCCGAGTCGCTGCGCCAAACTTTCTTGACTCAGCCCGCGATATTTACTGTAGAGTACGCGCTGGCTCAACTGTGGCAGAGTTGGGGCGTAACTCCCCAAGGTGCGATCGGGCACAGCATCGGCGAATTTGTCGCGGCAACTATCGCCGGCGTGTTTTCCCTGGAAGATGCCTTGATGCTGGTGGCTGCGAGGGGGCGCTTGATGCAAGATTTGCCCGGTGGTTCGATGCTGTCGGTACGGTTGCCGGCGGCGCAAGTCGAAGGGCGCTTGAGTGGGGATTTGGCAGTTGCTGCGGTGAATGCGCCGGATTTGTGCGTGGTTTCTGGGCCGACAGACGATCTCGCACTTTTTGAACAGCAATTAGCCAGCGAAAAGATTGTCTGCAAACACTTGCACACTTCCCACGCTTTTCATTCGCCGATGGTAGATTCGATCGTCGAACCATTCGCTGAATATGTCAAAAAAGTGCAATTGTCAGCGCCAACTATCCCCTTTGTTTCGACTGTAACTGCTAGTTGGATAACAGCGGAACAAGCAACTGATCCGATGTATTGGGCGCGGCATTTGCGAGCGACAGTGCGTTTTGCCGACGGCATCAAAGAACTTTGGCAAGATCCGAATCGCGTGCTTTTGGAAGTCGGGCCGAGAACAACGGCTGCTACTTTGGCTCGCAAACAATCGAAAGATTTGAAACAGCAAGTTGCTATTTCTTCTCTAACCGATAATCCAGATAACAATGCTGAATGGACTGCTTTGTTAAGCGCAGTCGGACAGCTTTGGCTCTGCGGAGTGCCGATCGACTGGCAGAGTTTTTATCAGGAAGAAACGCGCGATCGCCTTCCCTTACCAACTTATCCCTTCGAGAGCAAACGCTTCTGGATAGAACCTATGCGGAGAGAGGGAGATGGGGAGAGTGGGAGAGTGGGAGAGTGGGAGAATTCCCAATTCCCGATGCCCGATTCCCAATTCCCGATGCCCCATGCCCAATTCCCAATTCCCAATTCCCAACAATCAACAATCAACAGTCAACAGTCAATGCCAAATACACAAATCGCAACCCAACAACCAGCTCGCAAAGAAAGACTAATTCCCAAAATCAAAAATATCTTAGAAGAAACTTCTGGTGAAGATTTAGGCAGCGTCAGCGACGATCTAACCTTTTTAGAAATGGGTTTAGATTCTCTGTCTTTGACTCAAGTAGCGCTGAACTTGCAAAAAGAATTTAACGTTAAAATTACCTTCCGCCAGCTACTAGAAACTTTCCCCAGTCTCGAAACTTTATCGGAATTTATCGACGGATCTTTGCCGCCGGAGGTTTTGCCTGCAACAAGCTCGATCGCGGCCGTGGGGGCGGGCACGGGGGCACCGCCCCTACAACAAATTGTTGCGCCAGTTGCGAGTTCGATCGTACCGCCTGCAGCGATTCCCGCACCGATTACCAGTTCGATCGCGCCCAACGCCCCTGCAAATCTGCCTGTACCCAGCCCGCAGCCTCAAATTTTGCAGCCCGTAGCGTCTAGCAACCTCGAATACTTGATCGGCCAACAGTTGCAGATTATGTCGCGGCAGCTAGAAATGTTGGGCGGCGGTGTTTCTGTTCCCGCACAACCGATCGCCCCGACTCAAAATACCGCACCATCTAACGGTAGGGGCAGTGCCCCCGTGCCTGCCCCAGCAGCACCCGCAGCAGAATCCCTCGAACCAAAAAAGGTGTTTGGTGCAGGTACCCGCATCGACAAGTCCGATCGCGACGCCTTAACTCCATCGCAAACAGCACATTTAGAAACATTTGTCAAACAGTACACGGCGCGAACCCAAAAATCGAAACAGTACGCTCAGACTCACCGCCACCACCTCGCCGATCCGCGCGTAGTTTCCGGGTTTAACCGGACGATGAAAGAGTTGGTTTATCCAATTGTCACAGTGCGATCGTCCGGTTCCAAACTTTGGGATAAAGACGATAACGAATATGTCGATTTAACCAACGGTTTCGGGTCGAACTTTTTCGGATATTCAGCGCCATTTATCACAGAAGCGATCGCCGCCCAAATGCAATTAGGCTTTGAAATCGGGCCGCAAACACCGCTAGCCGGGGAAGTCGCCGAACTCGTGTGCGAAATGACCAAACACGATCGCGCCGCCTTCTGCAACACCGGTTCCGAGGCAGTTTTGGGCGCAATGCGGCTGGCCCGCACCGTCACCGGCAACAATACGATCGTCACGTTTACCGGAGACTATCACGGAAATTTCGACGAAGTAATCGTGCGCGGCACCAAGAAATTGCGATCGCTCCCAGCAGCACCGGGAATTCCCCAATCCGCCGTTGACAACACCCTGATCCTCGACTACGGCGAACCCGAATCCCTAGAAATCCTCAAAGCGCGGGCGGGCGAGTTTGCAGCCATCATGGTAGAACCCGTACAAAGCCGCCGCCCCGACTGGCAACCGCGAGAATTCCTCCACGAAGTGCGACGAATTACCGAACAAGCCGGTTGCGCCTTCATTATGGACGAAGTGATTACCGGATTCCGAGTCGCACCGGGCGGCGCTCAAGAATACTTCGGCGTACAAGCAGATATCGGTACCTACGGCAAAGTAGTCGGCGGGGGGATGCCGATCGGGGTAATTGCGGGTAAATCGGCTTGGATGGACGCATTAGATGGCGGATTTTGGCAATTCGGAGACGACTCTTTCCCCGAAGTAGGGGTTACTTATTTTGCCGGAACTTTTGTGCGCCACCCGCTGACATTAGCAGCCGCCAAAGCATCCCTCGAATACTTGAAACGGGGCGGGCCTTCCTTGCAGCGCGATCTCAATGCCAAAACTGACCAATTAGTTGCAGAATTGAACGCCATGTTCGATCGCGCCTCAGCACCTTTCACAGTTAAAAACTTTGGCTCCCTGTTCAAAATCACCTACCCGCAAGAGTTTATTCACGGAGAATTGCTCTTCTACTCGCTGCGAGAAAAAGGAATCCACATTTGGGATCACCGCCCGTGTTTCCTGACGCTAGCCCATTCCGACGCAGATATTGCTTTTATCAAGGAGGCATTTAAAAACAGTATTGCCGAATTGCAGTCAGCCGGATTTTTTCCCGGTGGAGCGGGGGAAACTGTGAGGGCGATCGATTTGCATCAAAACGGATCGAAATCGTCAACTGCTTTCGCAAACAATGCTCCCGTACCCGGTGCAAAATTAGGACGAGATCCCGACGGAAAGCCAGCTTGGTACATCGAAGATCCAGAGCGATCGGGCAAACATTTACAAGTAGGAGAAAGTTTATCTTAAGATTTAATATCTTTTAGATATAACCGCAGAGAACGCAGAGAAATCAGAGAAAGGAGAGAGAAATTAGAGCGTGCTGATTGTACTGAATTTGACATTACCACAATACCCCTCTTCCCTCTTCTCTCCGCGCTCTCTGCGCCCTCTGCGGTAAAAAAAATCCGATCTTTCACCTGTTAATGAATGATAAAAACAATTGCTGATTTACCGCAGAGAACGCAGAGGAATCAGAGAAAGGGGAGAGAAATTAGAGCGTGCTGATTGCACTGGATTTCACATTACCATAATATCTTTATTCTCTCTGCGCTCTCTGCGCCCTCTGCGGTAAAAAAATCCGATCTTTCACCTGTTAATAACCAATGAAAACAATTGCTGATTTACCACCAAAACTAACCGCTGTAGACTTCGATCCTTTCGCAGGCGGAGAACTTTTTGCTTGCGTACCCGCGACGGAATCGCAGAAAGAAATCTGGATTGCCGTGCAAATGGGAGACGAGGCAAATTGTGCTTACAACGAATCGATGTGTTTGCGATTGCAAGGAAATCTCGACGTTGAATCTCTCCGATTTTCCATTCAGGAATTAGTGCAGCGGCACGAGGCGCTGCGGGCAACATTTAGTCCCGACGGATCTACTCTTTGTATTGCTTCTGCGATCGCCCTGGATATTCCCACGATCGACTTGTCAATTTTGGACGATCGCGATCGCGAATCGAAATTAGCTTATTTGCGCCGCGAAGAAGTCGATCGCCCTTTCGATTTAGTGCGGGGGCCGCTGTTTCGCAGTCAAATTATCAAGCTGCAAGAACAAGAACATATTATTATTCTCACCGGCCACCACATTATTTGCGACGGCTGGTCATGGGGCATACTATTTCCGGATTTGGGTGCAATTTATTCGGCGCGCCAGCAAGGATTGTCCGCCCATCTTTCGCAGCCAGAAAGTTTTATCGACTACGCAATTTTACAAGAAGAACAAGCAACAAGTCTCGAAGTTATTGAAGCTGAAAATTATTGGCTAAACCAGTTTTCCGGCACAATTCCGGTGGTGGATTTGCCGACAGACAAACCTCGTCCTGCTTTGCGAACTTACAGCGGCGCGCGGGAAGATTGGGAAGTCGATCCGGATTTAGTTGCTAACCTCAAAGGCTTGGGAAAAAAAGCAAGGTGCAGTTTTTTTACTATTCTCTTTGCTGGATTTGAAGCTTTTATGTACCGCTTGTGCGGGCAAGAAGATTTGGTTGTGGGAATGCCGGCGGCGGGACAGCTTGTTGGGGGGAAAGACCAGCTTGCCGGACACTGCGTCAGCTTGTTGCCGCTGCGTACCTGCATTGACGGGGAACAATCTTTTATCGATTATTTGCGATCGCGCCGCACGGGAATTTTAGATGCGATCGAACGGCAGCAAATTACCTTCGGTACCTTGGTCAAAAAATTAGCATTGCCGCGGGATTTCAGCCGCGTTCCCTTAGTACCTGTAACTTTTAATCTGGACGTGCAGCTTGCCGAATCACAACTTAATTTTCCAGATTTTCAAGCTGAAGTTTTCTCGAATCCTAGAACTTGCGAAAATTTTGAATGGGCGGTGAATGCTAGCGAAACTAAAGAAAAATTGGTGCTGGAATGCCAGTACAATACTAACTTGTTTGACGCGGCAACAATTCGCGATCGCATGGCGGAATTTGAGGAGTTGTTAAAAGCGGTAGTTGCCAATCCAGAATGCCCGCTGCAAAACTTGCCAATTTTGACATCTGGAGAACGACAAAAAATATTAGTTGATTGGAACAATACTCAAACAAATTATCCCGAATCTGCCTGCATTCACCAATTATTTGAAATTCAAGCAGAGCAAACTCCCGATGCTGTAGCTCTAGTTTTTGGAGAGCAACAATTAACCTACCAACAGCTAAATTGTCGGGCCAATCAACTCGCCCGTTACTTGCAAACTTTGGGTGCGGGCCCGGAAGTTTTAGTCGGTGTTTGTCTCGATCGCTCTATTGATGCGATCGTCTCGCTGTTAGCTGTTCTCAAGGCCGGCTCTGCTTACCTGCCCTTAGATCCAGCTTATCCCAAAGAGCGGCTGGAATTCATGCTGTCAGATGCCGCCCTATCGGTGCTGTTAACTCAACAGCATTTAACAGAAAAGCTGCCCGATACTGAAGCAAAAATAGTTTGTTTGGAGCAGGTGCGGGAGGAAATCAGCGCAAAAAGTGAGGACAATCTTGCCAATCTGGCGAAGGCGGAAAATCTCGCTTATGTAATGTATACTTCTGGTTCCACAGGCAAACCCAAAGGCGTTTGCGTCGTCCACCGGGGCGTAGTGCGGTTAGTCAAAGACACTGACTTTGCCAGCCTCAGCGCCGCAGAAGTGTTCCTGCAACTGGCTCCGATTTCCTTCGACGCTTCGACGCTGGAAATTTGGGGAGCGCTGCTCAACGGGGCGAAATTGGCTGTATTTCCCCCAGGAACTCCATCTTTGGCAGAGTTGGGAGATGCAATTGGCTTATACAATGTGACAATTTTGTGGCTTACCGCCGGACTGTTTCACTTGATGGTGGACGATCGAATTGAGGATTTAAAGGGTGTGCGCCAACTGTTGGCAGGCGGCGACGTTTTATCGGTTCCCCACGTCCAGAAATTGCTGAGAGAGGCTCCAAACTGCAAATTAATTAACGGCTACGGGCCGACCGAAGATACGACTTTTACTTGCTGTTTTACGATCGCCCCTGACAGTCAAATTAGCAATTCGGTGCCGATCGGCAGACCGATCGCCAATACTCAAGTTTACATACTCGATCGGCATTTGCAGCCAGTGCCTGCAGGCGTTCCGGGCGAGTTGTATGCAGGCGGTGCAGGCTTGGCCAGAGGCTATCTCAACCGCCCGGATTTAACAGCAGAAAGATTTATTCCAAATCCTTTGATTCACCCAGAAAAAGGATTGGAAAATGCCGAAGAGCGATCGGTTTCCAGCCTTCTTCCTTCTTCAAATCTTTATAAAACCGGGGATTTAGCCCGCTACCTACCCGACGGTAATATCGAATATCTCGGACGCACCGACAATCAAGTAAAAATTCGCGGTTTCCGCATAGAAGTCGGAGAAATTGAAGCAGTATTAGCCGCACATCCAGATATCGCTCAAGTGGCAATTGCAGTTCAACTAGATGCTGCCGGCAACAAATGTCTGGCAGCTTATGCAGTACCCCGCCCCGGCAAAATTCTCGCAGCAGCAACCCTGCGGAGTTTCCTGAAACAGAGGCTGCCAGACTACATGATACCTGTTGGGTTTGCATTTCTCGACGCTTTGCCCTTAAACCCCAACGGCAAAGTTGACCGCCGCGCTTTGACCACTCAAAAATGGCAATCTGCTAGCGTTGCGCCCGATGAAACAATCGCTGTTGCCCCCCGCGACAAGTTAGAATCCCAGGTGACAGAAATTTGGCAGCAAGTTTTAGGCATCGATTCAATTGGTGTCCGGGACAATTTCTTCGAGGTAGGAGGACATTCGCTGCTAGCAGCGCGCTTGTTAGCTGAAGTTGAAAAAGTCTTCGGCAAAAAGCTGCCGCTGTCTGCAATTTTCCAATCGCCAACAGTCGAACAATTGGCTGACATTCTCCGCGAACCGGAATGGTCGTCTCCGTCTCCGTCAATGGTAGTTATTCAACCGGGAACAGGGAGTTACAAACCGCCTCTGTTCTGCATTCACGTACTCGGCAGGGGATTGGAATTTTACCGTCCTTTGCTGAATCATTTGGAGCCATCGCAGGCAATTTTGGGATTGTCTACTCAAATTATGGATGAAAAATTGGCTCCTCCCAATCGAGTTGAGGAATTGGCGGCTTATTACATCAAAGAAATGCAAACTTTCCAGCCGCACGGCCCTTATTTTCTGTTAGGAGTATCTTTTGGGGGGACGGTAGCTTTTGAGATGGCGCGGCAACTTCACGATGTAGGTCAAAAGGTAGCTTTGCTGGGATTGTTGGATACCTACGGCCCGGATGCTTTTAAACATTCTCCTGCAATAAAACGCGGTCAACGGGCGATGAAAGTTTTACACCTGACGCCTGGTGTATTTCTGAATAAAGCCAAGAGCAATCTGATGGGAAAAATCGAGTTACTTACTCATATTCAGTGGAGGATTTTGTGCAAATTTTACAGAACGAGCGGGCGTCCCTTACCGATTTATCTGGAAAACTTCACTCATCGAGAACTCAATGAAGACGCATTGAAACACTATGTAGCAAGAGTTTACCCCGGTAGAGCGACTATTTTCAAGGCAGTTGAGAGTGCGGCCGCGTTTGGTGTCGGTCGCGAGTTGGGTTGGGGCGAGGTAATTACGGGAGGAATAGAGATTCACGACATCCCTAGCGACCATTTGGGGATGTTAAAAGAACCTCACGTTCGGATACTGGGGGAAAAATTGCAGGCTGCGGTCGATCGAGCTCGGCAAATGAATTGTCAATAATCTTAAGTCTTTTGGTTATTGGTTATTGGTTATGGGTTATTTGTTAACAGTTATTTGTTATTTGTTAACAGTCAACAGTTAACAGTTAACAGTTAACAGTCAACAGTCAACTGTCAACTGCCAACTGTCAACTGTTCACCCTTCCAAGGCCGCCAACAGACACAGCAACAAAGCCTCCGTCCACTCAACTACAGCACCGTAAGTA
Organism: Tychonema sp. LEGE 07203; assembly: GCF_015207285.1. GTDB lineage: Bacteria > Cyanobacteriota > Cyanobacteriia > Cyanobacteriales > Microcoleaceae > Microcoleus. The sequence continues at coordinate 43,781 of NZ_JADEXD010000012.1, read as the reverse complement.
TCGCCGGTGTGGCCTCCCAAACGGTGGTTGAACCAGGCTCCGGCAAAAATTCCGATCGCGCTTCCCCCCAAAGCCATCCCCACCGCCAACAGCCACCGATCGCCATCCAAGACAACTTGCAGCACGCTCAAACTCACCAACAACAGCACTCCCGGAATAAAATCAAAAGGAGAATAAATCGATTCTTTATGAAAAGCTCCCTTACCCTCGGCCCGGAGATAGGGATAGCGGGCGATCGCCACCAGTTGGGCCCACCTTCCCCAACCCGCCACACCCATCAAAGCCAGCCACCGATAGTGATTCAAGTCCGAAAGAGCCGCAGTTTTCAGCAGGACGATCGCGATCGCAGCCATCGCCCCAAAAGCCCCTGTAACGCTGTCCCGCATGACTTCCAGCCTGCGTACCGGGTCGGGTACGGCCAGCCCGTCCGCCGCGTCCATAGCCCCATCTAAGTGCAGCCCGCCAGTAATGCCGATGCCCAAAACTACCACCAAGGCCGATCGAGTCAGAGCAGGCATACCCAACAACTGCAACCCAAGATCCGCCAGTCCCAGCATCCCGCCGATCGAAAGCCCGATCGCCGGTGCCAACCGAGCAATGCCCCGAAACTCCAAAGTCCAAGACACCGGCACCGGCAAACAAGTATAAAAAGCGACTGCGGCTGCAATGGCAGCGCCTTGATTCCGGAAAAAGTCGATCGTAGAGCGAACCAATTTATCATCCACCATAAGATAGAAATTTTTTGATCTGATATACAGTTGTCAATTCATTAGCTTGTGCCAGAATTGGAACTGTAACAGCCTAGTCCTTTGGATCGGGCATTCCTCCTGTCCGAGCAATTTTCCCCGGAAAACCTCTGCCGGCAGCGCTCCCGAAGCTCCCTATCTAAAATGGCTAAACTCAAGATTCCGGTTTCCCGTATCCAGAATTCTAGCTAACTCCCCGATTTTCAAAACGGGAAAATACTACAACAGAGGCTTTTGCTCCATGAGTCACGACCAATCGAATAACAGGGTAGTTGCTCCTTGCATCATTGATACAGGCATTGTCGTCAACAAGCGCGATATCAAAAGATTGCTGTTTGATTTAGGACGTGTCCGCTACCTTCACATCCAAGATGGCAAGACTTACAGCGAAGGCGAAGGGTACGTGCTCGAAGTCTTCGCCAACCCCCACCGGTCTACCCTGATTGCCAACCACGGGCTTTATTTGAACGTGTATAGTTTTGATTACCTGGAACTGAAACAGTCGCCTGAAGATGGTGCTTATTTTGACCTGATTCAAGACGGCCGGCAGTTGCGGTTAATTCCCCTCTCCAATCCTTTGCAAGAGCAAGTCTCCCGGAATTTAAATGCTGCGGCTTTGGATGCAGTTGTCGATCAGGTACTCTCAGGCCACTGGGATCTGCAATTGGATGAGGATGATTCTCAGTTTTAATCACCAGTCAGTCAGTCAGTCGATTTTAGATTTACTCGCAGCGCCGTGAATCTGAGAGGATAACTAAGGTCTAAAATTTTTTGCCCTCCACGACAATTGTCGGAAAATTGTCTCTGTTTTTGGGCGGGGTGATGGTTTTTTTTGTCGCGATGTCATCAACAATAGATTAGATAACACGGACGGCCGAGTAGCGGTTAACGAGCATCGGGGACTAATGACTGAGGACAAGGCGAAATTTTCTTTTAAATGTCAGGCTAACTGCAGCCACACCCAAGCGCGTGCAGGAGTTTTTACCACTCCCCACGGTATTGTGGAAACGCCAAAGTTTATGCCCGTGGGCACTTTGGCTAATGTCAAAACTTTGACTCCGGCACATCTTGAAGACGCGGGAGCTCAAATGGTTTTGGCCAATACTTATCACTTGCACTTGCAGCCGGGGGAACGAATTGTCGCGGGCGCGGGCGGATTGCACAAATTTATGGCTTGGCCGGGCCCGATTCTGACGGATTCGGGCGGCTTTCAGGTGTTTAGCTTGAGCCAAATGCGGACTATTTCGGAGAATGGGGTGACTTTTCGAGCTCCCCGCGACGGCCGCATCATTAATTTAACGCCGGAAAAATCGATCGAGATTCAGAACGAGTTAGGCGCTGACGTGATTATGGCCTTTGATGAGTGTCCGCCTTACCCCGCTACGCGGGACGAGGTGGAGGCAGCGACAGATCGCACTTACCGCTGGCTGCAGCGCTGTATGCAGGCTCACTCGCGCCCGGAACAAGCTTTGTTCGGCATCGTGCAGGGGGGTGTTTTCCCCGATTTGCGATCGCGCGCGGCGAACCAGTTGGTAGACTTAGATTTGCCCGGTTATGCGATCGGCGGGGTTAGCGTCGGGGAATCGGGGGATTTGATCGCAGAGATTGTGAGAGTTACTGCGCCTCTGTTGCCGGCAAATAAACCTCGTTATTTGATGGGGATTGGAACCTATCGGGAAATGGCGCTGGCTGTAGCTAGTGGTGTAGATATGTTTGACTGCGTGATTCCAACTCGGCTGGGCCGCCACGGGACGGCTTTTGTGCGCGGGGAACGCTGGAATTTGAAAAATGCTCGGTTTCGCGAGGATTTTGCTCCCCTGGATGAGTCTTGTCCTTGCTATACCTGCCAAAAATTTAGTCGGGCTTATTTGGCTCATTTGGCGCGGGCTAAGGAGGCACTCAGCTATACTTTGCTGGCGCTGCACAACGTCACGGAGTTGATTCGCTTTACTGGGAGGATGCGGGAGGCGATTTTGGCCGATCGATTTACCGAAGAGTTTGCCCACTGGCTGACACCGACTGTCGATCGATCGTGAGTTCCTTGGGTGAAGATATGCGACAATTATTAAAATTGTGTTGGATAGGTAGGTTGATTCATGGAAGCTGCATTACTGTTGGCTAAACTGCCCGAGGCTTATGCAATCTTTGACCCTTTGGTTAATGTTTTGCCAGTGATTCCCGTGTTTTTCTTGCTGCTGGCTTTTGTCTGGCAAGCGGCTGTCGGGTTCAGATAAAGTTGATTGCATTAAAATCTGGGGCAATTTACCAATTGCCCCAGATTTTAGATATTGAGTTGTTGGTTCGTTCTTCCTTCTCTTCTCGGACTCGACGCAGGGGCTGCCAGAAACCGGGTTTTTCACCAAATACTTGACTACAACCCTCAATCTCTCGGAAAAACCCGGTTTCTTGAGATTGGCGCAGGGGCCTGAAACCGGGTTTTTCACCAAATACTTGACTAAAACCCTCAATCTCTCGGAAAAACCCGGTTTCTTGAGATTGGCGCAGGGGCCAGAAACCGGGTTTTTCACCAAATACTTGACTAAAACCCTCAATCTCTCGGAAAAACCCGGTTTCTTGAGATTGGCGCAGGGGCTGCCAGAAACCGGGTTTTTCACCAAATACTTGACTACAACCCTCAATCTCTCGGAAAAACCCGGTTTCTTGAGATTGGCGGGGCGGCCTGAAACCGGCTTTTTCACCAAATACTTGACTAAAACCCTCAATCTCTCGGAAAAACCCGGTTTCTTGAGACTGGCGCAGGGGTGGCCTGAAACCGGGTTTTTCACCAAATACTTGACTACAACCCTCAATCTCTCGGAAAAACCCGGTTTCTTGAGACTGGCGAACCATTCCTAATCCGTTTTCAACTCCCGCCGATCGCCTTTTGGAATGCCGGTCTTTCCGAGATCCGCTTCATGTAATCTAAAACAGCCGGATAAGCGCTGAGGTCTAGTTTCAGCATCATCGGAATGTAGCATAAAATTGAGCCGACTGCTGCGTCGGCGACACCAAATTCATCGCCCATTAAAAACGGCTGTTTCTCGAAAATGCGATTTAACGGTTCTAACATTTTCGGGGTTTCGCGATCGCGACTTGCTTCAACAAATATTCCCGGCCCTAGGGTAGCGTTAGCAAATATTACCCACTGCACGATTTCGGCTTGCTGCTCGACACTTTCGGGCATTTTACCGTATTTTTGAGCTAAATACAGCAAAATTGCTCCGGATTCCCAAAGTTTAAAATCTCCGTCCACAATTGCCGGTACTTTGCCGATCGGGTTAATTTCCAGAAACTCTGGCTGCAAGTGTTCCCCTGCTTGCATATCTAGGGTGACGAATTCGTAGGGAACCGCGATTTCTTCTAGATACCACTGGACAATTGAGGCCCTGCTGCGACCCGGGCCGTAAAGTTTTAACACGGAATTTTTATCCTTTAACGCAATATTTCTGTTATACCATCTTTGGGGAATTGGAAATTGAGAAAAAGGTAATTGGTAATTGGAATTGGAAAAATAACTAAGAACTAACAACTAACAACTAACAACTAATTTCCGACAACTACTGTCACTTCTGTTAAGTGTACGAGCAAGATTTTGCTGCCAATAAAAATCAAAATTGCTCCGCCCAACATTTCGATTTTATTAGCAAATAAGTTGCCGCATTTGTGTCCGATAAACACACCCGCAAAGGCTAAAAAGAAAGTAATAAATCCGATCGCAGTCACCGCCTGAGCAATAGAATCTTTCAAGACAGCAAATCCGATGCCAACTGCCAGGGCATCGAGACTCGTCGCCACCGACAGGGTTATCAAAGTTCCGGTATGTAAGGGATTGAACTTTTTTTCGCTTTCTTCGCCCTGCAGCGATTCGTAAATCATTTTACCGCCAATGAAACTCAAAAGCCCAAAAACTATCCAATGGTCGATCGGTGTTATCCAAGAACTCAAACTCAGACCTGCCAACCATCCGATCGCGGGCATCAACGCTTGAAAGCAGCCGAAGAACAAGGCAATTTTTAAAGCTTTGTTGAGCTTCATGTGTTTGATTGCTAAACCGCTAGAAATCGCCACAGCAAAAGCATCTGCTGCTAGTCCCAAGGAAAGAAATACGGTAGTGGCTGCATCCATTTTTGTTAACTGTGAACTGTTACAATTAAAGGAGTTTTTTCGACAATTTTAGTCTACACTAAACCTCGATAAAATAACATTTTTATCACAATACATTCATTTTTAAGTCATATTTATTTCACAATCGGCAGGTTGAAAAATGCCGGGATTAGCTGTAATGTATGATGAAGAGTTTTTAGTTAACAGAGTTGAGAATGTCGCAATCTAGACCTTACCAGCCATTGTTGCTCAGATTGCTGCACGGGCTTAATGGTGCGATCGCCCTTTTAGCAATTTTGACCGCATTTTTGGTGTACAACGCCTATGACGGGCGGTTGGGCAAAATCCCCGCGCCTCAGATTGCTGATATTATCGGGATTCACGGCACTTTCGGCAAGCTGTTGCTGTTAGGAGTCATGCCGGCTTTTGCATTGTACAGTTTCCACGCAGGTCAACAACGCTTGGTGCAGCCGGATTCTTTTGGGAAACTAACTCAGGTGGGAAAACCGATTTGGTGGTACAGTTTGCACCGGATTGTAAATACTTTGATGTTGTTAGCGCTGACTTGGGCGATCGTCTCTGGAAGTATGGTTAAGGAAGAATGGCTTCCGGCGGGGGATTTGACGCAGGTTTGGTATTATCTGCACCTTTCTGGTTGGGCGGTATTGGTGTCTTGTCTGCTGATGCACTTGTTGATGAGTGCGAAGGTGGGGGGTTTACCGCTGATTTTGTCGATGTTTGATGGTGCATACCGCCAGGAGGATTCGCCGGCTGCTTGGTGGCGCAAAATTCGCTCTTTTGTCGATCGCTCTTAATGTAATACCAAGGAAATAAAGTAGCGCTGGATATTACCCCCCCAACCCCCCCGATGCTTTGGGGGGCTAAGACTTCATCTACAGCACATTTTTAGAAAAATGGTATAAAAATGAACAAAAATATCCTATTAATTGTTGTGGAAATCGTGGTAATGGGAGGCTGGTTGTTTGCTGTTATCGCACCTTTATTGTTTCCCTAATCCGCTCGCCATCGGCTTCGCAGCAACGAATTTCTATTTTACGGGCTTTATATCAAACGATCGGCAATTCTATGATAAACTCAGCACCGCCCCCAGTTTGAGATTCAATTTCAGACTGTACTGGAGATTGAACTGTAAAAATACCGCCGTGCAATTCTACAATAATTTTATAGCAAGCCGATAGTCCCAATCCTGTAAAATTTTTCCAGGATTTAGTATTGCCAAATGGTTCAAATATTCTGTGTTGAATCTCTGGCGAAATCCGGGAGCCGTTGTGGGCGATCGATACTGCAATAAACCTGCCAGAAAAATGCTCTACAATATCTGTTTTAATTGTAATGATTGGCTCGGAGTTGTCAAGACTGTTAACAGCATCAATCGCATTGTTGAGAATATTTACGAATACCTGGATCAGTTGGCCCGGATAACACAAAATTAGTGGCTGGTTGTTATATTCCTTGACTACTAATATTTGTGGCGACAATCGGTGAGCGAGTAATAGCAGTACATTGTCGATACTTTCGCGAACGTTGGTGCGTTCTTTGTTAGCTTTGTCAGGAAGTGAAATTTTCCGAAAAGCTACTACGAGCTGCCGAATGCGATCGGTTCCTATTTTCAGAGAATTGAGAGTTTCCGGCAAGTCTTGGCTGATAAAATCTAGGTCGAAAGTTTCTATTTCTCTGGCAATTTGCGGCACTGGTTGGGGGTACTGTTCGCGATAAAGGTGAATTATTTCGAGCAAATCTTTGATATAATCGTTGACGTGAATTAAGCGACCGTAAATAAAGTTAATCGGGTTATTAATTTCCCGGGCAATTCCGGCGGCGAGTTGACCCAAAATTGTCATTTTTTCGCTTTTTACTAAATGCTCTTCGGTTCTTCTGAGTTGGGCTAATACTTCTTCCAAAAGTTTGAGTTCGTCTTGAATTTGCCCCTGGAGTTGAGATTGAGAAATTGCGATCGCCAGCGAGTCTGCTATTGCTTCCAAAACTTCTACTTCCTTGGGAGTCGCAAACCGCCGATTAGCAATGGCGAACAGATATCCCAGCCGATTAGTCTGGGTAAGTACCGGTACTGTTGCGTAGCGGGTGTTTGCGAGTTCGAGATGGACGGGTTGTTGAGGCCTTCCGGCATCAGGGGCGGAGGTTTTGTTGAGAAGTATGGTTTCGCAACGCTGCAGCCGTGCAGCTAAATCTCCCGATGGCCCTCCCGTCGCGCCGAAGATTCCCAAGCGCCCCGGCAAACCTTTTCGGCAATATTCCCAGCAAAATTCTACTGTATCTTGTCGGGGATCGTACCAGCCGAATATTGCTCGATCGAGCTTTAGGAAAGTACCGAGTTCTTTTAACGTTGTTTGCAGGATGCGATCGAACCCCAACCCAGCACGAATGCGGCCTGTCAAACGGTGGAGAATCGCTTCTGTGCGAGTGCGGATGCAATTTTCGGCAAACAGCTTCAGTGCCGCAATTGCTGCAAAAATAGCTGCTGCTAAGAGTATGGCCGCGGCTGCTGCTAATATGTTTAAGGGGATTAGTTCTTTTTCGAGATGGTGGGAAGGAATTACTAGGGCGATCGACCATTCAGCTTGTTCTAAAGGAAAATAAACAACATAAACTTTTGCTTCGTTGATTGTAGTCAGCAAAATGCCCGTTTTTTGATAAACCATCTCGCGGGCTACTATCGCCAAATTAGCGTCTGCCGACTGTAACAAACTCGGAGCGGGTTGGTCGATATTTCCGATTAACCGAGCGTCGGGATGGACAATGGGGATTCCTTGAGAATTGAGAACAAAAGCATATGTTCCGGCTCCATATTCCAAATTTCCTACTACTTCGGCAATTCTGTCAATGCTAATAACGCCGTTGATTACTCCGATCGGCTTTTGTGCTGTTGTATCCCGATAGTTTGCCGAATTTGACCGCACCGGAGCCGAAATGGGAACAATACTTTGTTGTTTGAGCGTGCGAGAAATGGTAGGATCTGAAACATAGACTTCTCCAGCCATTGCTTTTTTGAAGTGTTGGCGATCGCCAACATTAATCAAAGCTCTGCCAACTTTTGTGGTGAAATAAAAACCGTCGGGATCGATTAACGCAAAATGCTGGAATTCTTGCAGTCGATTTACTTCAGATTTCAAATAAGGCCCTGCCACATACCAATTCATCGATCGCACCGGAGGAGTGTTGGCGAGGAGTTCGATCTCGGCCTTTCTCGTGCCGATCCAGCGATCGATCTTGTTCCCGCGCTGCCTAACTTCCAACAAAGCATTTCGCTCTAAATTGTCCACAATCAAGCGGCGCACGCTGTGATAGCTGATGCAACCAATGATGCTAGCTGCTAGAATTGTTGCGCCCAAAATTAACAGCGCAATTTTGTAGGGAAAATTGTATTTGCCCTTAAATCCCGCTCGCAACAATCTTGTTAATTTCCACCACTTCACTTTCGCAAAGCTTCGCATGGTTTGACCAATTTGTGAGATTAAAATCCTCAGCTCACCTGCGATGCACTTGCCCCCCTGCGAGCAGTCTGAAAACTACTAGCATTCAATAAGTGCGGGGATTTTTTGATTTTTTCCCGCTGGCCGGCTCACTCTGTGAAACTGGCATCAGATCGTACCATATTTTTGACAAATTAAAACATTTCCGCAACCGCTTAATTGTTTTGTTAAGTGTTGTTAAGAATTGCTCTCAGTTTGGTAAGGTTCGCCGCTCGGCGCAGCCTAGGTTGAGATGTTTAAATTTTGTGCGATCGGGTAATAGACCTCTTGCAAAATTCCTTTTAATCAAATTTTGGGACGGGCAAGAGAGCCCATCCCACAATAAAAAATAACTCTTGTGGGATGGGCCGAAGAGCCCGTCCCATCAATTGATGAAAAGGATTTTTGCAAGAGGTCTATTAAATATTTAATTCACATTTCAAAACTCAAAACTATTTTCCGTGCTAAATTGCCGCAGTTTGGCGACTTAATTTAAAGAACCTTGTGAGTGTGATCGTGCTGTTTCACATTATCTTCAGTGCGAACGATGCGCTCGGAATTGAGGACTCTTTTGCGTTCTAATGAATAAGCAAAGTCGTTGCGAACTGTTCCTGAAGGAATGTGAACTTGAGCCTCGGGGCGGATTTTGTAAGTGCGGGCTGCGGCGATCGCCCGAAAGCCGAATTCGTCGCTAAACTGAGCTTCTGGGGGGAATTCCGGCAGCCTTTTGGGTGAGTCGCCCTCCAGCACCGATCCTAAAGTTGTCCCCCAAGCCATTTCGTAAGAAGTGGGAATTCCCTTGACAATTGCTTCCAAAGCTGCTGAGGGGATAGCTTCGATTATTTTTACTTGATGAACTTCGCCTTCTTCTTTAATGAAGCAGGTGGCCAAACCCACTGCTATGTAGTCGTCGGTGCAGAGATCGGGGGCGGTGGGATAAACTGTTGAAGTCGTCATAAAAAATCTTTTGAGTAGGAGTTGAAAACCGTTCGCGAAAAATCAAGCGATTTTAGATTTTAGATTTTTTGCACGGATTTTTCTGGGGGCTTTGACTTGAAAAATCTCAAACTGGCTGTATCTAATATCTAAAATTGTTGGGGTAAGCTCCAAAGAGCCGATCGCGCCAGTCAGTCGATCGTACCACATCAAGGCAAATGCCTGATGATGCGGCAAGGATTCCCGGCCGCCACGACATTTGCGGGAATATCTTTGACCACAACGCTACCTGCGCCGATCGTGCTATTATCGCCCACAGTCACTCCGGGACAAATAATACTGCCGCCGCCAATCCAAACATTATTGCCAATATTAATTTCTGCGGCGAGTTCGCGGCCAGAAAGTCTAATTTCCGGATCGGTGGGGTGAAAAGCGGTGTAAATTTGCACGTTGGGCCCGCACAGCAAATTTTCGCCAATGTTAACTCGATTGCAGTCAAGAATTACGCAGCCAAAATTCATGTACAATCCGTTTCCAGCATAAATATTGCTGCCGTAGTCGCAGTAAAAAGGCGGCTCAATTTCAACTTTTTGACCCAGGGTACCAAATAATTCGGCGAGAATTTCTAACCGTTTGTCGGGTTCGTCTTCGCGGGTAGAATTGTAAGTTCTGGCGAGGCGGCGGGCTCGGTGGCGTTCGGCAATTAATTGCTCGTCTGCCGCTAAATACAATTCGCCGGCGAGCATTTTTTGTTTTTCGGTTTTTTCCATAAATAATACGGCGGGATCGGATAAGACGGCGGTTGAAATTTGGTTGAAACTGAGATGTTGCACCTGTGGCAAAAACCGGGTTTCTGACCTCAAAAACCGCATCACAACCTATATCTTTCGTTCAGAAACCCGGTTTTTAAGAGCTTGTGGAGAATGGTGCAAAATGTCAGTTTCAACCGCCCGGTATGCTTAATTCTGCAAACAAAGGGATAAATCCAGATTGGTTAATTGCTCAAAAGCTCGATCGATCGATCCTTTTCCCCGCAAAAAACCAGTATTCGCAGCGGGGCAAATATACTGTAAAGTCGAAGGCGAAAATCGATCGACAATTGACTTCACGCTGTTAATTTGCCGCGGCCAGTGAAAAGTTTTTGGCGTGAAAATCGGTACTGGAGCACCTTCGCGGCTGGGGAGCAAATGTCTGCCGGAAAACAGGACTCCACCGCTGCGACTATCATAAAGGCAAGAGGAACCAGGAGAGTGACCGGGAGTCCAAAATGCCAGAGTTCGATCGTTCAAAGCAAATTCTCGCTCAAAAACCGTCACCCGCAATCCAGGGAGCAAATAAGCTTCCTGCTCTTGAATCAGGATATCGCACCCTGTGGCTTCCTGAATCTCCCGCGCCTTGGCCATAGCGCCGCGGTGGGTGAGAAACAGCAGCCGCACACCGCCGCATTCCTCCAAAAAGGTTTGGTTGATCTCATCCCAAGCGGGACAATCCACTAAGATGTTCGATTCGTTTTCTACAATGAAATAGGCTGTCGCACCCAGGGTATCCCGGTTAGGCGGGAAAGCAAAGATATTTGGCAGTACCAGCCTGGGCTGTTTGGAGACGGAACTCTGTTGTTTCAAGGAAGTATTCAGAAGGAATGGAATAAATATTATGTTTTTTTTACTATGGTTGTTGGTTTTGGGCTGGATATCTTACTACTTGTTGCAGAGCAGCATCAGCCGCATCACCAGAACTCCGGTATGGCTGCTGTGGCTGGTAATGATGGCGCCGGCGCTGATTTGGAGCGGTTGGGTTTTAGCTAACGGCGCAAAAAAAACAGCACCGCCGGAGTTGATAATTATACCTTTTTTGGTTTGCCCTGTGTTGTACTGGTTTTTGGTGCAGTTGGGACGCAAGGAAATTACCCCATCGGATTCCGAGCAAGTAACAGATTCGGGCGCTGAACCTGCAAAGCCAAAACCGCCCCTGCGCCCGATCGATTCAGCCGAAGAAGCAAGTTTGCGCGATTGTTTTCCTTGGTCAACTTACTTTTTGCGGGATTTGGAATTTCGGCCGCAGGCTGTGATTTGTCGCGGACAGTTACGCACCAACCCGGAGGCGGCTTATCAAACAATTCGGGACAATGTGGAACAGCATTTTGGCGATCGCTTTTTAGTCATATTTCAAAACAGCTTGAGCGGTCAACCTTTTTTTGCCCTAGTTCCCAATCCCAACCGCCAATCAGCCGAAACCCCCGTCAAAACCGCACCTGTAACCAAGCCCTTTTTCGCCTTAGCTTTGCTGCTAATCGCCGTGTTTACGACTACGATTGTCGGCTCGCAAATTGCCGGAGTTACTGAAAAGATTTTGCAGTCTAACCCGTCAATGTTGCTCCAGGGTTTGCCTTACTCGCTGGCGCTCATTACAATCTTAGCATTTCACGAGTCCGGACACTATTTAGCTGCCCGATTCTATAAAATTCGCACGACTTTGCCTTATTTTATTCCGATTCCATTTTTCTTGGGAACTTTGGGTGCTTTCATTCAAATGCGGAGTCCAATTCCGCACCGCCGAGCTTTATTTGATATCAGTATTGCCGGCCCGTTTGCTGGTTTAGTTGCGACAGTACCATTATTAATTTGGGGTTTGCAGCATTCAACCATTGTACCGCTTTCTGAAAAGTCGGGAATGTTGAATTTTGACTCTTTTACTCCAAATTTTTCGGTGCTGATGACTTTGTTGAGCAAGTTAACTTTGGGCGGTGCTTTGAATGCGGAAACAGCGATTAATCTGCATCCGGTGGCGGTGGCGGGTTATTTGGGTTTGATCGTGACGGCGTTTAATTTGATGCCGGTGGGACAGTTCGACGGCGGCCACATTGTACACGCGATGTTTGGGCAGCGAGCAAGTATGGCGATCGGGCAAGTTGCTAGATTTTGTATGCTGCTGCTAGCTTTTTTGGAACAGGGTTTGCTGCTGTGGGCAATTATTTTGTTTTTGACTCCTCTCAACAACGAACCGGCGTTGAATGATGTTAGCGAATTGGATAACCGGCGGGATTTTTTGGGATTGCTGGCGATCGGGCTTTTGTTAATTATTTTGTTGCCTGCACCCAAGATACTCGTTCAGTGGTTAAATATTTAGTCTGAAGAAGGGGAAGGGGAAGAAGAAAGAGGAAGAAGGAAAAGGTTGATAAATCCTAGGGACTTTAGCATTTATCAACTCGCTTTTTCTAGACGCGATCGCGACTCAGCGGCAAAATAGATATTGTAAAAACAATCAATATCAATATTGACACTGAGACGATAGATGTGTTATTTTATTTCCCGATTTCGAGAGCTATTCACCCACTGCAACTGCTGCCATGATTTATTATTATGAAAAAATGTTCTGCAGATTTGGAATTTGGGATTTGGGATTGGAGAATTACTCACCTCCTGATTCTGCAAAAAAAATGAATCTGGGGGCGGCAATAAATTGCTTGATTGCAATGCCAGAGCTGATTGTATAGAAATAAAAGTGATAGATTTGAAGGGAATTCCGATCGACTTGGTCGTCGATTTATTCATCGCGCTAATTGCCAATACTTTGTTCGCGCTTGATAGCGGAACGGAGTAGAGACGACTTAGTTTTTTCTATTGTTAGAAGCAACTTAATTATTTGAAAACCAAGCCAGTCTTTATACGGAATTTTACATCGATTCGTATTAATGAACAAGAAGTCACAGGTATCCATGTCAGGGAACAGGTATGAAAATGGGAGGCAGATAAAACCCAATCTTTTTAACCTGTTAGTAATTTTTTTAACTTCCTCAGTGCTAATAGAACCGGGCATAAAATCGTGAAACTCTATAGTAATCTGCTTAACATTGCAGAGCGTGGCATCGCTCGTTGAGTTAAAAACGGCTTCTTCAGCACCTTCAATATCTATCTTCAACAAATCAACTAACTCGATTTTCTGGTTTTTCAGAAAAGTTTCTAAAGTGATACCATCCACTGATATCTCTCCCTGAAGGCCGTAGACACTAGCAGATTCCTGACTAATACTGTTACATTCTCGATTATCTGAAGTATATATTTTTAATAGCTCATTTCGGTCTGATATAGCATAATTAAATTTTTTAACTAAGTCATTTTCTGGGAGTTGAGAATACACAGAAGGAACTGCTTCTATGGCGTAACAGCTACAATTAAATTCGCGAGTTATCGCTTCACTGAATTGACCCACATTTGCACCTAAATCGATTACTAAAGACTCAGAGTCTAGAATTTTAGAATAAATAGTATGAGTTTTGAGATTGCTAAATCCTGAATGCTTTTGCCAGAAATCGAGGGAGTTCACTAATAAATTATAAAGTGTCATGAGTGAAGGAATAAAAAATGGTTAATACACACATTAAAAACCATGTGTGCCGACTTAGTGAGGAAAATCAATTAATCGTAACAATACTTTGGTACTATGTACTCTGGCAGTTAAAACCCAATAATTCAAATCGACATGAGCCAGAATTCAGACCGCATTGCCCCTCACGGCGGCATCCTGGTCAACCGCATTGCCACACTAGACCAAAGACAAGAATTTTTCTCTAAAGCAGAAGTCTTGCCGCGAGTTCAGCTTTCGGCCCGATCGATCTCCGACCTGCAAACCATCGCCATCGGCGCTCTGAGTCCCCTTAAAGGGTTCATGAACGAAGCTGATTATCGATCGGTCGTCAAAGAAATGCGCCTCTCCAACGGCATTCCGTGGTCAGTTCCCATCACCCTCTCGGTAACAGAAGAAGTCGCTGCCCCCCTGAAACCAGGAACTTTAGTGCGTCTAGACTCGCCCGCCGGCGAGTTTGCAGGTATCTTGGAACTTGCAGAAAAATATCGCTACAGCAAAGAAGAAGAAGCCCTCAACGTCTACCGCACCGACGACCTCAAACACCCGGGCGTTCAAGTGCTAGACCAAGCCGGGCCGGTCAACCTCGCAGGCGACGTTTGGCTGCTAGAACGCGAACTAGACCCCCGTTTCCCCCAATACCAAATTGATCCGGCGAAATCGAGAATGCTGTTCGCAGAAAAAGGATGGAAAACCATAGTCGGTTTCCAAACCAGAAATCCCATCCACCGGGCCCACGAATACATCCAAAAATGCGCCTTAGAAACAGTAGACGGCTTGTTTTTGCACCCGCTAGTGGGGGCGACGAAAGATGACGACATCCCCGCTGACGTACGGATGCGCTGCTACGAAATTTTGCTAGAAAAATACTATCCAAAAGAACGGGTAATTTTGGCAATTAATCCGGCGGCGATGCGCTACGCCGGGCCGCGAGAAGCAATTTTTCATGCTTTAATCCGCAAAAACTACGGCTGCACTCACTTTATTGTAGGGCGCGATCACGCAGGAGTTGGCGATTATTACGGGACTTACGATGCCCAACACATTTTTGACGAATTTGAACCCTCTGAATTGGGAATTGTGCCGATGAAATTCGAGCACGCTTTCTATTGCAAGGTGACGGAACAAATGGCTACAACTAAAACAAGTCCCAGCACTCCCGAACAGCGGGTGCATTTGTCGGGAACCAAGGTGCGGGAAATGCTGCGCGCTGGAAAATTGCCACCGCCCCAGTTTTCTCGGCCGGAAGTTGCAGCCGAATTGGCCAAGGCTATGAATATTTTTAGTTACGAGATTTAAGTCTGGAACTAGGGTATTCGCGACCTTGGTAAAAGTTGTTAATTTTGGGTTTTGAGTTTGAAATTTGAAAGTTTAAGCTTAAAACTCAAAAATTGAAACTTAAGACTCAAGAATTATCTTAATAATTAACAGTCACCATCTACAATAATTAGGCAAAAAGTGGTTTCATACGCTATATAGTGGTAAGGTGCGGCCTGTACCGCCGGCGGTACAGGCCGCCCTCGACAAAATTAGCCGCCAAAAAGTGGTTGAAGAAGCTAGTTGTACGGCTCTAGGCGTGCGGTGCAAACCAGCAATATAAAGGTTCTGCCTCAGCCAGGATAGAATTAAATCCCCAAAAAATATTGAGGGGAATTTAAGTTAAAATTCAACTAGACAGCAGGAGTCGGGCCCTCTAACTGTACTCCGTTGAGTGCCCGGAGGAATGCGCGCGAGGCCTACGGGCCGAGCAAATCTTCGACTCCTGTTGCAATATTAGTTTTCACGAGATACAATAATACAAGAGTTTGTGAAAATAATGTCCCAAGTTATCACCGCCAAGCTAAAACTAAACCTGACTGCCGAGCAAAAAGCTTTGGTATCTCAGACTACTTTAGCCTACCGAGATGCTTTAAATTACACTTCACAAGTTGCTTTTGATGCAGGAAAAACCAGCAATGGTGCTAAGCTACAAAAAGCGGTCTACAACGAATTGCGAGTGAACTTTGGACTCTTAAGCCCAAATGGCTTGCAACGTACCCAGACAAGTTTCTGGAACCTATAAGACTCTGTGGACTAAGCTAAAACAATCTAACGATGCTATTGCTTCATGTTACACCAAGAGACGGTATAAAGGGCTAGACAAAGCCCCCAAATATATCTCTGGAACCTGTACCCTAAATTATCAACGCGACTACTCTTTTAAAACCGAAAGGCGAGTGAGTATTATCACTCTCCAGGGTCGAATAGTAGTCTCGTATGACGGTTACAATAAGCATTTAGATTTAATTGCCAATGGTGCAAGGATGGGAGCAGCTAAAATTGTCTATCAGCGTTCCTCCAAGATATACTATTTGATGGTAAGTCTTGAAGTAGAAACACCTGAAATAGACCCACTGAAAATAACTAGAATGGATGGTGTTGATGTGGGTATGCGCTACTTAGCGGTAGAAACAGACTTGCAAAATAAGTCTAAATTCTACTCAGGGAAGAATGCCAGACACAAAGCTAACCGCTATCACAAAGCACGGATGACTCTTCAGCGTAAAGACACTCGTTCAGCGAAGCGAAGATTAATCGCTCTGTCTGGGAGAGAAAGACGGTTGATCGCTGACGTAAACCACCAAATCAGCAATGATATTGCAAAGCCTAACACCCTGATTGGACTGGAAAGCCTAACCGGAATACGGGACAGAACTAGGACTAAATCGGGCAACAAGGCAAGCAAGAAGAGACGCAGAGCCAATCGAAACAAAGCTAAATGGTCATATTCCGAATTGCACGGGTATATCGACTATAAGGCAAATTTAAATGGTTCGTTGGCAACTAAAGTTCCGGCTCATTACACGTCGAAAAGTTGTCCTAAACGCGGGCATAGTTCGGATACTAATAGGCCGAACAAAGGACTATTATTCCGTTGCGAATGTTGCAGTCATGAGCTTCACGCCGATCTTGTTGGTGCGCGAAATATTGCAATGAGAGCGTTGCTTGTCCGGCAAGACTGGACGAGTACGGGGAGCTTGTCAGCATCCCCTAATGTATCGAATGGTGAAACCAAAGCCCAAATCCTGCAAAGGTTTTCGGAATTGCGGTGGACTTCAGATGCAAGCCCACATTATAGCGGTACTCCGCTTGATGCTGGGTAGTTGACAACAGAAAATTCACAGCTATTTAAAAAATGGGACTGAAGCGGCGGGAATTTTTAGAGCAAGCTGGCCGGATGCTGGCCGCGCTCGGCATCAGCGAGGCTGCGTGGTTGCGGTTGGGCGATCGCTACCTCCAAGCGCTCGCCCAGCCGACAGGGCGTAAATTGGCTTTGTTGGTGGGCGTAGATCGATATCCCAACTCGCCTCTGTACGGCTGCGTGACGGATGTGGAATTACAGCGGGAATTGCTGATCTATCGGTTTGGGTTTGCACCGTCGGATATTCTGACTTTGACTGATGCTCTAGCTACCAGGGAAAATATCGAGACGGCTTTTGCAACTCACTTGCAGGAACAAGCAAAGCCCGGTGATGTGGTGGTTTTTCACTTTAGCGGCTGCGGTAGTCGAGTCGGTTCGATCGACTCTCCCGGCAACAGGCAAAATAGTTTGGTGCCGGTGGATGACGTTGTGCCGCTGTTAGCAAACCGAACGGTGAACGATATTTTAGAGGAAACCCTGCTGCTGTTGGTGCGATCGCTCGCGACAGAAAACGCGATCGCCATCCTCGACACCAGCTACACCTATCCAGGTTTTCACAAAAACGGCAACTTTCGCATTCGCTCCCGTCCCCGCCACACCATCGGGCAGCCAAGCCCCGGAGAATTAACGTTTGCCGAAGGCCTCAAGTCCAGCTCAAATCTCCGTCCGGCGGCCGTCGTACTTGCTGCTGCTGCCAATTCGCACCTCGCCGCCGAACAAGAGTGGAACGGATTTACCGCTGGTTTGTTTACCTACGCCCTCACCCAAACTCTGTGGTTGGCAACTCCCGCTAGCAGTTTGAGCGTTAGTTTCAGTCGCGCGGCGGGTACTGTCGAGCAAATCGCCGGGTTGTCGCAACAACCCCAAATTCGCCGTGACAATTTAAAGGTACCGCCAGCCGTTGATTTTTCAAGTTTAATGTTGAATTGGGCTGGTGCTGATGGCGCTGTGACGGCGGTGGAAGATGGCGGCAAAACTGTGGAGTTGTGGCTGGGCGGTTTGTCGCCGGGAGTTTTGGAGTGTTGCGAGGGTTCTGTGTTTGCGGTGGATGGCTCCCGGGGCGATCTGCTTTTGCTGCGGACGCGCACGGGTTTGTCTGCGAAAGCTCAAGTTTTAGAGGGGACCGATCATACAAACGGGCAATTAACCGGCGGCGAACTCGTGAGGGAAGAAATTCGCGTACTGCCCCGAAACATCGGTTTGACAGTAGCTTTGGACTCTGGTTTGGAACGCATCGAGCGGGTGGACGCTACCAGTGCCTTTGCCGCTGTCACCCACATTTCGTCGGTAGGCAGCGACCAACCGGCTGACTTTCGGTTCGGCCGAGTCCCGGAAACAACTTTAGCCGAAACTTTGTCGTCGGCTGGGCCTGTTGTGTCTCAATGGCGCTACGGTTTGTTTTCTGTCGCCCAAACGGCGGTTCCCGACACCGAGGGCGACGGGGGAGAAGCTGTGAAAGTAGCGGTGCAGCGGTTGGCTCCGCAGTTGAAAGGGTTGCTGGCGACTAAGTTGCTGCGGCTGACTCTCAATGAAGGGTCGTCGCGGCTGAAGGTGCGGGCGGCGCTGACAACTCTCGCGCCACAAGCCCGGGTGATGGTGGAGCGATCGCCGGTACGAGGCGATCGCACTTATCGCTTGGAACCGCTGAGCGCCGACAGCGAGAAATCGGCAAATGTAGACATACTAAGTGTGAACAAAGGCAGTCGAATTGCGTACAGAATGTATAACGAAAGCGATCGCCCGGTTCATGCTGCGGTGTTTTCGTCGGATAATGCCGGAGGGCTGATGGCTATGAATTTTCAGAGTGAAAATGATGCTGCCGGGGGGATGTCGCGGGCGATCGCCCCCGGAGAGAATTTGAGCGTCCCGACGGCTGGGGCTTTCGGGTTGGAGGTATCGGGACCGATCGGACTGGCGGAAACTTTAATTATATTTAGCGAGAAGCCCTTCGCTCGAACTCTGGCAGTGCTGGAAGAAGGAATGCCGCCTGTTAGGAATGCCTCACCAATCCGAGTGCTGTTAAACCCTCTAAAAGTAGCTGAGGCTGTTCTCGAAGATTTGCACGCTGCTAGCATTCCGAGCGTGCAGAAGGTGGGGATATCCACTGAAGATTTGGCTTTGGATGTGAATGTTTGGGCGAGTTTGAGTTTTGTCTATCGGGTGGTTTAGGAATGAAATTGGAAATGTTTTTTACGGGAACACCTGCGCGCCAGTTGTCATATCAAATCCGGTTGTATCAGTACGATCGCTAATAGGTGGTAAGAGCGAATGCTACCGAATTTGATATCAGATCAAATCCTCTCTTCATCGGAATAATAAATTCGAGTCCTATCGTTTCCGCTGGCATCGTCAGGTGATTTAACCGGCGCTAGAACACAGAGTACACAGAGTCCGAGAATATATATAGCCTTTCTGTGCTCTGGTATGAGGTACTGTCGGGAATCGGGCATCGGCCAAACCGGCCCGCGCCGGGCATAAGGTATACCTCATCTTTCTGATAAGTGGTATGTCTGAATCATTCCGATGCTACCGGATTTGATATCAACAGTCAACAGTCAACATCATTCCGATGCAACCGGACATGATATCAGAGTTGAGGGAAAATCAGATGATCCCGATCGGATTCTCGGTGCATTAGCACCCTACAAATACTCAGTGCGAGCCCAGACGATCGCAATTACTCTGTGCCGCGATAAATTTTTTCCACTAGTTGAGCCAAGCGTTTCATCGCAGTTTCAATCTCATCATTTGTCGCAGTCAAACTAATTCGCAAACACTCGTGCTTGTGCTGCCAATTTTCCCGCAAACCTGGGAAGAAAGAACTTCCCGGCACGACAATTACGCCGACTTCCTTCAATTTTTGATAGAGTTCCCAATCCGTCATTGGCAAATCTTTCAGCCACAACCACGCAAAAATTGCTCCTTCGCCCCGGTGCAAGAACCACGGCAAATCCTTCGGCATTGCTTGTTCTAAAGTTTCTTCAACTACTGCAAATTTGCTTTGATAGTACGGGCGAATTATATTGAAGGAAATGTCTGCAAGAGCGCCGGAATTAATGGCATGGGTGGCGATCGCCTGTCCGTATCTCGGCGAATGAATGCACATATTGGTCTGAAAAGATTCTAATACTTGAATAATCTTTCGATCGCCGATCGCAATTCCGATTCTTTCTCCCGGCAATCCCGCTTTCGACAAACTCATGCAATGCACGATATTGCCCCCAAAAATCGGCGTCATCTCGGTAAAATTCAAGGCAGGGAAAGGAGGGGCGTAGGCCGAATCGACGAACACCGGCACGTCGAAAACAGCGGCTAAATCTGCTATTTTTTGAACTTCGTCGTTGGTGAGGACGTTGCCGGTGGGGTTGCAGGGACGGGAAAAGATGACGCAGCCGGTGGTTTGGTCGATCGACAGTTGGCTGAAATCCGGGCGGTATTTGAACCTGTGGGCGGCTGCATCAATATCGAGGGTAGGTTTGCAAGCGACAACCGCTTCGGGAATCAAGCTAACGCCGCCGTAACCCGTGTAGTCCGGGCTCAGCGGTAAAACAATATTTTTAAGGCTACCTCCCCTAGCCCCCCCTTGGTATGGGGGGGGTGCAGTGTAGCCGCCAAAAGCGTTGGCTGCGTAGAAGTAAATTGATTGACTTCCCGGAGTAATTAGGATATTGCGATCGGTCAAATTCAGCCCGTAACGCTGGTTGAAATCGGTCAATACCGCATCGATAAACGGCTGATAGCCTTGGCTGGAACCGTAGCGGCAAACCACTTCGCCGTATTCCGAGCCAGCCAAAAGTTGGGCCGTGCAATCGCGCCACAATTCCTCGACTTCCGGCAAAATCAGCGGATTTCCCGCGCTCAAATTGATAAACTCTTGCCCGCTGCCAGCTTTGAGAGTTTCAATAATGTCTTTCATAATTGCCCGAACTCCCGTGAGGTGGGACATCTGAGCGCCAAACTGAGTAAGGGCAGGGTTCATAATAAATGCAGCGACAAAGATAGAAGTTTACAGTTTACCCATGATAACTCCAGTCGCAGACCTTAGCGCGGCTTGTCTGGGTTATGGGTTGTCGATCGACATGATAGGCAAATTCAATAAACTCGATCGCACAGCATTTTGTTTTTCCCCGGTGCGCGCCCCAGAGCATAAGATTGTGGGCATTTCTGGAGATCGATCGCACATTGTTTTTTGCCTGCAAAATCGCGATCGGGCAGTACGATCGAATTAAACAGTTTTAGTGAAATTTCGCTTTGGATCGGTGTTGATTCTGGCCCCATACTTGCTGGGATAATTGGCAATAAGAATTTTGCCTGTGATGTCTGGGGAAATACAGTTACAGCATATTCCATGTAGATGTATAGAGCGAGAAACCGGGTTTCACAGAACAGAATCCGCTTAAAGGCGAGAACTGTAAAGAAACCCGGTTAGGAGTGTGTAATTCATAAACCTGGAATACGCTGTAATACTGCATCCCGGATGGAATCTTCCGGCGTGGCTGGAAAAAGCAATATTTCTAGTGCAACATTTGAATGAGTTAAAGATTTTTGCGAATGCAAATATCGAGAAACAATCCCGGCTAAAAACAAGGACGACCTGGATATGTATTTGGTTCGCAATCTTAAATAAATTGGGGAAAGAGGAATGACTAATATCGTGGACGGTTGCATCGGAATCATAAAATAGAGTCAACAGTTAACACTCAACCATTCAGTTTCTCGACAGTCAACAGTCAACAGTCAACAGTCAACAGTCACCTGACTGTGCAACCGGAATTAATATAACCGAGCCGTTAGAGCGATTCCAGTAGCATCGGTATTTTTGAATCCTTGGGGCGGTGCGCGAGTGTAAATAGTCTGGCAGTCTGGATTTAAAGATTTTTCGATCGCGCCCGCTTTACAGATGCAATAAATCCGATGCCGGTCGTCCAAGCGATATTGCACCGCCGTGTCCCCTGGTTATATTAAAATTATCGAGTTGTAGATTTTATTTCTTAATTCCCATGCGTATTTGGCAAGCCGATTTTTACCGTCGCCCCCTCCAAGACGAGGCAGGTAAACCCTTGTGGGAACTTTTAATTTGCGACGGCGCACAAAGTTTTCAATTTAGCGCTTTTTGCCCCCAGGGAGCCGCTAATTCTAATTGGCTGGCCGCGCAGTTGCAGCAGCAAGCTCAAACTCATAATTTGCCCGATTTGATTCAGGTATTTAGACCTCAGTCTCTTAGTTTAATCGAAGCTGCGGGCAAAGTTTTGGGTGTCAAAGTAGAAGCGACTCGACGCACTGCGGCTTTGAAATTGCTGCTGCAAAAACGGGCAAAAGAGTATTTGAGCATGCCTAATTATACAGCCGAAACTTACAGCCCGATCGCCCTTGAGACTCCGCCGCCTGTGCCCTTACCCGAAAACCTTTGGGGCGATAGCTGGCGTTTTGCTTCCCTACCCGCAGGCGACATTGAAGAGGCTTTCCAAGGGCGTGCCCTGCCAATATTGGAAATGCCCGAATTGTTGCTACCGCTGACTTTGGGTTTAGCTTCAACAGTACCCGTGCCCGGAGTTGTAATTGACGGCGGGCGACAGTCGATGCGGTTGGCTAGATGGCTTGAGGATGCCAAACCTTTTGCTTTGAATTATATTGCTGGTGCTCCCGATGGATTGATTTTGGAAGCTGGATTAGCAGATAGGTGGGTTGTGGCTACTTTTGAAGATGCGGAGGTGAAGGCGGCAGCCCAAATTTACCAACAGCGCCAGCAATTAAGTCAAGGATTGCATTTTTTATTAGTGCAGCCGGATGACAGCGGCATGACTTATACAGGCTTTTGGTTGTTAAAGTTCGATCGATAATATTTAAATATTAGTATTTCTGATGTCGGTCGATCGCACAATAAAAAAGACGGCCCGAACTTAGTTCCAGCAGATACAGACTCAAGCACAAATTATTAGGAGAACCTCTCAATCTAGTCAGAAATAGTGCAGCAAACTTATTCCACAACCAGAATTAATCCCTTTTGGATGCCCTCACACAATCGGTTAATGTGAAAATGGTCTTTTTGGTCGAGCCCGTTGAGGACTGCTGACTGAAGCAGTTCTCTGTCAAGGGGGGTAATTTGGCGGAAGGCAAAGACGCGCTGGGCGATCGCCTCCACAGAGATTTTGGGAACGCTAGCAGAACTGACTGTCATGGTCTCAACACCCTGAAAATAGATAACACAACTCTGTACTTTTATTTTTCAAGATTTCGTGAACTTATAATGTGATTGAAATCACACTTTTAGCTCCACAATATAGTGTAAGCCCGATCGCTATTGTGATGAAATGTTTAACAAGATTTACGCCAACTTAACGGTGGCCCAATAAAATCAATGTTGTGAAACTCAGGCAGAGGGTAAAAATGACACAAGCAAAAATCGGAATTATCGGCGGCAGCGGTTTGTATAAAATGGCAGCCCTCAAAGATGTTGAAGAGGTAAAAATTGATACACCTTTTGGAGATCCGTCGGATGCCGCAATTGTGGGAACATTGGACGGTACGCCCGTGGCATTTCTGGCAAGACACGGCCGCAACCACACTTTTTTGCCCTCAGAAGTGCCGTATCGAGCAAATATTTATGCAATGAAGAGTTTGGGAGTTGAGTATTTAATCTCAGCGTCGGCGGTTGGTTCCCTGAAAGCAGAGGCAAAACCTTTAGATATGGTAGTGCCGGATCAGTTTATCGATCGCACAAAAAATCGAGCTTCTACTTTTTTCGGAGAAGGAATAGTCGGTCACATTACATTTGGCGACCCGATTTGCGGCGAATTGGCTAAAGTATTGGCAAGTGCGATCGAATCCTTAAACATCCCCGATGTTACCCTGCACCGAGGAGGCACCTACGTCTGCATGGAAGGCCCCGCATTTTCCACAAAAGCAGAATCCCACCTTTACCGCAGTTGGGGGGCGACAGTCATCGGGATGACAAATTTGCCCGAAGCAAAATTAGCCAGAGAAGCAGAAATTGCCTATGCAACTTTAGCATTAGTCACCGATTACGACTGCTGGCACGAAGATCACGACAGCGTAACGGTAGAAATGGTAATTGCCAATTTGCACCGCAATGCGGAAAACGCCCAAAAAGTTATTCAAAAAACTGTACGGATGCTAACAGAAAATCCTCCTGTTTCCGAATCGCATTCTGCTTTGAAATATGCAATTCTGACTCCGCTGGACAAAGTACCGGCGGCAACCAAGGAGAAAATGAGTTTGTTGTTGCAGAAATATTTGTAGCAAATAGGGCATTGGGCGGAGCGAAGCGGAGGGATTGGCCCGCGCAGGGCATTGGTAACTAATAATATCGTTTCCCGTAGCATCGTCCCGTATTCATCTCTGGGATCTCCCTCTGTGTTCTCTGCGTTCTCTGTGGTTAAATCATTCCGGTGCTACTCGAAACGATATTACAACTTGAAAGAAAGTTATTGGTGATTGGTGATTGATTAACAATTCCCGATGCCCACTGCCCAATTCCCAATGCCCCATCCCTAATTAATTTATCAACTGCTTGAACGTATCGTGTTCGCGAATTTTTTCTAAATCAGCTTCAGTTTTTGCTAACTCTTTACACAAATTCGGATTGAGATTGAGGGCGCGCTTTAAATTTTCAATTGCTAATTCAATTTTACCTTGTAGGGCGTAACATCGGGCTTTATTGTACCATATTCTGTAAAAATCTGGTCGAATTTTAGCAGCATTGTCGTAGGAATCGATCGCCGCTTCGTATTTTTGCAGTTTTGAGAGTGCAACGCCTCGATTGTTCCAAGCGTCTGTATAATCATTCTTGATTTGTAGGGCTTTATTGTAGGAAATTACAGCTTGTTCGTATTCCTGCATTTTGGAAAAAGCAACGCCTCGGTTGTTCCAAGCATCGGCATAATCGGGTTTGGCTTGGATGGCTTGTTCGTAACAGCCGATCGCCTCCGGGTACTTCTGCAATTCCAACAATACTACGCCTCGGTTGTTCCAAGCGTCGGGATACTGCGGGCGAATTGTCGTAGCTTGTTCGTAGGAGGCGATCGCCTCTGGATAGCGCTGCATTCTAGTGAGCACTACTCCCCGGTTGTTCCAGGTATCTGCTAAATCCGGCTGGATTTGCAGGGCGAGATTGTAAGCTGCGATCGCATCTTCATAGCGGTTTTCAAAGAAACAAGCATCTCCCTGTTTGGCATAGTCGGCCGCCGTCAATAACTGTTGGTAATTGCCGTAGTTAACCGGAGCAAATTCTTGAATTTGCGCGTCGGGCAATAACAAGTCTGTTTCTACATCTTCCTGGTGACTTTGGTGTTGAATTTCGCCTAAGATGCCTTCAGCGTCCGAAATTAATAGTTTTAATTGAGAGATTGTATCGTAATGGAGACTTTCGATTTCTTGGCGAGCACTTTTTGTCTGCTGGGACAATTTATTGTACAGAAACCAAACAGCGACTCCGGCTGCTGTGGGAAGCAAAGTTAAGGCAATTACTAGCCCGTTTAGCAGTGTCGCCGTGCGCCCGAAAGCAATGTCAACTTCTTCTTGAACTCGATCGCGAATTTCTGCTTTAATTTGCTGCTCTGGCAATTCCTGCTGCACCAACAGTGCTGCAGCCCTCGGTTGTGAGGCAGAAACGCTGCTGGCGCAGACTAAAATAGTCGAAAGGGCGATCGGGCTAATAATTGTTCTAAAAATACTTGACAAACGCATTGCCTTAGTGATACGCACCTGATTTGCGATTTTCATATGTCAAGAGATGCTGGTAAGGATAATCTCAGACTAGCCCATTTGTTTAAAAACTATTAAATACAGGATATCTGTTGTGCAATCCCCTCCGATTAAGTGCCTGACGCAGGAATTGCTAGACGAAGTTGCAGCTTCTTCGCGCAGCAGCCCCCGCCAACGACGAAACTACAATTTCCACGACTTATCAGAAAAGGTGCAGCGGTTTGTCAACGTGCTGCAACGGGGCACTTACGTGCGCCCTCACCGACACCTGCGCCCGCCCGATGTGAACGGTTTTGAGTTTTTTGCGGTGATTCAAGGAGAAGTCGGTATTCTTATTTTGAACGAAAACGGTCAAATCCTGCGATCGTTGCGAGTGGGCGCAGCCGGGCCCACTCGCGCTGTGGAACTTCCCGAGGGTACTATTCACACGTTAGTAGCTTTGGCTGCGGATACTGTGATTTTGGAGTTCAAGGAGGGGCCTTACGACGCGGCTGCAGATAAACACTTTTTGCCCGGTTTTCCGGCTGAGGGAAGTGCGGCAGCGCGGGAATTAGTCCGGCTTTGGGAAGCGGAATTTAAGGGTTGACTGTTAACTGTTGACTGTTAACTGTTGGTTGTTGGTTGTTGGTTGTTGGTTGTTGACTGTTGACAGTTGACGGTTAACTGCTAACTGTTAACTGCTAACTGCTAACTGTTGACTGTTAACTGTTAACTGCTAACTGTTAACTGCTAACTGTTGACTGTTAACTGTTAACAAATAACAAATAACAACTGCTTTCCTGTCAACTGCTTTCCTGCCAACTAACAACTGCCAACTAACAACTGCCAACTAACAACTGCCCACTGCCCACTGCCAACTGACTGCTAACTGAGGAATCTAATTGTTGTCATCCGATTGTATAAGTCTGGGGCGGTGCGAATGATTTTTCTCAAAAGTTCGTCTGTTACCCAAAAGACGACGGGAAAGGAAAATTTTTTGCTAAATTCGCTGCATACTAGGTTGGTAGAAACCAGGAGTCGATCGATCGACTCCACTGATTCCAAACCGAGGATCATTAAAGCTGGAGGCGGTTCGCCCTCTACTTCTGCTGCGATTGTCGTGTAGAGAGTTGTCGCCGATTTTGGCAACACCAGTTGCTGCGGTTTGTGGACGCAAGTTGCTTCTAGGCGATCGACTATTTGCTGCCGCAAATCCAGGGAGTTGCAGTTGACTAAAAGGAAAGAAAAGTAACCTGGGGAAAGATGGATCGCTCGAATTAATGTTGAGAATGACCGCTCGTTATATTTCGCTGAGTCGTACTTAGCTGGAGCGTCTTTAGATGTATCTTCTGAGTTTATTTCAACCATAAGTTACACTTATTTTATGTTTTATAAATCTTATAGATTAAATGCTGTCAGTTGAGACAGTGTGAAGAGGTCTGTTTCCTATAAAAATATTTGGCTTACTATAACACTATTTTCAAATAAAATCAATAGTGCGATCGATTATTTTGGCAGCCTTCGCTATTGTGCCACCTGCCGCGCTAAGCTGCGGCGCTCTAGATTTTCTGTTAAAGCGCAAAAAACTGTAAGTTTGGTAAGAAAGCGATCGATTGATTTCTGGCTTTTTTGCTTTCTTACCAATTGCCGTAAAAAATGGTTTAAAACCTCTCCCTTTAGGCGGAAATTAAAACAAGAGTATTCATTAGTCCCATCTTTTTTGCCCCTGGTAGAGGTCGCATTTAAATGTCCCAGGTCAACTGTCAATTGTCAACTAAACGGACAATCTCACCGCTTTTGAAAAGCTCTACAGTAACGAATATACAGCTTAGCGGTTCTCAATTGAGTGAAGCATTCACCAATAGACCAATCCTCTCAAAGCCTGTAATAGCAGGCCCTACAAGAATTGTGGCCGAGGTTGAATTAATTAACAATTCCTGAATCTCCCCATCGACAAATCTAAAATTCTTCGACGCTAGCGCTGACGGCGAAGTCTCAAATCTCAAATCTAAACCCGTACCTCCAAAAACCTGAGAAAGGCTATGTTATTATAATATTTCTAACAGATATTTTCAGGTTAACCTCGACAGTGAGAAAACGCAAGCACGCTTAGAAGAATGCTTGTCTAAACTTAAATATTCTAGGTTTTCCGGGTTTGCCTGGATTTGTTGAAGCTGCTTTCTCTAGAGAGAAAGTCTCGATCGAATTAACAGATGAGTAAAGACGATGCGCCAACTATTTGTACAAGTCCCTCAAGGCTCTGGAAAAACAGTTTTAGAGATAGCAAAAGCCTGTAAAGGCACAAACCTAGCAAAAATAGAAGCTGCGGGAGTCGATGGATCGCTGGATCTGGTGCTGATCCACGTTTCAAATGGCGAGGTTGAAGAACTTCTCGGAAAACTCGAAGACCTGCCGGACTTAAGTGTTACTCTGCTGCCAACTGGTGTGATGTCACTGCATCCCCCAGCCAATGAGGCTCCAGAGCAAGTCACTAACGTTGAGGAACGCAGCCCGATCGAAATTTTTCTGTCCGGTTTGCAGAGTACAGGTTCTTGGAAAGGATTTCTCAGCTATGCCTTTTTCGCCGGAGTCATTGTTTGGATTGGTTTGTACACCAATACCAGCTACCTGTTAGTTGCCGCGATGTTGCTGGCACCGTTTGCCGGGCCTGCCATGAATACTGCGCTGGCAACGGCAAGGGGCGATCTCAAACTCTTGGGGCGCAGCATTTTACGCTACTTTGCGGCCCTGAGCGTCACGATCGTTACTACGGGATTGCTGAGTTGGATTTTGCAACAGCAAAGCCCCACCAGCTTGATGATTGACGGCAGCCAAATTTCCTCGGTATCGGTGCTGATTCCCCTTGCCGCCGGAGCCGCCGGAGCCCTATCCCTGGTTCAGTCCGATCGCAGCAGCTTGGTGTCAGGAGCAGCTACCGGAATGCTGGTATCGGCTTCCCTGGCTCCCCCTGCTGGCTTGATTGGCATGGGAGGAGCCATCGGCCGTTGGGATCTGGCAGTCAACGGCCTGTTTTTACTGCTGCTGCAACTCGGCGGCATTAATTTAGCTGCTGCGCTGATGTTTCGTGTGTTTGGCCTATCTACTCAAGGAGCTCGCTACGCGCGGGGCAAACGCGGTGTTTTCCCCGGGGCGATCGCGGTGAGCGCGATCGTACTCACGGCATTAATCATCTGGCAATTTTCCAATTCGCCTAACCTCCTGCGTTCTAGTCTCGCTCAACGGGCAAATTCTCAACTGCAGCAGGTTGTAAAGCAAAGCGATTTAGCCAAGCTGGTAGAATCCAACGTTCGCTTTACCAGAGCCGACAATCCGGGGGATGATATTTTGCTGTGTCAAGTCTACGTTCAGCGTCAGCCCCAAGTCGCGCGATCGGCTCAACAAATTCGCGCCGATCTCACCCAAGCCATCCAAAATCGCTTGTTGACAGAAGATTTTAAGGCAACACCATTGGTAGATGTCACCGTGTTAGAAGCCCCTCCGATCTAGCCTTTCTCAAAAAGGTGAGAAATCAGTCAATTTTAGATTTTAGATTGAGGGAGTAATATCGTATCCTGTAGACTGAAAACGATAAGATTGGTTTGTAGTGCGGAATGCGAGTCCGCTTCATGAAAGCGTATGCAAGTCCGCACTACGAACAGATCGAATTTAGTTCAAAATACCAAAAAATCAATTACCATTCTCAGCCACCGGCAGAGTAAACCAAAAAATTGCCCCAGCGCCGGGACTGCTAATTACCCCAATTTCCCCGCCGTGAGCGCCAATAATTTGCCGACATAGATATAAACCTAAACCCAAACCGACCGAATGTCGGGATTGATGGCCCCTAACGTAAAGATCGAACAGATGTTCGCACTGTTCCGGCAATATTCCCGCCCCGTCATCTTCAACAGTACAGTAAATCATCCTGGTTGGGGAATTGGGAAAAGGTAATTTATCTATATCCTGTTTCGTTTGGCTGTTACCGTTCCTAATTTTTTCTGCAGTTATCAATTTAGCGGAAACCGTTAAATTCAGTCCCGGCAGATTGTGTTTCAAAGCATTAGAAATTAAATTAGAAAATACTCGCCACAACTGAGTAGTATCGGCCTTCGCGGCGGGCAAATTATCCGCAACCAAATTTTTAAAAGTAGCTTGAGCCTCATTCATTAAAGGCTCCAAATCGACGGCGGCAGCTTCAACTACCGCCCTCAAATTAACGGCATCGCAGTGCAAAACTAAACCGCGCAATTCCCCGGCGTGAACTTCCAACAGCGAATTGATCAACCGCAATTGCTGCTCGCTACCTTGTATCATCCGCTCCAAAACAGAACGGGGAATTGCGATCGAATCCCCGGTTTTTGTCTGCCAATTCTTCAGTACCATTAACATTCCCGCTACCGGGTTTCGCAAGTCGTGAGAAAGAGCGTGAATAAACAAGCGCTGCGATTCTTGGGCTTGTTTCCGCTGGGTGATATCCTCAATTAAACCCTCATGATAAAGCACGGAGCCGCTGCTATCTCGTACCGCCCGCACTTTCTCGGAAATCCAGACAATACTGCCGTCACAGCGGTAAATTTTAGATTCAAAATCCGATACTGTGCCGCTTTCCTCGATCGATCGCAAAAACTCATTTCTGCGATCGGGATCGACGTACAACTGCCGATGGATATCAGTAAACTTTGCCGTCACCTCTTCGGGAGAATTGCAGCCGTAAATCCGCGCCAAAGCTGGATTTGCAGTAATATAGCGTCCGTCGGGAGTGCTTTGAAAAATTCCCTCGCCGGCATTCTCAAAAATGCTGCGGTACTTCGCTTCCGCCACCTCCAATTGTTGGTAAGCAGATTCCAACTTGCGCCTGGTACTAAACTCTTTTCGTTGCAGGCATTCGTACCAATAAACCGACAAATCGCAAATCAAACAAAACCAAAACAAATACAAGTAAAACCCGGTCAGCCTAAAAGCACTATACTTAGCAAAACTTAAATTTAAAACCAAATTTATCCCGATGTGGCAGCACAAAACGCCGAGTTGAGAAATCAGGTGAAGTCGCCAGCGAACTGGCATCAGCGTAGCTTGGATCAGAAACGCTAAAGTCCAGGTAAAAATCGGTAATTCTCCGGTTCCTGCGACAGCTAGCCCGATCTGTATAATGACCGTCAGCGACCACGAAAACCCCAAAAATAGCAAACCGGGGTAGCGCTGTCCAAAGGAGGTTTTTTGGAGCGCAAAACAGGTCAGCAAACCCATTTCTACAGCAGCGCTCGTGTACAAATAAACACTTTTAAATTCCTGGCGGATGAAGAATGCTTCGCCCATAAAATAGACAGTTATTGTCAAGGCAAAAAAGATGGCAATTCCGACAGCAGGGCGCAGCCGATCTTGGAGAAAGCGATTGCGCCACACCTCGTAAGCCGTTAACGCCTCAACTGATTTTTTCTTGCCCAAAAAACTCATACTCTTTTAGATTTTAGGTTTTGGGAATGAGGGATTGTTAATTGATTGCTGCATATCTTGCTGGCTTGAGAGTTGCTGTACCAGTTTGATTGTACTTGATTTGCATAAATTTTCGATCTATTTACCGCAGATTTTAAGCGGATAAACACTGATGGACGCAGATTATTTAATAATTGAAAGTTATATTTTAAACCATAGTTAAAGTTTCCAAATTCATCTGTTAATAAAATCTAAAATCAACTCACAGCAGGTAGCGAAAACCAGAAAGTCGAGCCGCCTCCGGGAGTGCTTTCGACACCGATTTCGCCGCCGTGAGCTTTGATAATTTGCTTGGAGAGGTAAAGTCCCAAACCCAGTCCTGTTAATTGTCGGCTATTGGGGTCTTGAACGTAAAGTTCAAACAGAGATTCCCGCTGTTTGGGGCTGATTCCTACTCCATTATCTGTTACAGTACAGCGAACCATTTTTACGGTAGCTTCGGGCAATTTGTCGCCGATATTGCCAATTTGAGCCTGATACGGGGGGATTTGACAACTGCTTTCGGGGTGAAGTTCGGTCAGGGTTTCCCGATTTTTGGGGGCGGTGTCGCGCATCCCCGGACGATCGCCCGCAGCAGATATCCGGTTAGCGGTACAGCGGGCGATCGGATTATTGGAAGATGTTAAACTTTGTGAATTTTCTTCAGAATTTAGCGCTTTTTTAACTTCAATTACCTCAGCTTTAAAAGTGATATTGACTCCCGGATGATTGTGTTTGATCGCATTAGTTAGCAGATTTTCCAGCACCCGCTGCAAGTGTTTGCGATCGGCACATACTAGCGGCAAATTTAGCGGAATTTCGCGAGTAAAAATTGCTTGATTTTTGGCTATCATCGGTGCTAAACCGGCAACAACTGCTGAACTTAAAGAGTGCAATTCCAGCGGTTCGGGATGGAGAAAAATACCTTTAACTTCGGTAGCGTGAGCGTCTAGCAGGGAATTAACCACAGTCAATTGGTGTTCGCTGGCCTGCACGATCCGCTGCAAAATCGATCGCGCAACCGGAACATCCTGTAGAGATTCACAGGACGATTTATTGAGCAAATTTTTCAGCAACATTAACATTCCCATAACTGGAGTGCGGAGATTGTGAGAAACTGCGTGCAAAAATAAATCTTTGAGGCGGTTGCTTTCTTGCAGTTCGTGCATTTTTTGCTGCAGTTGGCTGGTGCGTTCTTCGACTTGAGATTCTAAGTTGGCATTGAGTTCTTTTACTTGCTGCAAAAGTTGGGCTTGCTGGAGGGCGATCGCGACTTGGGTAGCGAGTTTTTCTAACAAATCAATTTCAAATTCCTGCCACTGGCGGGGCCCGGAACACTGGTTGACTGCCAAAATCCCGAACAGTTCATCGCCGAGGACGATCGGCACATTTAACGTCGCCCGAATTTGATAGTCGCTGTATAGTTGGACAACTCGATCGCCCTTTTGCACCGCAGCAGCATCGGAGACAATTCGGACGCGGTTGTTAGCATAAAAAGTTTTCTGCGCTGCGAGGTGATTCTCGTCAGTGAGCACCAACCCCAAAATAGAACGGTATTGGACACCGACAGACTCAGCGACAATTTTACCGTATACCGGGCTGGGAAGATTTGCCCCGCCTGCGTCGATAATACCGATGAAAGCGCGATCGGCCTTGAAAAATTGCCGGACTTCGGCAACAGTAGTGTTGAGAATTTCTTCGAGGTCGAGGGAGTGGCGAATCCGCAGGGCCATTTCTGAGAGCAGCCGATCGCGCTCGGAGGATGTCCGCAAAGCAGCTTCGGCGCGGTGGCGTTCGGTAACGTCTTGGACTGTGGCGGCTATGATGTTTGAGTGAATTGCCGACTGTTCGCAGACAGCGCGCACTCCGCCGTCTGGGAGTACGATGCGGTAATCAATGCAATAGGGTTTGCGCTCAAACATCGCTTGACATTGCGATCGCGCCACCAATTCTCGGTCTTCTGGATGTACGGCTTGCAAAAAAACGGATGGTGTCGGTTTGACAGTTCCCGGAACCAAGCCCAAGAGGCGATAAAGCTCGTCCGACCACCGCAGTTCGATATTGGATATATTGTGTTCTGCTGGTGCCGTGCAGTTTTCTGCAGGCTCAATGGCGGTGCAATTTACATCCCAATTGCCCAACTGAGCGATGCGCTGAGCGTTAGCTAAACTGGCTTCGCGATCGCGCAGCAGAGCGGCCGTGCGGCCGAGGAACTCCAGCGCTTGCTCCCGTTCTGCCACAGCAGCAGCCAACATCAGGGCCACAAGGGCGATCGTACCGGTAAAAGCTTGTAAAAATAAAACCGCCTGTTGCAGATTTTCGCTTCTGACCAAAAACGGGCCGCCTCCCTGCACCGCTCCCAAAATCGCGATGTAAGACACGATCGAATAAGCAAAAATCGCTCCCGGCTGACGAAATCGCAAAGCGGCCCAAACTATCAGAGGAAAAGGCAAATACTCCAGCGGATACAGAGCGCTCGCTGCCTGTGTTTTCGAGCAAAAAACCAGCGAACTAACGCTCACCAACAGAGTCAGCCAAAGCGCTAATTCTGAATAATTAACAATTAAATATTGAAGATCATAACTGTTTTTTTTTCCCTGAAATCTGCTGGAATAATTTTTAATTTTTAATTGATAATTATTCCATTCAAAAACTGCTTTAAAATTTGTAAAAATCCGAGATTTTAGCTTTGACTTTACACC
The DNA here is from genome assembly GCF_015207285.1 of Tychonema sp. LEGE 07203. Lineage (GTDB taxonomy): Bacteria > Cyanobacteriota > Cyanobacteriia > Cyanobacteriales > Microcoleaceae > Microcoleus. The sequence continues at coordinate 10,084 of NZ_JADEXD010000012.1, read as the reverse complement.
GCTGTCGGGAACAGGCATCTTGCCTGTTCCACAATCAAATTCATCTCTTGTGGAACAGGCATCTTGCCTGTTCCCAAACAAGTAATTGAAAATAATGAAACATCTCAGTTTTACTGGAAATTTCCAACTATTAACGGCGTAGTTCAAAGTCAGCAGCACCGGTGTGACAATCAAGATTCCCATGCCGTCTCCGAGCCATGTAGTCCACCAATTCCGAGAGAAATTGCTCCACTGAGCCCAACCAAAAATGCAAGTACCCAAATTGCCGAGGGTAGAACCCACCAAAGTAGACCCGATGACAGCGCCCGCTACTAAAGCCAGAACATCTCGCAGTCGATCGAGCGAAGTCGAAAATCCGCTGCGACTGAGCACGGCCTCCCCAGCCAGCGCTTGCACGGTGACGCTAAAGGCCGACGTGACAATGACTGCCAAGGGTACACCAGATCCGGCGGTTGAGTTGAGCAGCACCGAACCGAGGGCTATTCCCGGCCACATCCGCCGCCCTTGCAGCAGGATTGCCGCTAGGGCAATACCGGCGGGCGGCCACACGGGAGAGGCTTCGGCTTTCACCAATCCCAGTACGGACACTGCGAGTTTTCCGGTAACAAAGTAGGCCAGGGCCAGGATGCCGGCGGAAAGAAGCAGTCGAGTGCGGCGGTTGAGCAGTTTCATGTTTGGGTGCGATCGAATCCTCCATTGCTAGTTTTTAATTTAGGCGGCTTTGGGGCGATCGAACTTCCTCCTGGCGAGTCACCTGACTGGGGGAGAGTGGGAAAGTGGGGAAGAAAGCTTTTTTATAGAACCCATTGGACATCTTTTCTTGAAAAATAAGGCGGATAAACAACCGTCTGGCGATCGGTAGCCACACAACGATCGATCGTGCGGTTCGGGTGGCAAAAAAACTGAAATCCATCTCACATAAGGCTTTCCACTTTTTGTTTTCTAGCCCGTATCTTTCACAGGGAGCGCCCCTGTCGATCGCATCCTCCCTCGCCCCCATCACAATTAATTCATCTGCTGTTGAGCAGATCGCACTTGCTGTAAAATTAATTTTTAGGTAAAGTGGTTTAAAAAGCTGCATCTGTGTTTTATATTTGTAGTGCGGTCTCCCTCCAAGAGTTGATGTAACTTTCGCTACCCGCGACAGCAATAAAACATTTTGTTTTTTGCAAAGCTAGAGATGCTCCCTTTAAAAACTTAGCATCTCATGCAAATATATTAAGATATTTTGGAGGAAAAAGTTGTGTCGAGCGATGTTCCCTCTCTTCCGTACCCTGTGACCTTTGTGATTCGCCATCCTGAACGTTGGCCCGAGCTATTTCAACCCTCTCAAACATCAATCCCCGATCCAAATTTTTTATGCGATCGCATTAAAACCAACGAAGACTGTTGGATTGTCCTTACCTATTTGCATCTGAAGCGAAAGCACCTCAATGTCTCCATTTCCGATCGGTTTGTCCCAGGAGAAATTTGTGTAGTTAGCGGTCTTGATTTTGGAATTAGCGATCGCACTTTTAACTCTTTTATTGTAGGTTGTCGCAGCGATGGTTTTCAACCGTTTCTTTGCGATTTAACTGTTGTCCAAAATCAAGCCTGTGTCTCTTCACGAACAGATATATTCATACCTCACTGGCCCCAACCCGGTCTGATACCGAGGCTTAAGGAGCGAGGCAGTAGAATTGAAAATATTGTTTTTAAAGGTGACGAAATTAATTTGTATGAATCCTTTCGTTCTCCTGAATTTAAGCGACAACTCGAAAAAATTGGTGTCAAACTCAGAATTAATACCTTAGTTGAAAATGAACCTGTTATGTGGCATGACTACAGCACCGACGATTTAGTGTTAGCCGTGCGCGATGTCACTGAAAAAGATGGCTTAGTCAAGCCAGCTAGTAAACTGATTAATGCTTGGATAGCAGGAGTACCAGCCTTACTCGGGCCTGAGCCACCATTCCGCGAACAGAGACAATCAGACCTGGATTATATCGAAGTGACAACACCTCAAGCAGTATTTGAGGCAATTAAATTACTTAAGTCACGGCCTGAACTCTATCAACAAATAATAGCTAACAGCCACAAGCGCGCTGAAGATTTCACCACCGAAAAAATGATCGATCGCTGGTATCAACTCCTTGCAGGCCCTGCCGCCGATGGGTACAAACGCTGGAGCCAAAAAAACCAGCTTAGCCGCATGGCAGAATTTTCTCTCAGGAGCATTCAGCATAAAATAGCTGGTAAAAAAGCGGCTTACAACCGCCTGCACGGCTATCGTCCGATATCGGGTACGCATACCTAATTTAGCAATTGCGGACGAGAGATTTTGGTGCTGTCGAGGCGGTTTTTTGCCGATCGACAGTGCCGTTATTCTGCGTACTGTACAAAAACCCGGTTGTTCAATTCGCCAGACAATTGTACTAACGCCGCTCCGGTTGTTGTTGCGGGCGAGTGATTTGTCTGGAAAGGGCGATCGGCTTTTGTGACATTCCTTCAAAGTACCGTAAAATTCATAGTTTTTGCTTAACAAACCCTGAAACCTGAAAACAAATGCACAGCTATCGTGCTATTTTGAAGCGAGTAGGAATTGTATCGATCGCAATGGGGATTTTCGATATATAGCGGTTCTCGATCGTTGTGAGCTATGCTCTAAGCCCGACAGCACCTCATACGATCTCTCGAAATGCTATATAGCCTTTCAAGCGAAAGATGAGGTATGCCTTATGCTTTTAGGCCCGATGCTCTTGGGCCCTGCGCGGGCCGACAGTACCTCATCTTTCTGATAAGTGCTATAGCTCTATTGTAGATCGCAAGATCGGAGTTTTTCATCCAACTAAAGACAAAACTATTCGTCGCACGGAGCGGAGCCAGAAATTCCCTGGCGCTCTAAAAATCGAACTATTTAAACCTAATTCAATTAATTAAAAATTCTCAAAAAATTATCAATAACCAAGATTCAATAGCCAACTAGAAATGAATTGTTGCGATGGCAATTTACAGCTAATAATATCATAAAGCTTGGAACTTTACACTTTTAATTTTTCAGGATTGAGGGTTCATTCCCCAAAATCTAACCTCACAGCCTGACAAATTGGGCAACTTCGCAAAACAAGAGCGGTGACACGGACGAAACCGCAACCGCTGGTGCCCGATCGCACAGCCGGGCGATCGCCCGGTGAAAGTCGCTACTTTAATTTAACACGATTCTCCAACTCGGTAGTGCCTGAGTAATGTATGATTGTAACCAAACCTTAAGCCACAAAAACTTCTGTGTTAGAAGCCTTCGTATTTGCCACCATACTGTGCGGATTTTTTGGTATCATCCTCAAAAAGAACCTGGTAATGAAGATCGTCTCTATGGACGTGATGAGCACTGGTGTAATTGCCTATTATGTGCTGATTGCATCCCTCAAGGGCTTGTATACCCCAATTATGGGAGAAGTCAAAAGTAAAGCTTACGCCGATCCAGTCCCCCAGGGTATCATCTTAACGGCGATCGTCATCGGCTTTTCGATTCAAGCCCTGATGCTGGTAGGCGTGATGAAGCTAGCACGAGACAATCCCACATTGGAAACCAACGAAATTGAAAAAAATAACACGCCCTAACACCCATCCATGAATATCCTGACGATCGCTTGGCTGATACTACCATCTTTTATCGGGTTCGTCATTTATCTACTCCCCAAGCTTGACAAATATCTCGCCTTGGGCGTTACCTTTGTTTCGGCAGGCTATGCGCTGCTGCTCTTTCGAGAGAGTTCGCCCTTAACACTAAAACTACTAGATAATTTCGGCATAGAATTAGTCGCAGACAATTTAAGCGCCTACTTTATCTTGACAAATGCTCTAGTAACTGCTGCGGTAATTGTCTACTGTTGGCACAGCGGTAAAACAGCTTTCTTTTACTCTATGATGATTATTTTGCACGGCAGCACAAATGCTCCCTTTGTCTGTGCAGATTTTGTCAGTTTATATGTGGCCTTAGAAGTCAGCGGGATTGCTGCTTTTCTGTTGATTGCCTATCCTCGCACCGATCGCTCGCTTTGGGTAGGTTTGCGCTATTTATTTATCAGCAACACCGCCATGCTATTTTATCTGGTGGGCGCTGTGCTAGTCTATCAAACTCATAATTCCTTTGGTTTTGAGGGTTTAAATGGTGCGCCGCCAGAAGCTTTAGCCCTGATATTTCTAGGATTGTTGGTTAAAGGAGGGATTTTTGTTTCGGGATTGTGGCTGCCGCTAACTCACTCAGAATCAGAAACCCCAGTCTCAGCATTGCTATCAGGAATTGTCATCAAAGCTAGTATTTTACCGCTGTTGCGCTGTGCTTTGATTTCCGATGATATCAATCATATCGTCAAAATTTTGGGCATAGCGACGACTTTCATGGGAACCGGCTATGCCATCTTTGAAAAAGATACAAAACGGATTCTAGCTTTGAGCACAATTTCGCAGTTAGGGTTTGTCTTAGCTGCACCGGCAGTGGGGGGATTTTATGCGCTGACACACGGCTTGGCTAAATCGATAATGTTCTTGACTGTAGGTTCATTGCCAAGTCGAAATATCAAAGAACTGCAATCTAAGCCGATGGATCCTAAAATTTGGATTGTCTTAGTTATCGCCAGCCTGTCGATTTCTGGCTTTCCCTTGTTGGCAGGATTTGGGGCCAAAGCCTTGACGCTCAAAAATCTAGCACCTTGGCAGGTAATCCCGATGAATATTGCCGCCGTTGGTACAGCAATAGTGTATGCCAGATTCATCTTTCTGCCCCGCAAAGAACCACAAGAAATCAAAATCGGTTTGTGGCAAGCAGTCATACTTTTAATTAGCGGGCTAATTATAGCAAATGCGGTGTACCTAGATGCTTACACGATTGAGAACACAATCAAAGCACTGGGGGCGATCGGTATTGGTTGGCTGATTTATGTTTTAGTGATTAAACGGTTAGCAATTGCTCTACCGCGGGTAGCCGAGCAGTTCGATCATCTGATCGGTGTCATGACTCTAAGTTTGATCGTACTCTTTTGGATGGCATTAGCATGATTGGATCTTTGATATTACGATTGACAATTTGGTTCTTGCTAACTTCCGATCTGAGTCTAGTAAATATCATCATCGGTGTGGTGATTGCATTTCTCCTGCCTCGCGGATACACATCCCCGGAAAGGTTTAAGGATTGGCTGAGGATGATCAAAAAAATCCTGATTGCGATTCCGGTAGCATACATTGAAGCCTTTGAAATAATTATCCGTCCCCACAACGAAGAAGACATCATCCTGGAACGGGTAAAACTCAAAAGGTCGCCGATCATGATATTTCTGGATGTATTTGTGATAACATTTACCCCAAAGACAATTGTTGTCAGACACAACCACGCAGGCAGCTATGAAGTCCACAGGGTTCTGCCGAGGAAAAAGCCATGAACTTGGTCCTAATTGCTATGATTGCAGCTATGCTCATCCCCATGTACGAGGCATGGAAGGATGATAATATTTGGCAGAAAATGCTGGCTTTGGCTAGTATTTCCTCAAAGGCAGGAATTATGACTTTGTTCATATCTGTCTTGCGCGACGATTGGATGATTGGTGTGGTGGGGGCGATTATCCTCACTGTAGGAAATGCGGGATTAATGCTGCTGGCCCATGTAATAAAACGGCTGGACGACCTATGATTGATATTTTGAGTTATTTCTTGATGGTTTTAGGAGTATTCTTCTGGTTCTGGGGAACTTCTCACTTACTGAGCAAGCGATCGGTATTATTTAAGTTACACAGTCTTTCCGTTGCCGATACCTTGGGTTCGATGCTGCTTCTGGTAGCGCTGCTGCTACAAATACCCGATGAATGGCCATTGCTAATTTTGGCAATTATTTCCTTAGCAATCTGGAATACAATGCTGGGGTATGTTTTTGCACACTGTTCCAGTGACGGGGAAGAAAATCAGACGGAGTTTCCACCGAAGACATTATGAATGATGATAGCTACATTTATATCTTAACTGCACTGTTGCCCTTGGCTGCTTGCATGGTAGTAGTTCAGGTGAATCCCTACCACGCCCTAGTCATTCGCGGCATATTAGGTGCGATCGCAGTATTGATATATTCAGTTTTTGGGGCTGCGGATGTGGCTTTGACAGAAGCATTGATGGGTACGATGCTGGCAATCACGCTTTATGCGGTGGCGGTGCGATCGTCCTTGGTGATGCGTTTGGGCGTGTTGGAAGAGGAGAAAGTCGAGTCTCGGGGCGATGTTTTGAAAGTAGTGTTGACGGTAGAAAGTCCCCGCGATTTTAACTCCTTGATGAAGGATTTTCGCAGAATTTTTAGCAAGTATTATCTCCGCATTGAGGTAGTACCTTTTACAAGTTTGGAGGCTTTACACCGCGCCCTGATGGAGAAAGAAATTCATGCAACTTGTGTGCCTGTCCTAGATAGTGATGCCGCGGGGGGGGCAGAAACAAAACATTATCTAACTGTCACGAGAATCCAACGGTTGTATGACATCATGCAGCCGGAAATTTCATCAATAAATACGAGTCTAGATTATAAACTTGCTTCAGGTTCATGGGAGGATTATCAATGAAATGGGTTTACGTTGCGGCGGGGATATTGCTTTACATCAAAATGCTGTTTTTTGCAAATCCAACGTCAGGTTTATCTGGTTTGGCAATAGTAGAATTGCTTGTCAAAGATAGTGGGATTCCGAATGCCGTGTCGGCGATAATTTTCCGAAATCGGCTGTATGACACGATTTTTGAAGTGGTGGTATTTACGATCGCCATTATGGGAGCTAAATTTCTGTTGGCGACAGAAAACCCGTCCTGCACAATTTATCAGTTTACCGATCAACCATCTATTATTTTATCTCGTTTAGGAGCGACTATTTCGGCTTTAGTGAGTATTGAACTGTCACTGCGGGGGCATTTGAGTCCCGGTGGCGGTTTTGCCGCGGGTGTAGCGGGGGGAACGGCGATCGGCTTGGTGGCAATTACTTCATCATCCGAGTGGATGCAGCGGATTTATGAACGGTGGCACGCGGCTACATGGGAGAAGATTTCGGTGCTAGTTTTTATTGCCCTGTCAGCGATCCTTTTGTGCGGATTCGAGTTGCCGCATGGAGAGTTTGGGGCATTAGTTAGCGGTGGAGTGCTTCCTTTGCTAAACATTTTGGTGGCTTTAAAAGTTGCCTTGGGCTCCTGGGCAGTCTTGTTGGTTTTTATTCACTATCGCGGCTTGTTGTGATGGATTCTAGGACTTTGAATTGAAAAAAATAACACGCCGCGACACCCATCAATGAATATCCTGACGATCGTTTGGCTGACACTACCATTTTTTATCGGGTTTGTGATTGCTCTCATTCCCAAGCTTGACAAATATCTCGCCTTGGCTGCTACCTTTGTTTCGGCAGGCTATGCGCTGCTGCTCTTTCGAGAGAGTTCGCCCTTAACACTAAAATTACTAGATAATTTCGGCGTAGAATTAGTCGCAGACAATTTAAGCGCCTACTTTATCTTGACAAATGCTCTAGTAACTGCTGCGGTAATTTTCTACTGTTGGTACAGCAGTAAAACAGCTTTCTTTTACTCTATGATGATTATTTTGCACGGCAGCATAAATGCTCCCTTTGTCTGTGCAGATTTTGTCAGTTTATATGTCGCCTTAGAAGTCAGCGGGATTGCTGCTTTTCTGTTGATTGCCTATCCTCGCACCGATCGCTCGCTTTGGGTAGGTTTGCGCTATCTATTTATCACCAACACCGCCATGCTATTTTATATGGTGGGCGCTGTGCTAGTCTATCAAACTCATAATTCCTTTGGTTTTGAGGGTTTAAAGGGTGCGCCGCCAGAAGCTTTAGCCCTGATATTTCTAGGATTGTTGATTAAAGGAGGGATTTTTGTTTCGGGATTGTGGCTGCCGCTAACTCACTCAGAATCAGAAACCCCAGTCTCAGCATTGCTATCAGGAATTGTCATCAAAGCTAGTATTTTACCGCTGTTGCGCTGTGCTTTGATTTCCGATGATATCAATCATATCGTCAGGATTTTGGGCGTAGCGACGGCTTTCATGGGAATCTGCTATGCCGTCTTTGAAAAAGATACAAAACGGATGTTGGCTTTTCACACAATTTCGCAGTTAGGGTTTGTCTTGGCGGCACCGGCAGTGGGGGGATTTTATGCGCTGGCTCACGGTTTGGTTAAATCAACTCTATTTTTAATTTCAGGTTCTTTACCAAGTCGGAACCTCAAAGAACTGCAATATAAACCCATAGATCCTAACCTTTGGATTGCCTTAGTTATCGCCAGCCTGTCGATTTCTGGCTTTCCCTTTTTGGTAGGATTTGGGGCCAAAGCCTTGACGATCAAAAATCTAGTACCTTGGCAGGTAATCCCGATGAAGATTGCCGCCGTTGGTACAGCTATATCCTTCGCCAAATTTATCTTTCTCCCGCGTGGAGAAAAACAGAAAGTCCAGCCTGGCTTGTGGCCGGCGATCGCACTTTTAATTAGCGGGCTAATTATCGCAAATGTAGTGTATTTAGATGCTTATAAAATTGATACAATCATTAAAGCACTGGCGACGATCGCTATTGGTTGGCTGATTTATGTTTTAGTGATTAAACGGTTAGCGATCGCACTGCCGCGGGTAGCTGAGGAGTTCGATCATCTGGTGGGTGCGATGAGTCTGACTTTGGTGGTACTCTTTTGGATGGCGCTAGCGTGATCCTCGGCCGCGAAGCTGCCCCTAGGGGTATAATGGTCGATCGCAGGTAATACAGTATATTCTTTGTTGCTGCAAGATGTCGCGGCATTTAAATTATCGGTCAAACTGCTCGCAGCATATAGAATTTAAATGCGTTACAGCCGCTCCCAGAAACGGGGTTTACCGATCTCCCATCCGTTGACAAGCCGAACCCTCTAAAAAACCCGGTTTCTATATCTATATCGGTTTTCAAGCGTTGTGAAGTACGCAAAAGCGATCGGGCGATAGATGCCCGATCGAAAAAAAGTACCTCACATCAAGGAGAACCGCTATACATAGAATATGCTGTATGTTAAACTTCGGACTTCTGTGCTGGCGATTCCGGCAGTGCGACTTCTGAATCCGGCTGATTGAGAGCTGTTGTCTGAGATTCTGCAATCTCCAACGCCTCGGGAGTGCGCTTAGAAAATCCCCACACAAATAGCGCGGTGATACTGGTAATTAACAACCACTGCGGAGGTACTAAATCCTCGTTAACTACTCTCAGCAACAATCGCATTCCCACCAAGCCAACTGTAATGTAGCCAGCATCTTCTAAGTGTACGAACTCGTCGAGCCAGCGGATGAACAACCCCGCCATAAATCGCAGGGTGATAATTCCTATTGTGGCACCTGTCACCACGAGCCAAGTTTCGTCAGAAATTGCGATCGCAGTAGTAACGCTATCCAAAGAAAATGCTAAATCCGTCAGACAAATCACTGGAATTGCTTGCCACAGAGACGAAAATCTCGGCCCGTGATGTTCTCCGTCAGAGCCAGGTTCTGAGGAAAAGTGCTGGAAAACTAGCCACAGCAGGTAGAGTGCTCCCAGCAGTTCAAACTGCCAGAACTTGAGCACCCAAGTCGCTATGAAAATTAGTAAAATTCGCAGTACAAAAGCAATTATCAAACCGATATTGAGAGCCTGTTGCTGTACCTTGGGACTTTCCAAACCTTTAGCAATAGACGCCAGGGCGATCGCGTTGTCAGCGGAAAGTACAGCCTCCAAAGCCACTAACACTAACAATAATAAAAAAGTGTCAGCTCCCAAATTGGGGGCAGCGTCAAGAAATTGATCTAGCATTAATTATTTTCTGCACCTAAGATTTGCAAGCTAAGAGCGCAGTGCAAATCACCGGCTCTGTCTAAAATGAGTGTCACCTTCACTTATCTTAACCTAGTGCGGTGAATTTGTCGCAGGCGATCGCCTGCGAAGGAAGTTCAGCAACGAATTATCTAGTGGATTTCACCGATTTAACCGATCGATATCGAGCCGAGAAGTCAAGCTTAAAAATTTTTCCGACTCCCCATCTGCCCATCTCCCCATCTGCCCATCTCCCCATCCTGTCTCTT